>CAYXTY010000043.1:0-6728 GCA_964468505.1 uncultured Gammaproteobacteria bacterium
CGGAGAGAGTTGTAGCAATATTTCCTGAATTACCAGAGATAGAAGCTGTTGGAGTGCCAGATGCAACGTTCATGAAAGCAAACTTTGATGAAGTGGTAGCATTAGCACCTAGAAGTAAATCAAGCGACAAAAATTTTGGACTGATCGCTCCGTTGGTAACGTTCCAGTTACTACCGCCTCCACTTCCGCTACATGACCCCCAAGTCGGAGCTCCTCCTCCGCTAGAAATGAAGCATTCTCCTAGTGAGCCTGCGGTCGTCTGAGCAATTACTCCTGATCCATTTGTATACAGAACGCCACCGTTTGTTGTTAAACCAGAGAAAGTTATCGTTCCGCCAGCCGTAAGATTATCCCCGCCAATGTCAATTGAACCAAATCCGGAAGTTATTGATCCTGATCCAAGCGCTCCAACCGATGTTAAACTTGATGTTGTAATTCCACTTCCCAAAGAATTAGCTGTTAAAACTGTTGATCCGTTTATTTGAATAGCTGGTGTTCCGGAGTTAACATTGATGAAACCAAACCTTGCACTTCCGCTTGCAGTATTTCCTATTAAAACATCCAGAGTGTCATTTATTGGTGAAAGCGCTCCATCCGTAAGTCTCCAATTTGATGATCCTCCAAATCCGCCAGTCGCAGTAATTGTTAAGATTTTATTTGCTGTATCAGCTGAAATACTTATTCCAGTTCCCGCTGCAACAGTAAGATCATCATCTCCTGAAGCAGTAATAGTATCAGACCCTACCAAAATGTTCTTAAATGAATCACCTGTCGTATCTTCGAGCGTATTTGTGATCGTTGTGCCATTTATTGAAATTCCTGATCCAGCTGTTAATGTAACTGCTCCAGTCGCACCTCCAAATGAAGTTACACCTGTGTTTGTTATTAATGGATTTTGTGGATCTCCAGTAACTGTAATTCCTGTGCCTGGAATTACTGAATAAACAAGATTTGAAGCAAATACTGAGCCCGAACCTGCATTAATATCTGAATTGTTTGTAATTATTCCGCCTGAAGTTGTAGCTATTTGTGTTACATCAATTCCCTTTAGGAATTCAACGTTTTGTGAAAAAGATGTAGGCACGTTTATTCTGTAAATGTATCTTGATCTTCCAACAGAGAGCCCAAGAACCTCTTTTCCGTCTACCTTCTGAGCCATAACTTTTTCTGTGTCTGCTTTGCCAATTCCAAATCCTGGAACGAATGTAGCAGCAACGAAAGTTGCGAGTCCTAGGAAAGTAATTATTATTGCGATAACTGCAACGAGAATAATTTTCCTTGAAAGAACATACTTGCTTTTAGTTTGGCCTATAATAATTTCTTGAGATTTTACCTCTAGCTCTTCTTTAGCCTTTATCACTGGCTGAGTTATGTTGAAGGGCTTAGCTTCCTGTACGCCTGAGAACTGAGGATTGTGACTTTTTTTAGCTTCAGATAGGCTTAACCAAAATTGCTCAACTGATTCACGAGTGTATCTTCTGTGGGATCCTGCGGTTCTGTTTGGGATTAATATTCCTTTTTCTTCCCAGCGCCTGAGAGTCTTTGTAGAGACTTTTAGTAACTTCGCGGCTTCTTGTATGCTTAATAAATTCTTGTCCATCTTGGGCAGCCAGATGTCCTCAATTTCCTAGGCTCAGATACGTACAGTAAACTTATCTTTAGAAATTGGACAGCAAGCTAAAATGTCTAAGTTGGAGGGTATAATGTCTAAGTATTTGGAGAAAATGTATAATTTCATATTCTAAATGTATAAGTTTACTGTACATCCATTACGACATTTTTTTCACGCTTTGTCAAGCACGAAACTTGGACAAAAATTAAATTCGTGAAAACATAAATTTCTGAGGCTAATTTTCTTCCCTTTTCGAAGTCTCTTTTTTTGCAATTTTTAATTTATTTTCACAAACAACAAAAATTTGGACATTTATACCTAAAATTAAGCAACAACAAGCATTTTAAAAACATCAGTTTTTTGATAAATATTTTTAGATATTTTAACCTGTAGTAAGATCTGTGAAACAAAAAATTTAAATAAATTTAATCCTTTATCCCCCGTTTTTCTTTTATGAAAATCTTTCAAAAACGACAGATATTTTAATAATTTTCATGAATTATGAACGATTTTTTCACATTTTTTCGACATAACATATTAATATAAAATATGATATCTAAACATATCGTATGTGATCAATTAAGATTCAGTTAAAACCGCCTACCTTGGCTTGACATATAAAACTTATTAATACTATGCTGAACTTATGCGGTTATTAAAAATCTCTATTATTGGAATTACCATCATCTCCTCTTTTCTATTTGTCACAAATGGAAATGCTCAAACAAACGAAGAAAACTTTTCCGGAACCTCAGTAACCCTCCCAATCTCGGGTTCTAATATTAGCGAGGGATCAATTATTACGATAACAAGTGGCGGATATACATTAGCAGATAAAGAATACGACAGCGGCCTTTATGGAGTCGTCACTAATACGCCTGCTATCGCTATGGAGGATGTGCCAAAAGGCAATCTCAGGTATGTAGTTTATACTGGAAAATCCAGAGTGAGAGTTAATACATCAAATGGCATCATTAAGAGAAACGATCTTATCACTTCTTCCACCACCCCCGGCGTAGGGGTAAAATCAGCGGAAAACGGATTCGTGCTTGGAATTGCGCTTGAAGACTACTCAGGAGATAATGAGGGTAGAATACTGGTTGATATTAAACCGCATTTTAGCAACACAACGACCACACAGGTAAGCAGAAATATATTTAGCGTTCTTAAGAATGCGAGAAACTCAGCCTATTTATCCCCGCTTGAAGCTCTAAGATATGTAATTGCTGCAATAATTGTGCTTCTGGCCTTTATTCTTGGATTCACATACTTTGGTAAAGTTGCCCAAAAAGGAATCGAGGCTGTCGGGCGAAATCCGCTTGCAAGGAAATTCATTGAGCTTTCAGTAATCTTAAATGTAATGCTCACTGCGCTTATAATAATCGCCGGCGTAGCCTTGGCCTATTTGATTTTGATCATCTAAAGTGCGATGATTATAGAAATGATTAACCTGCCTAATCTTACCTCACTTAATGTCTTTTTAATCTGGCTTTCTATATTTTCAATATGCCTATTCTTTATATCAATTATTTATGCCAGGAAAAATTCTAAGAAATCTGAAGAAATAAAAGAGAAAGAAGAAAACAGATGGGATGATTTAGAGCTAAAAGCCCATGAAGATTATCAGAAGATAATTGAGAGCGCTAGTAAACAGGCGAATGAAATAATCCTACACGCTTCTGAAATTAAGCAAGAGTCTACAAACGAACTTCAAGAATCTGTCGAAATAATGTTAGCAGACCAGAAAAAAGTTTTAGAAGAAGCATCTGCTGCATTATCAAAAAAGTTTGAAGATCAACTAAAACAGGTTAACGATAGCAACATCTTACTATTGAAAAACATATACAAAGGTATCGAATCAGATGTGGAATCTGACTATTCTCAGTATAAAGATGTCATTAAGAAACAAACTTTCGAAGCCGAAAATATTGCTAAGGAAAAAATAAAACAGGAGTATGAAAAATTAGAAATTGAGATTAAAGAATACCGAGAAAAAATGATGAACAAAGTTAACGATGACATATACAAAATACTCCTTAACATATCAAAGACTGTCTTAGGAAAATCACTCGATGCTAAAGATCATGAAGATTTAATTATCGAAGCATTAAACAAAGCTAAGAAGGAAAATATCATCTAATGAATTATTCTAATTTTTTAAAATTGATAAGAACCAAGGATGAGCAGGGTGAAGTTGTAAATCTCATCGAAGAGTTAATTCAGGGTTTATATAAAAAGCAAAATAAAACCGATTCCCCTTCCCCATACAAAGCTTTTCTTTCAAATGAGATTATAAAAATCATACAAGCGCAAAAAATAAATGATAATAAAATAAAAACTGAAAAATTTTTAAACTCCTTATTAGAAGCTGTTAAAAACTTAACCGTCTTAAAGTTAACAATAGCTATCGAACCAGATCAAAAAATGATCACATCGATTAAGAATTGGGCGGATAAAAATGGCATAGACGGAGGGATATTTGAATTTATAATTGACCCAAAAATTATGGGAGGAGCTGTTATCGTAAATCAAAAAGGATCTTATGCTGACTTCTCTCTTTTAAAAAGAATCGATGAGCTCTTCTTAAATCAAAAACAGTTAATCTCTAAACTTCTCTAAATGAAAACAATTAACGATTATCTAAATGAAACAGGCGAAGTAGGATACGTTGTAAAAGTAGTAAATACAATTATTCACGTGAATGGTCTTCCTTCTGCAAAACCTAATGAGCTTGTGATTTTTGAAAACGGAGACAGCGGAAAAGTAATGTCACTTAGTCCTGAAAACATAGAAATAATGGCATTTAGTAAAAACCCAATCAGAGTTGGAGAAAAAGTGGCTAGAACTGGACAGCCGATAAGCATTCCTGTGGGAAAAGAGATGTTAGGTCAAGTAATTGACGCTTTTGGAAACTCCCTAGACAGTCATAAATTAATAAAAAAAGCTAAAACTTTTAGAACAATTGAGACTGATCCTCCCGGAATCATGACTAGAAGAACTATAAAAAAACAGTTCGAAACAGGAGTTTCAATAGTCGATCTTATGGTTCCAATAGGAAAAGGCCAAAGACAGCTCGTTATCGGAGACAGAAAAACTGGTAAAACCAACTTCCTACTTCAGTCAATTGTTTCTGCTGCAAGGGCTGGAGACATCTGTATTTATGCTGCAATTGGAAAGAAAAAGATAGACATAAAAAGAATCGAAGAATATTTCACAAAGAATAAAGTAATGGAGAGAGTTATTATCTTAGCCTCAACTTCTCAAGATCCAGCAGGTAAAATTTTTATCACTCCCTACTCCGCAATGACAATTGCTGAGTATTTCAGAGATATGGGACAAGATTCTCTTCTAATTCTTGACGATCTATCAACTCATTCTAAATTTTATAGAGAAATTTCACTTTTAGCTAACAAGTTTCCTGGAAGAAACTCATATCCTGGAGATATTTTTTACGTTCATTCAAGATTACTTGAGCGCTCAGGAAACTTTTTGGTAAAAGACAAGGAAGTTGCAATTACATGTATGCCCGTAACTGAAAGCCCCGAAGGAGATTTCTCAGGTTATATTCAAACAAATATTATGTCTATGACTGACGGACACGTTTATTTTGACAGTAATCTGTTTTCTGAAGGAAGACGCCCCGCAGTTAACCCATTCGTTTCTGTTACTCGCGTTGGAAAACAAACTCAATCTGCATCAAAGCGAAGCATTAACAGAGAATTACTAAGCTTTTTGACTCTCTATGAAAAGATTAGGAAGTTTTCACACTTCGGAGCAGAAGTAACAGACTCGGTAAAAATTACTTCTGAAACAGGTACCAAGGTTTTAGGATTTTTTGATCAGGATCCAAATGCGATTATTCCGAATAGTGTCCAAGTTATACTTCTCACGCTCATTTGGGGCAGCAATCTTGAAAAAACTGATATTAGGAGCTTGAGCGCACATAAAGATAAGATAACGAAGCATTATGAATCGAATTTAAATTATAGAATGTATATAAATAACATGATTGAGTCTTCAGAAAGCTTTAATGATTTAATTATGAAAGTAAAAAAGAATCTAAAATATGTTTATCCCTTAGCAAGGTAATCCTGGACAAACATTATGCTTACAAAAAAGAACTTAGAAAGTGAAATTGAAAATCTAATCGGTCTAAATGACATGGTGAAATCTTATGAGGAAATCGCCGCTTCTCGCATAAGAAGAACCAGAGATTCAGTTTTAAGAAACAGAACTTTTGTTGAGGAGATACATGGCATCTATGAACAAGTTATTTTCTCATATAAAAAACAGGTTGAAGAGCTTATGAAGTCAAAAAAAGGCAAAGATTCTGAGAAATTCTCCTTCATAAATAAGAATGGAAAGACTTTATATATATTCATTTCTGCTAATACGGGTCTCTATGGAAATCTAATCAAGAGAACATTCGAACTTTTCCAAAAAACACCTAAGGATGAGGCTTATGACATAGCTATTATCGGCAAGCTTGGGCTCGCACTTTGGAATGAATCAAAGCTAAAACAGAAGTATTTCTACTTTGACTTCCCCGACCAAAATGTTGATGAAAAGAACCTAGATGAGATTCTAAAATTTATTATTAATTACCAAAAAACAGTTGTCTTCTATGGAGAATTTCAAAACTTTATAAAGCAAAATGCTACATTTTCTGATATTTCCGGAAACGCCCTAGATCAAAAAATAGAAAATAAAGAATCTGTTAAATTTTTCTTTGAACCCTCACTTGAGAAAATTCTTGAGTTCTTTGAAAAACAGATTTTTGCTTCAATTTTCGAACAAACAGTTAGAGAATCTCAGCTTGCTAAGATCGCATCACGCTTAACTTCCCTTGATACAGCCTCAGAAAATATCGATAAACAACTTATAACCATGACTAATCAGAAAAATAGGATAGCTCACAGCTCACAAAATAAAAAACAACTTGAAACATTTGCAAGCAACTCCTTGTGGGGTAAAGTTTAACTATGAAACCAACAGGAAAAATAATTGGAATCGAAGGACAAGTGGTAAGAGTCGAGTTTGAGGCTGGAAATGTCCCCATCACACATGACATTTTAACCTTAAAAGAAGATCCGACAATTCGAATGGAAGTCGTTTC
>CAYXTY010000044.1:0-6611 GCA_964468505.1 uncultured Gammaproteobacteria bacterium
CCCGTTTGAAAGTGGTTGAGAGTTACCTGTTACTGTTAACCCATCAATTGATTTAAATTGTAGGACTGGACCAGGAGTGGTCTGGGTTGAGGAATTATTTGTAAAGACAATATTGGAAAGTCTTCTGTGCTGATTTTGATTGTAATAACTTCTTAAGGTTGAAACTAACTGTCCTTCCTTAACAATAGCGCCTCTAATAAACTTATTGCCTGTAACTGTAATGTTATTTACTTGAAGATATGCTGTTCCACTTCCGGCAGCCACAAATCCAGCTCCAACACCAACATCTGGTCCCCATGAGCCCATGGTGTTATTCCTGAATGTGATATTTGTAGCAGATTCAGTATCATTATTGGGCTCAACATCAAAGATATAATATCCCATATCTTCAAAATGATTATTCTCGATTATTATTTGAGATCCAGAGATAACAGAAACTCCTTGACGACCAGCGTCATTTATATTCATATTATGAAGATTTATGTTGGTTGAATCTCCAATTTTTACTCCATCCCCACCTATACCTTTAGCGGTGATATCATAAACCTCGACTCCGTTGCTGTTATTGATTTCTACAGCATGCTGGTGTTCGCGCGAAGCATCAAATCTTCCAGGCGTAGGATTACTTGCCTCAAATTCAAATCCTCTTATTTTAATATTTGTGTTTGTTCCTCCAAAAAAACTACCATATCCTTTACCCAGTAAAAACATGCTTTGAAGCTGAGTGAATCCGGCTGATGGAGAAAGCTTTAATTTAGTTCCATATCCGTCAAAAATTAAATTTGACCTATCTTTAAATTGAATTCCCTGACTAATTAAATAAGTTGCTCCGGATGGAAATTTAAGAATTGAAGGATTTGAGCTAGTTCCATTTGGAATACTTGCTACCCAATTATTTAGTGCAGCTGTAACATCTGTAGCACCAGTTTTATCAATTGTCGCGGGGACATTTATAATGGTTCCGGATTGGTTTGTAGGCGTAGGGGTAGAAATGAATTGGGATGCTGTAGTGAAATAAAATTGAAAATTTGCTTGTGATTGATAAGAATAAACATCCTGCCAAGTCGATCCATTATCTAAAGATTCTTGAGCTTTCCCATCCTTAAAAGCATAGGAAAGCATTGTGTCAGTTTCAGCTGAAAAATCTTTGTATCTTATTGGTACAGCTGCAAAAGTAGTATCAGAAGGGGAGCTCATTGTTAAGCTATAAGTAGATCCGTTTAAAAGGGTGATTGGGTTTTGCAAATTCACTGATACCCAGTTTCCATTTGAAGCATTTGAGCTGCCGGTCCAGTTAGACCAATTCCTTACTGTTATTAAATTATTACTTATGTTTCCAGAGGCAATTTGATTACCTGATGAATCTAATATTTTTAGATTTAGATTACTGTTCCCAGAAACATGTGCAAGTCTTACTGAAATTTTTGAAATAGTTTTATTTCCACTGCTTACAGTAAATATCTCTCTAGATATTCTATTTCCAGAAATTCTAGCTACTATTTCCTGTCCACTATCATAAAATGCCTGAAGATAAGAGACGCCATCATGAGTACCATCTGCATAGCCTAAATCCATATCAGCAGTATTATTTGATTGGATTTGCCAACCGGAGCCCGAATTATAAAGACAAGCATAATCAGAGTCGCTTAAAACAGGTTGACGGGGAATTAGTTTATCATATGTCCAAATTTCATTTACTGAAAAGTAATTATTAGCAGGGTCAGAGCTCGTATTTTCCCATACTACATGATATATTTGATCTTTTTGTAAAAGAGGCGATGTTGAAAAGACAGTTTTCCTATTTGTTCCTCCAAAATTTCCTGGACCAGGGGCGCCTGTTATTTCAGTTAATTTAGTGCCTGAAGGTAGATGATTTGTGCTTCCATCATCTGTTTGGATAGAAATTTTATATGCACCATTATCGCCCTTGGCATACCCAGTGCTTCCTGAATCGTTTACACGAAGTGCCCAAATAATATAATTTAAATTCGATGTCGTGCTAGCTTTAAATTTGTGGGATAACTTAGCATTATTACTTCCTCCAATAATATTATTATTTTTTGAGTCAATATTTATTCCTGGACCGTATATTCCAGTTGTTTGATTTTCAAATAATATAAAGCTTCCTCCTGAAGCCAGGGAATCTTGTTTGCTTACAGCATTTCCTCCTAAAGTTCCACCTTCAGCTTCGAGTTTGTCCGCAGCTGCAGCAGAAGATCTATTGTCTTGATTTTGTTTAACAACAATTAGAAGTAGGGGGAGAGCAATAATGATTAAAGCTAAGATTATTAAGGGAATTATTTTATTTTTCCTCATACTTTATTTATTGTTTTTATGATGCAGAAAGTAAATTAATTATTTCCATTTTGAATTAGAGTCCCAGTGAAATTTGATTCGGTAGAAATAAACGAACCCGTGCTAAGACATCCAGTATTATTTGTAATCGTAAATGATGCTGAAGAATTATTTATTCTAATTGCAGGACCAATCCCTTTTGAAGTGCAGGTGTTATTCCTGATTATCCAGGTTCCGGTTTGGTTTGGTTCAAGTAGCTTCATATATATAGGGCTTTGTCCGATAGGTCTGCCAACTGGTTTTCCGGTAATGGTGTTGTTTTCAAATGTTACGCTTCCAAAAATTGCTGAGGTTGCTGGGGAATATGTATCTAATACTGCGCTTTCCCCAAAAGCAGTGCTGTAGGCGTAATTTCCGATTATATTTCTTCTGTAGATGGCATTTGTAGTTCCTTCATCGCTGTAATTTGGCTCCTGATCAAATACATACATGCAAGTATTATCAAATTTAGAATCTTCAATTTTAAGATTATTTGCAGCAATTATTCCAAAAGCCATTCTGCCATTATTATTACCATATACGTTATGGATCCAGATATTTTCATTCCAGACAGTAGGACTAGCTCTAAATGCTCCTAAATAAACATGATCTCCTTGAAATTTATCGAAATTTATATTTGCTATCTCTATATCTCTTGCTCCTCTCATGGATATTCCCATTTGGTATTCTCCTAAAGTTCCTCCGGAGTTTTGCGCAGCTTCGCCATTCCAACATAGATTAGTAGCGCCATGTGGGTTACTTCCAATTAGATTAAAGTTTTTGAAAATTATATCGTTGGCAGGATATTGAGCATAAAATGGACTATTTTCAACTTTTATTCCATTTCCTGGGGCTTTTAATGTAGCGCCCCCTGTATTTCCATACTGAGTAGGAGTGCCAGAGCCATCAAAAATTATGTAGCTCTTTCCTCCATAATTAATTCCTGGTTGAAGTTGGTATGTTTTACCTGCTGGGAATTTAATTATTGAAGGATTTGAGCTAGTTCCATTTGGCACTGAATTAACGAACGCTTGAATAGCTGTAGAAACATTAGTATTTCCTGAACCATCAATGCTTGATGGGATATTATAGATAGTGCCAGTCTGATTGATGGTAGGAGTAGGTGTAGTTGTTGGAGTTTGATTATTCTTTAGTACTATAAAATTTCCACCTGAAGATGTTGAATCTGATTGGATGACCGCATTGCCACCCAAGGTGCCACCTTCAGCTTCAAGTTTATCCGCAGCTGAGGCATCAGATCTTGTTTGTGTTTGGTTTCTGATTGCAATAATAAGAAAGGGGAGAGCTATTAATATTAAAACTAAGGTTAATAATCTAAATTTTTTATTTCTAGCCACATTCTATTTATATCTTTTCTGAGGCTGAAAGTAAATTAATTTGCGTATGCTCCAATGTCAGTAAAACCATTAGTGGTAGGTTTTAGAAAATCCACAGACGAGGGATCAGTGCTAATAAATGTGGGAGTTCCACTTCTTTGCCATGAATTATTCGTTTGTGTTCCATTTCCACCAAAGTTGTTTGTATGCCCCACAGAAATGCTATTTGAAATTTTAGTAGTTGAGTAAGTATAGAATCCATATACTCCATTAGTCCATGATGTTACAAAATTGAAAGTAACATTTAAGCCACTATTCGTATCAAAACCAACACCTTTGTTTTTATAAGCAATTGAGTGCTCAACGATAGTACCATTTGAAGGAGAAGCTCCTCCTGCCTTAATTCCATCACCGTTTCCTTGGTCAATTCCATTTGCTGTTGATATGGAGTGGGAAATTTTGGTATTTGTGGATCGCCATGAATCAAATCCATCGTCTGAATTTCTTTCTATTAAAACATTTTTTACAATATTTCCTTCACCTGATGAGATAGAAATTCCATCTGCATTTCCACCTCTATTAAAATCTTGACCCGCTCCGCCTAAGTATGCATCTGAGTTATCGTGAGCTTTTGAATTTAAAATTTGATTATATGAGCCATATTGACCATAGGGAAATGCTTCATAAGGGCTAAATATATGAATACCTGAAAGTTTATTATGATGCACATCAAGTCCGTCAAGTATATTATAGTTACCGCCAATCCAGATACCTTGCATTGGCATATTTCTAATTTCAAACTTTCGGAGTTTATTATATGATCCAGTGATTCTAATATATATTTGTGTCCCGGCTGAGAGACTTGATCCGTCTAAAATTGCCAATTCACCAGGATAAGATTCAAATGTAATATAGTTATTTGGTGTGCCATTGCCTCTAAAGTATATATTTGAAGTTATAGAATAAATGCCACCTCTTAGAAAAACTATATCTCCCGCTGCTGCGTTGTTGGTAGCAGTTGTTAAGCTGCATGGAGAGGAAGAACTGCATGTTGAGCCTGTGCCAGTAGGGGAAGCAAATTTTGTCCCCTGTGAAATGGGAGTTGAGTTTACAGGTTGAGGTCCAATTTTATTACTTGATTGAGGCGTGATTGTTGGTGAAATTTGATTTGTTACTAATTCTATATAGCTTCCACCGGATGCCTGAGAGTCTGTTTTTGGAATTGCATTTCCCCCTAAGGTTCCGCTTTCAGCTTCAAGTTTATCCGCAGCCGCGGCGTTTGATCTTGTTTGTGTTTGATGTTTTATTACTAAAACTAGCAGGGGGAGAGAAATGACTATTAAAAGGAGAATTACCAGGGATAATTTTTTATTTCTCATGGCATTTCCACTACATAATCAAACCAGCTCCCATCAGTAAGGCCCCAATCACTTGTCCAAAGCATTTTTGTTCCATCTGTTGAGACCACTCCTTTTGGCTGAACATCATAATTAGCATTTGTGCTTCTATGATTTGCAAATCTTTGAACAATCTGGCTTCCGTCAAGTTTGAAAGCAAATGCCTGGTTATAGCCAGTGCCAATTAGAGAGGCGTAACACCATCCAGGTCTAGTGAGATTTCTACATGAAATATGTCCCCCTCTGGAGGTTTGAAGGACAACTGATTTTGCTCCAGTATCAACTCTGGTTTTTGTAAGATACCCATTTTGTCCAAGTACATAAACCAGATAATCATTGCCATCAATGTCAGTAGTCATATCTGCATGTTCGCCTTTTGGAGCAATATCAACAAGGTAATTTAAATTTAGATCATAAGTTTTAACTGGTCCGATGCATGGCGAACCGCAAGCATGATTTATTACTACGTATTTACCATTAGGTGAAATAGAAGCCCAATCAATGCCATTTTCCCACACACCTGGAAAAGTTTTTCTGGATATTTCTTTATTATTTTTAATATCAAATACGATGGCTGTATAATCAGTGCCATTTTTTCCAGATAAAACAACCATGCTGTCATCACTTGAAAGATTTCCCTCCCAAGGTCCCATGCGCACTTCATCAAAGCCCGGGAATGATCTTATTAAATTATTCGTAACTGTATTTACATCCCAGATTCTAAATTCTCCATCTCCTTCAATTACATATATTTTATTTGGATCTGTATTTGACCAGCGGTATTCACCAGTAAGAGAGGTAATATTTTTAATAACTGTGTAAGTTTTTCCATCAAGAATGTATTTACCCATCATGAGTTTACTACCATCTTTATTCCATGCGGCAACTTTTGAATAAGCATGTCTTATTGTTGTTGAGCCACCAAATGCCGAAGGATCAGTAACCCGTGTGATTTTAGTAGCGAAATTTGGATCGGTAACTGGGGATAGATAATTTGGTCTATTTAGAGTACCAGGCGTTACAGAAGTAAAAGTGTTATCGGGTGGATATTTCAGATTTGGTATAGGATTAGGTGTGCTGGTTTGATTCTGATTAAGTTCTATGTAGCTCCCACCAGAAGCGCTTGAATCTTGTTTACTTAGTGTATTTCCGCCCATTGTTCCGCTCTCAGCTTCGAGTTTGTCCGCAGCTGCAGCGCTCGATCTAGTGTCTTGATTTTTTTGAGTTTGATAAAAAGTAATAGGGAGTGCAATTGTTAGGAGTAGAATGCCTAAAGTTGCGTATTTTTTTATTAATCGGTTTTTAACATTGGAGTCCATTTTAATCTCCTGTTACAACTGAGAGTTCTCTTAGGAAAAGAGTATGGTCATCATGATTAACTTTTCCATCATCTGATAGATCAGCTTTTGCTTTCTTTGCTGGGTCTGCACAGTTCTTAGGAGCTAGGAAATCACTGTAACAATCAAGAATTATATTGTAGTCAAGAATACTAAGAGTTCCATCTCCGTTAGAATCACCAACAACAAGTGTGGCTTCAGGCATT
>CAYXTY010000045.1:0-1143 GCA_964468505.1 uncultured Gammaproteobacteria bacterium
CCTAAGAAACTGTTTGAATTAAGTTTTTTAGTTAAAATCCTTGAAATCCTGTGATTTTTTTAATTTTTCCGGGAATATACTGGAATTTTAATGGCAAATATCCTGGGAAAAAGAAAAAAGATACAGTTCACAAAGTGCAAATACTAGATCCTGCAACGGGTACAGGCACATTCTTAAACGAGGCAATTCTTCATATTAAAAAATATTTTGAGGGGCAGGAAGGTAGATGGTCCTCGTATGTTAACAATGATCTTCTGCCGCGGCTGCATGGTTTCGAGATAATGATGGCTTCATACACTATCGCTCATCTCAAACTTTCTTCCACAATTTTAGAAACTGGAGCCAAAATTGAAAACACTCGCCTAGGCGTATATCTTACAAATTCTCTAGAAAAAGGAGAACTGGAAGGACAAACGCTTTTCTCAATTGGTATCGGTAAAGCAATTACCGAAGAATCGAATCAGGCAAATAGGGTTAAAAATGAGTTACCCATTATGGTGGTGATAGGAAACCCTCCATATAATATCAGCTCGCAAAATAAGGGCGAATATATTTCTGAATTACTTAAAGAGTACAAGAAAAATTTAAACGAAAGAAAAATTAACCTCGATGACGACTACATAAAATTTATTCGATTTACCGAAAATATTATTGAGAAAAATGGTGAAGGAATTATAGGCATGATAACAAATAATTCCTTCATAGACGGAATTACGCATAGGCAAATGAGGAAACATTTATTAGAAACTTTTGACGACATTTATATCGTAGATTTACACGGAAATTCAAAAAAGAAGGAAAAGGCGCCCGATGGCGGAAAAGACGAAAACGTGTTTGCCATTCAGCAAGGTGTATCAATTTCAATATTCATAAAAAAAGATAGAAAGAAAAATGGTCTAGGAAATGTTTATCACACCGAACTTTATGGTAAACAAAAAGAAAAATTTACATCTCTAAATTCAAGCAACATAGATTCGGTTGAATGGAAAAAATTGAATTATCAAGAGCCGTATTATTTTTTCGTGCCAAAGGATTTTAGCGAGAATGAAGAGTACGAAAAAGGATTTAAAATCAACGAGGTATTTACTACCTATTCCGCTGGAATAAAAACCAAAGTGGATAATATTTCCATAGATTTTGACA
>CAYXTY010000045.1:1153-6576 GCA_964468505.1 uncultured Gammaproteobacteria bacterium
CTTTCTGACCGTATCAAGGATATTATTGAAAGTAAGTATTCCTTGAAGGATGTAATAAATAAATTCAACCTAAGCCCAAAAACTACTTGGGAATATAATAAGGTTCTAGAAATTAAGGAATTTAGAGAAGAAAATTTAGTAAGGTATGATTACCGTCCATTCGATACAAGATTTATTTATTATAATAAAAATTTTTTATCCAGAAGTAGATCAGAGGTAATGGATAATTTTTTTAAACAAGAAAATATTGGGTTAGAAAATTCTAGGAACGGAGACTATACTTTTATATCTGGAAACATATCAGACGAGCACTTTGTATCCGATAACTCTTTTAAATTTCCCCTTTATTTATATACCGAGGATGGATCAAAAATCTCAAATCTTAAAAAAGAAATCGTTAAAGATATAGAAAAAATTGTCAATAAGGTAAAACCTGAAAATATTTTGGATTATATTTATGCAATTTTGTATTCACCCAGCTATCGAGGCAAATACAAAGAATTTCTAAAAATTGATTTTCCAAGAGTGCCGTATCCGAAAGACAACATAACCTTTATAAAACTTGCTGAGCTTGGCCGAGAATTACGAGCGTTGCATTTACTGGAATCCTCCAAACTTATTCCGCCTTATTTTACTGAATTTTCTGAATCTGGAAACGACACCGTAGAAAAAGCATATCCAAAATATAAAAATGACAGGGTATATATAAACGAGAATCAATATTTTGGCAATGTCCCGCCAATTGCTTGGAATTTTTTTATCGGCGGATATCAACCAGCCCAAAAGTGGCTCAAGGATCGTCAAGGCAGAAAATTATCAAATGAGGAAATTGAACATTATCAAAAAATAATTGTCGCCTTCTCCGAAACAGACAGAATCATGGAAGAAATTGATAAAATTATTATTGGATAGTTGAAAAAAGCGCTATGAATTTTTTAGAACAACTTGCCGCAGAATGGTATCAACATAAAGGCTATTTTGTTCGTACAAATATTAGATTTGGCCGTCGTGCTCGTGGTGGCTATATAGGCGAAATGGATGTTGTGGGTTATAAACCTGAAACGCAAGAGTTTATTCACGTGGAAGCATCAACAGATGCTCTACCTTGGCCTGTAAGAAAAGAAAGATTTGAAAGAAAATTTTCTGATGCGAGGAAATACTACATGGAAATTTTTCCTTTTAAGGAGATGCATATAAAGCCGAGACAAATTGCCTTAGTGGGTTTTAACCTGAATCCCAGCACAGAAGCTTCTTGGGAATCTTTAGTGCCGGATGGATCTCCGTTGGGAAATATAAAAATAGAGGTTATCCATATACCTGAATTTTTAAAACAGATAAATGCCGAATTAAAAAATAAAAATCCGCAAAACGATGCAATTCCAGAAACATATCCCTTATTGCGAGCAATACAATATTCGGCTTTTTATAACAGAGAGAGATAAGCAATATAAAGAATCTGACCCTTAGAAAAATAGCATGCAACTAACAAAAAAAGATTTTATATCAATAAACGAATACCTGAATACCGTTAACCAAGAGTTGGGAAAATATCAAGCTCGGATAATTGGTGAAATTACAGAGGTTCAAATGTATCCCGGGCGGAGTTATTTATTTTTTAAAATAAAAGACAAGGACGAAGAAAATTCTGCTCTCCTTACATGCATTATGTGGAAGCGTGATTATGATATTAGCGGACTGGAACTTGAAGTTGGCCTTGAAATAATCATATCCGGTTCATCTAGTGTGCATAAACCAACAGGCAGATTTTCTTTTAATGCCAAAACTGTAGAATTGGTTGGCGAAGGTGCGTTAAAAATTGCATATGAAAAACTAAAAGCGAAATTGCAAAAAGAGGGTCTCTTTGACGAATCCAGAAAAAAACCTATTCCATTGTATCCTAATAAAATAGGTTTGATTACATCAAAAGACGGTGCTGTTATAGCAGATTTTTTTACTAATATAGGAAAATTTGGATATAGAATATCCTTTATAGATTCAAGAGTTGAGGGTCAGCTAGCGACAGAGGAAGTATTGAACTCTATAAAAACGTTTAGAAATAAAGATATCGAAGTGCTTGTCATTATTCGTGGCGGGGGTTCCATGGAATCATTTTTACCATTTAATAATGAAATTCTTGTGAGAGAAATAGTGGATTTTCCAGTCCCAGTTTTAGTCGGAATTGGACACGAGAAAGACGTATCCCTTCTCGGTTTGGCGTCTGACATGATGGTCTCTACGCCTACTGCAATTGCAAATACGTTAAATGAGTCATGGGAAAGAGCCAAATCTATAGTACCTTTGTCAGAACAAAAAATCTTCAACAAATTTCAAAATACTATACAAGAGAAAAAAGATTATACCCGGGACAGTTTAGATAAAATGAAAAATGCTTTTCAAAAAATATTTAACGATTTTTCTAGGGCGCAAGAATCATTAAAAGTTGGCCTAAAATCAATCAAGGATCGTATGGCTGAAATTAATAGAAGAATTAATGGAGCACTTATACCCGTGTTCAGAAAAATTAATTTTTCGATATCAAGCGTTAAAAACATTATATACGATTCCGCTAAAAAGGAAATTGTTGAAAAATTTACATCTGTTCAAGATAATATTACGGAATTAGTGGTTTCATACCAAAAACAAATTACCAACAATGACCCAAAAAGACAGTTGAAATTGGGATACAGCATCGTAATGAAAAGTGGTCGAATTTTGAAAACAACCAGTCAAATAAAAAAGGGAGATATTGTTAGTATTGGGTTAAGTGAGGGTACGTTTGATTCAGAAGTAAAAATTATTAATAACGAATAAAATATATGCCAGATAAAAAAATTAATTTAAAAGAGTCGTTGGGCAGACTGAATAGTATAGTTGAGTGGTTTGATGAGCAGGAAGAGGTGGATGTCGAAATGGGTTTAGAAAAAGTTAAAGAAGGGGCCGGCCTAATAAAGGATTGCAAAAAAAGACTAGCTGAGGTTGAGAATGAATTTAAAGAAATACAGAGAGATATTGATAAAGATTAATTTTTGCACGTCAAAAACCTATCACTCTGTGGCTTAGTGGTTTTTGATGGTTGAGGTATTACTAACTACTTACTCTCATCATCATCTTCTTCTTCGAAGGAATCCAGCCGTTCATCCGACTCCTTATTAGCATCAGACTCTCGTTCCTCATCTTCAATTTTCTCCTTCATCTCTTCTGCCGTGTATCTATGCGTCAGCTTATCAGCCATCATTTCCGCTATTTTTTGTGCCGCGAGACTGTTTTCCTCGACACTCGGCTTGACGGTAGCAGTCTCATATTCATGAATGACCCTGTTAACAGCAGCGAAGGTAGGATCGTTATGTTTCAGCCAGAAAATGATCGCGACAAGGTTGCCGTCCTGGATTAGTTGAAGAAGCTTTGACTTTGCTAAGTCGTTAATGAAGAATTTTCCGGCTTCGAGTGCGCGATCAGCGGCCCGAGCGAAGATATGATCCTTCGAGCGCCATTTGTAGTACGTCGAGCGAGCGACACCCGTATGTTGGCAAGCAACCTGTACTATCGGCGTTTTCCGAAGTTGTGCGACCATATCCTTCTTGAGTTTTTCCGTTTCAACCGCTAACGCTTCCAATCGCTTTTTCTCCCTGGCAGATATTTTAAGAGGAATATAAGGGGGAGATTCGAGTTCTACGTATTCAGTAGAAGGTTTTGCAACAGAAGATTTTTGGAATTTTTTCTGTGCCTGAAAGGTATCCGCGTTTTCTCTCCTGCGCTTGCGTTCAGCACGGGACAATTCGTTGTTGTCAGACATTGGAGTGTCATATATTAACTGTTAATCTTGACTGCCTTTTTTCCAGTTAATTTTTCCCAGCGCTGTTTGATGATTTCAGTATACACTGGGCTTTTTTCCATGATGCGGCATTTTCGACCCAGTTTAAGTGAGGCTATTAAGGTACTCCCTGAACCTCCGAAAGGTTCCAGAACCAAGTCTCCGCGTTTCGTAAGCACTTTGATATATGGAATTAGTAATTCCAAAGGCTTCGTTCCGAAGATGATGTCCTGTCCGGAAGACTTCTTGTCGGCGGCTGTGTGTTCGATGAAATCAGTCGGGCAGTACTTCTTGCCCTTGCCGTAGGATTCCCAAGTTGGGCTACCTGTGGTGGCGAAGAGAGCATTTTCGTACTCATTCTGAAACAGAGATTCGGTCTCAGGGTCTAGGTTTAGTTCAACTTCACCGCCGGTACCCACTAAAGCTATGTCATGTTTGTTGAAGAATTTGAACTTCGCGGAAAATCCCTGCATACGGTTCGGCACATGCCATACTATGGTGTTGCGATATTTCCAGAATTTCTCCATAGCAGTCCAGATAGTCCGCAAGTTTTTAGGATTTTCGAAGATTATGATCGAGAAGTCGGGCTTCTGACATTTCGCCACGTTAGCCATCCACAAGTCCGTGAAGTTTTCCGGCAAGGATTCGGTTTCCAGATATCGGCGATTTTTCTTCGCGCCGAAGCCGACAGTTACTCCGTCCTTCTGTTTAGTTTTACCTTTGAGGTAGTTGAGTAGATACGGCGGGTCAGTAAAACAGAAGTCAGCTTTGACTCCTTCCATGAGCTTTAGCATGTCCGCTTCGACGGTCGAATCTCCGCACATTAACACTGAGCCATTTATTTCATACCGGTCGCCCTTCTGAACGTTGATCTTATCGATGTTCATTTTCTCCAGTTCCTTCTGAAGATTGAACTGTTCAACCGCCGGATCAATATCGAAGATAGAATCAAGTTCTTCGGTAGTGAACCCTACGTCGATCAGGAATTCCTCTCCGAAATCCTTGAGCAGATTCAGATCAAATTCTCCAAGATTTTTATTGAGGCGGATATTTAACTCCTTTTCTTTTTCTAAGTCAGGAATATTTATGTAGACCACGGGCATTTCCTTGAAACTCATATCTATCGCTACCTTCAGCCTGAAATGGCCGCCAATGACAACGTTCTCGCGCTCAGGGGCAGAGTTACAGATAATCGGGTCGACGAGCCCGAAACGAGATATGCTCTCCCGAAGGGCACTGATCTGCGCTTCATTCCACTTACGAGGATTATAAGCAGACGGCTTGAGATCATTAATCGGCACGTAAACAATATTTAGATTTTGCATGACTAATTTATGCTAACTAATAAATTAGTTCTTTCACTAGATTTTGATTTTTTACCTGTCACTAAAAAATCGCAATCAAGAATCAACAGACGTTCGAATGTCTATTAAGCCTTGATTACGATCTGTTCTAAATTATTTTTTAGTGCGGAGACCCCACAACTTATAACTTTAAATGCGTAATCCTTACGATAACCCCTCTGGAAATTTTTTTGGCACAGTGGCCTTTCGGTCGGGACTATCTGCTCTCCGAAGAGAGTAAGGTGTAAACTTTTTTCATGAAAAGAACT
>CAYXTY010000046.1:0-3436 GCA_964468505.1 uncultured Gammaproteobacteria bacterium
GCTCTTGTCCAGGAGGATATTCAGAAATTATTACTCCATCCTCTCCTAAAATTTTGTCATAAATTTTTTGATTTTCCCTAGGGAAACAGATATCTACGCCATTTCCCAATACTGCAACTGTTATTCCGTGACTATCCAAACATGCAATATGAGCGACACTATCTACCCCGATCGCAAGCCCTGAAATAATTATCAAGCCTTGTTCCGCGAGTTTTCCAGCGAACATTTCAGTGATACTTCTACCGTAACTCGTGATCTTTCTTGTACCTACTACTGCCAAAAAATTTTGCTCAAGATTAAAGTCGAGTTTTCCTTTTGAGTACAAAATTATTGGAGGATTTTTAATAGATTTCAAACGCGCTGGGTATTCTTTTTCATAAAGGCAAACATAATTTATTTTTTGTTTAGCCAAACTTTCTTCATATTTTTCGATATCAAATTCTTTTCTGAAAGTTTCAAATTTAGAAATCAAACTTTTCCCGACAACTTCCCCAAACTCTTTAGGATCAGATTTCCATGCTAATTCCGCCAAACCAAAATATTTTAATAATTTCTCAAACTTAATAGGACCTACTCCCGAAAAATTAGAAAATCCTAAATAAAATTTCCTTTCGTTTGACATTCCTA
Source organism: uncultured Gammaproteobacteria bacterium (assembly GCA_964468505.1). Lineage (GTDB taxonomy): Bacteria > Patescibacteriota > Microgenomatia > Levybacterales > UBA12049 > 2-01-FULL-39-10-A. The sequence goes on from CAYXTY010000046.1 coordinate 628, forward strand.
TTCTCAATGTATAAAATGCGGGGCCTTATGACAATATCAAAGAAAATTTTAATAATTTCTCTTTTTGCGGTTTTCTCCGCAGGCTTTGGAATATTTGCAACTAAGGCAAATTCCCAAAGCGCACCAGAGCTAGAACCAGAGCCATATTCATATACTAGTGAGAACACCGAAGATGAACTCAGCTATGAACCGGTACTTGAACCGATGGAGCCTCAAGCGTCAAACAATCCTACAGCAATAGAAAACCAAAAACCCGGAAGCGATAACTGGATTTTAAATAAAAATGGATACAAATCTTCAGATGACTCAAATAATCAAATAAAAGGTTACGCAAATAAGACTAGCGTGAACAAGGGAAATTCAATCGATTTTAAAGTAACTGTTAACCCTGCTCAGAATTTTAGAATGGAAATCTATAGAATCGGCTGGTACCAAGGCCTAGGAGGCAGACTTATGAAATCCGTTGGGCCAATTTCCGGCATAAAACAAGCAGGATGCCCTATGGATTCTAGAGGCATGGTCGAGTGCAAATGGACAACTTCATACACATTAAATGTTCCCGATGATTGGGTAAGCGGCGCATATCTTGTTAAATTAATGAATAATAGAGGCTATTCAAATTGGATAAACTTTACACTGAGAGAAGACGATAGAGCCTCTGATATTTTATTTCAAAACTCAGTAAACACATGGCAAGCATATAATAGCTGGGGTGGAAGAAGTTTTTATACGAGCCCTGCTGCAGTAAAAATTTCATTCGATAGACCTTACGTAAAGTCAGGGTCAAGACTCACCAGCTGGGAACTAAACATGATTCATTTCTTAGAAAAAAATGGATATGATGTGACTTACAATACAAATGTTGACACTGACACGAGTCCCGGAAAATTACTAAATCATAAAGCATTTTTGTCCGTTGGACACGATGAATACTGGACATGGGAAATGCGTGATTCTGTAGAAAATGCGATAAAAAATGGAACAAATGTGGCTTTTTTTGGAGGAAATGATGCGTATTGGCAAGTAAGATATGAAAAATCTTCAACTGGGACTGCAAACCGCGTACTAGTAGGATACAAATATAAATATCTGAGTGATCCATTCTACTCCTCAACGGACCCCGAAAAAAGAAAAAGGACAACCGGGCAATTCAGATATTCTGTAAGTGGCCGGCCAGAACAAAAAATGATTGGAACTATGTATGGAAGAAATCTTGGAACTCATGATAATAACCTTCCCTGGACTGTTCAGAATGAAAATCACTGGGCTTATGCCGGAACAGATCTAAAAAATGGAGATAAAATTCCTAATGTTTATGGATATGAATATAACACTATTTATTCTGGCTATCCAAAAGCAAATGGCGGTACATACACAGTTCTTTCAAAAACCAATAGCTCTCCAGATGCATACTCTACTATTTATAAAGCACCAAGCGGGGCTTTTGTTTTCTCTGCAGGTACTACCGACTGGACTTGGTTACTTGATAAAAGAAAAGCTTATAATTTTATAAACCCTAAAGCTCAACAGATCACAAAAAATATTTTAAATAAATTTATTGGATTTACGCCAACTTCTACCCTAACTCCTGCTCAAACTTTAACTCCAAGCCCAACTCTTACTCCAACACAAACCCCGACTCCTACTCTAACTCCATAGATTATTTACTAAAAAATTCCTCTAAAACTTCTCTAGCAATTGGGGCGGCTTCATTAGATCCCTCTCCTGATTCTTCATTAAGAACTGTTACTACGATTTGAGGATCATAAGCTGGCGCAAAAAGAGTTATCCAAGCATGAGGTAAAGTTTTTTCTCCACCGTGCTGCGCGGTTCCTGTTTTACATGCGACAGTTATTTGACGCATATCAGCTGAGCCGGTCGCGACCTTTAAAATATTTTTGCCATCAATTTTAAGATCTGCATTTTTAACTTTAAAATCGAAAAGTGGATATGCGACTCCAGATGGCGCACATGAAGCAATCATTCCTTCCCTTATCGGATCTATTGTTTTTTTAGAAATAAATTTTTCATTAATTTTCTTATTCCCTAAATCTTTTAAGATATGTGGACGATAAAGTGTGCCATTTGCTGCAATTGCCTGAGACCAGGAATTTACAGAAAGAGGAGTTGAGAGTAAATAACCCTGACCAATTCCATAATGATAAGTATCTCCCAAATACCAAGGCTCTCCAATATTTTCTTTTTTCCAAGCATCCGTTGGAACTAATCCTGAAATTTCCCCCCCCAAATCAATACCAAGAACTTTATCAATTCCAAATTCCCGAGCCATATTTGAAAGCTTAACGTGGCCAATTTTTTCAGCTAATTTATAAAAGAAAATGTCGTTTGATCTTGCAATTCCCTTAACCACATTTACATCACCATCCGTTCTTCCGTAGTTAGTAAAATACCAGTTAGCAAACGAGAATTCTCCAATTTTTACAATTCCCGTGTCCTTTACGGAATAATTTCTGCCAATCGTATTATCCTCTAAGCCTGCTGCTGCTGTGATTAATTTAAAAGTAGAACCAGGTGGGTACAAGCCTGAGATTGCACGGTTTAAAAATGGCTGTGTCGTAGAATCCATTAAAACCTCTGTAACATTTTTATAGGTGCTCGATGCAGAAACCTTATAATCCTTTCCTTGTGTAAAAAGATTTGGATCAAATGAAGGCTTAGAAACTAAAGCCAATACTTGCCCATCCGGAGTTGTAGCAATCACCGCTCCTCTTTTAGCTTTGCTCATGGCGTTATATGCTCTTTTTTGTAGATCGCGATCAATAGTTAAAGTTATATTTCTCCCAGGAAT
>CAYXTY010000046.1:3536-6522 GCA_964468505.1 uncultured Gammaproteobacteria bacterium
TTTTCGCCTTTTGCGATTAGATCAATTGCCTCATCCTGACCGATTAATTTAGTTTTTCCGTCTGTTACTTGTCTAAATCCTGGAACATTAAAAACCAGAGGTTTTCCGTTTCTATCAAAAATCACCCCACGAGGCGCGTGAATAACTATGGTTTTTATGCGATTTGTGTCAGAAAGAGTTCTGTAATAACTCCCTTGAACCACCTGAACAAAAAAAAGCCTGAAAATCACAATTGAAATTGCGACGATTAAAATTACAGGAATTAAATAAAATCTTGCTTCCCTAGGAGAACCGTGGTCGTGGTAACTTCCCCGTCTTTTTATTTTTTCAGTCGTTATGAATTCGCCAAAAATTGGGCCGATTTTTTTGTCCATAATTAAACATACTTGGGAGCTTTTTTATTTGTTTTTTTGAAAATAAAAAATGACATAAACATTATAAAAGTCGCGAGCATCGCCTGCGGAATTAGATTACTAGAACTTGTTAAGAATAAATAAATAACTGACCCTGAAAAAGAAGAAATAGTAATAAAACTTAATGACTCAATTTCAAACTTTTTTTGATAAAGAAATATTAACATTACAAATAATACAAAAAATGCACTCGTAAGTCCAATTGTCCCAAGAGTTAAAATATCTAATAATAAACCTGATAAAAATGCGAGATAAAAAACATCATTATTCTTAAAAATAACTGCAGTAAAAATAATTATTAAAAGAGTAAGAGGAACTGTAATAATGGTCGACTCCAAAAAAATTGAAACTAAGAGTAAAAGGGCAATTAAATTCATCTTAATATAAAAACTGTTTTTAAATTTGTAAAATCCACAAAACTTTTAACTTTTGCTTTTTGAAATAAATCACTAGATTTTTTTTCTACACTTATAATTTTCCCTATAATTAAATCCGGGGCATATCCTACTCCGTTTTCATTTTTATCTCCTTTTGTTAAAACTAAATCATCCTTTTTTATTGTTAAAGTAAGGAGAACATTCTCAAAATTCATCTCATCCCCCTGGCCCTTTACTACACCAGTCGCTTCAGCTCCATCCAAAGAAGCCACTTTTGCAGTAAACGAAGAATTTTTATTATTAAGAAGCTCTACTTTAGAAAAATCTGATTTTGCATCAATTACTTTTCCTATCAGATAATTTTCTATAACTATAGTACTTCCATTTTTAACTCCAGAATTCAGACCTTTATCTAAAATCAAATATTCAGGTAAGCTTCTCCCAGGAATAAATCCGGGAAAACCTACTACTCTTGCGGGTAGTAAATCCAAACTTTTAGCCTCAGATTTTGCAAACTGATCCTTAAGTGCTTCATTTTCCAATATCAAATTTTGCCTATCAGATAACTCCTTTTTTAGTTTTGCATTTTCTGAATTTAAATCTCTTATGTTTTTGTTTTGGTAACCGAAAATATTTAACGCTCCGGATTTAACAGGTGCTGCTCCTCTGTTTGCAATTGAAACAAACCCATCAAGTATTCCAAATTTTCCAATAAAGATAAGAAGTAGACTTATCGTAAAGAAAACCAAAAAAAATGGGACAAATGAATTTCTTTTCTGCATGATTATTTGAGTCCGCCGATTACTTTAACTCTATTTAATAATTCTTCATCTTCTAAAACTTTTCCTGTCCCTCTAACTACGGTCGTAAGTGGATCTTCACTTTTTATAACTGGGATGTGTGTTCGATCAACAATTAACTTATCTAATCCGTACAACATTGATCCACCTCCGGTAAGTAAAATCCCATTTTCTAAAATATCAGCGGTGAGTTCTGGTGGCGCTTCTTCTAAAACATCAGCAACAGATTCAACTATTTTTGAAATTATCGGAGCTAGTGCTTCTCTAACTTCTACTTCTGTAACGCGAAGGCTCTTCGGAAGTCCAGTTTCTAGATCTCTACCTCTAACTATTGCTGCCCTATCTTCTTCTTTTTCTTTCTCCTCTTCATCGTCCTTCTTTTTTCTCTTTGGCCTCTCATAAGCGCTGCCTAATTTTATTTTTAATTCTTCAACTGTTTTTTCCCCAAGTAAAAGACCATGACGCAATCGAATATAATGGGTAATCGCTGCATCCATATCATCTCCTGCAGTTTTTAAAGATCTAGACACCACAATTCCCCCAAGAGAAATAACAGCAATTTCCGTAGTTCCTCCACCAATATCTACTACCATTTTTCCAGTTGGTGCGAATACAGAAATTCCCTCCCCAATTGCCGCAGCCATTGGTTCTTCTATAAGAAATGCTTCGCGAGCTCCAGCAGAAAGTGCCGCTTCCCAAACAGCCCGACGCTGAACTTCAGTAACCGAGGAAGGAATTCCTATAACTACACGTGGTCTTGAAAAAGCTAAAGGAAGAGAGCTACCAGAGCTATGGACATCATGAACAAATCTACTTATCATGGCACTCGTCGCATCAAAATCAGAAATCACTCCGCTTCTGAGAGGCTTTATAGTAACTATCAACTCTGGAGTTTTACCTAACATTTTCTTAGCTTCACTACCAAGCGCTATTAATTTTTTTGTTTTTTTATGAATTGCGATGATTGATGGTTCTCTAATAACTATTCCTTTTCCCCTTACCCAAACAAGCGTATTTGCAGTTCCTAAATCTATACCGATATCATGACTAAATAAGCTAAAAAGATTTCTTAACATAAAAAAACAATCTCAACGTGTGGCTGAGGATTGAAATCCATTCTAGCACCTTGAGGTTATTTTGCAATAACTCACACCAGCTAAAATAAATAAATGCGCGGGGAGCAAGTGAATTTTCGTAGATCGCATTTTGAGCTTAAGCTTAACACTGGGTAATTACGAAAAATAAAACAAACAAACTCTGAGTTTTTCTAATTCAAACAATTCGCGAACTGCGGATCAAGAAAATTTACTTGCGACCTCAGCGCAGCCCGAGAATAAATATTGTTTCTAGGAAAAATGCCTGATACAATTGTGTTTGTGAAATTTGTAGGCTACGC
>CAYXTY010000047.1:0-6454 GCA_964468505.1 uncultured Gammaproteobacteria bacterium
CCAAAAACAAGACTATGAACGTCGGACCAAAGCGCAAATTGAACACCATAAAATGTGAAGTAGGCAAACAGAAGAGACAAAGAAACAAATAAATTAATTTTGTGTTTTTTTGCTAGTAAAAAGATAAAATATCCAGAAACCGCAACCACTGATGCTTGGAGAACTATTAATGTCCTAGCGTCAGGTAAAATCCAATAAAAAGGAGACAAGAGTAAGTAAATAAATTCAATATGATCGTAAAATGCGGGCATAAAAGCATACGCATGTCCGGTCATGACAGGAGGAATAAAACGGCTATATTCCCAAGTTACTTGATTAACAAGCGAAAGATCATAACCTGTAAGGAAGTGGGAATGCTTAACTAAGCCAAGCGTCAGGTAAGCAATAAAAAATGAAAAACATATTCCAACTGCAAGCCAAACTTCTTTATTTTTCTTTAGACTTTTAATAAAAGCTTTCACCGAAAATATTATAACCTAATAATTATGGTTTGAGTTAAAACAATAAATGCTATTAATGAAAATAAAATTTGTGAAGAAAGATGAGACTTAAGGAGTTGAGACACCTAAAACAGCTTGACCTACTGAAGAATAAAGTAAAAATGCTCCAATCAATACTCCAACCATCCCTGCAAGCATAGTAAACAAAACTACACCCATAATGTTTTGGTCCGTGTAAAGCTTAAAGTGCTTGTATTGTTTTCTTTTTGCCATTAATTATATTAAGCAACTTTCTCAGGACTTTGTCAAGCGGAAATTATATAATCATTATTATGGTAGACGTACATTGTCATCTTAACTTCAAATCATTCGCTAAAGATTTCGATGCTGTAATAAAACAGGCTCAAAAAGATGGCGTAGAAATAATAATTAATACTGGTACAAGTCTTGAATCAAGCCAAAGGGCTGTCGAGCTTGCTGAAAAATACGAAAATTTGTACGCAATTGTCGGAATCCACCCTCATCACGCTGATAAAATGCAAACTGGCTGGGACAAAGAGCTTGAAAAAATCGCTAAATCATCAAAAAAAGTTCTAGCAATCGGGGAAATAGGACTGGATTATTATTCTTATGCCTCAAATGGCATAGTTGAACCAAATCTTCAAAAAGAAGTCTTTATAAAACAACTGGAGCTCGCACACAGACTTAACTTACCTCTACAGGTTCACAATAGACAAGCCGGAAATGATATTTTAGAAATCTTAAATACCCACTCTTCACTAATTGACCAAACTAAACCAGGCATGTTTCACTGCATGTCAGGGTCGGTTGATTTTCTAAAAAAAGTTCTTAAATTAGGTTTTCTGGTGGGATTTGACGGGAACATTACATATGATGGAATTGCCAAAGGCGAAAACACTAGGCTTTCAGATCTAATTATAAATACTCCAATAGATAGAATTGTTACTGAAACAGACTCGCCCTACCTAACACCCGTTCCTCATAAACATAGTCGCAACATTCCTTCCTATGTTATAATTGTCGCAGCACAAATAGGTAAAATTAAAGGTATTGATTCCAAAGAAGTCGAGGCTAAAACCTCAGAAAACGCAAAGAGACTATTCAATTTAGTAACCTAGCCCAAACCATTTATGACAGAATTTTTTAACAGAATCTTCACTCGTTATCCTATCAAAACACATAGATCCCTATTAGCTCTTCCTGGAATCACATCTTGGACCTTGATCCTCTTTCCAATTTGGGGCTCCATTTTTGTACCGTATCTAGTCGCATACTTTATTCTCTTTTTTGATGTTTACTGGTTTTATAGGTCATTCTCCTTAATGTTTACGGCATATCTTGGCTCTAAAAAAATTAAAGAAGCAGAATCACAAAACTGGCTTGAAAAAGGAGAAAAACTTGCGGATTTCGACAAAGTAAATCACGTAATAATTATTCCAAACTATAAAGAGACAGAAGAAAAACTAAGAAGAATCGTAGGAACTATTGCGGCTCAGACATTTCCATCAAAAAGAATCTATGTTGTCTTAGCGATGGAAAAAAGAGAAGACGCAGCGCATAAAAAAGCTTCAAAAATTATAAAAGATTTTGAAAATGTATTTGGCGGAATTTATGCAGCATACCATCCTGATATTCCAGGAGAGGTTAAAGGAAAATCTTCTAATGAATCCTATGCTGGAAAAGAAATAAATAAAATTTTAATTGATACAAATATTATCGACGTAAATTACACAACGGTTACAACTGCGGACGCAGACTCCATGTTTGACAGACAATATTTCGCTTACTTAGGTTATGACTTTTTAAGAGAAGAAAAAAGATATAACAGGTTTTGGCAATCAGCAAACGTGGATCATAATAATTTTTGGAGCGTTCCTGCAGCAAGCCGAGTATTTTCATTTTTCTCAAGCCTTCACAGAACTGGCCTCTTAGTTCAGGGAGACAGACTAATTGCCACATCCACATATTCACTCTCCTTTCTCTTATTAAAAAGAATTGGATATTGGGACACTGATGTAATTCCAGAAGATTATAGAGTATTCTTTAAAGCTTTTTTTATGATGAAGGGAGACATTTCCGCAAATCCAATTTTCCTAAAAACCTCTATGGACTCTCCTCTTTCTCCAACCTATATTGGAAGTCTTCAGAATAAATATTCTCAAATTAGACGATGGAGCTATGGCGCATCGGACGATCCATTATTCATAAAATGGTGGCTTACAGTTCCGGGCGTTCCATTTGTTAGGAAAACAAAAATTCTTTTTCACGTTCTCTTAGATCATTTTCTTTGGCCGGCAAATTGGTTTATCTTAACAATTGCTACAAGTGTTATTACATTAGTTAATCCAGAATTCTCAAGAACTTCTCTCGGATATAGTCTTCCGGTTATGGCGAGAATCATTCTAACAACGTCTCTAATCGCACTAGTTATCATGGTAGTAATCGACTACAGAAATAGACCAAAACATTTAAGTAAATCTAGAACCCGTGAACTTTTATTCCCCTTAGAGTTCATACTCATGCCAATTGCAGGATTCTTCCTTAATTCTCTTCCAGCGATAATTTCCCACACACAACTAATGCTTGGACGAAAAATGGAATATAAAGTTACTGAAAAATTATGAAACTTTTTTCTCGTCTTGAAAAAAGCAGATCCTTTTGGTTTTTATTAATTATATCCGTAGTTTTCTTTTTCCTCCGCTGGCCAAGTCTTTTCGAACCTTATTGGTATGGAGATGAAGGAATTTATCAGGCTGTAGGGATGCTGATTAATGACGGGGCAAAACTATACTCGGGCGCATGGGACAACAAACCTCCACTTCTTTATGTCTTATATGCTCTCTTTAATTCTGATCAGTATGCATTAAGAATCCTCTCGTTATTTTTCGGACTTTTTTCGGTTTGGGCTTTTTATTTTGTTGTAAAAAGAATACTTCCGAAATCTAAATATGCAGCATTCATTTCAACATCCTTATACGCATTTGCTTTTGGCACAAGACTTATTGAAGGAAATATTGCTAATGCTGAAAATTTCATGCTTTTACCAATTCTAGCTTCTGCATACATAATAGTATCCGGAGATTACATTAAAAAAGCTTGGCATTTTAGATTTCATTTATTATCGGGGTTCCTCATGAGCCTTGCTTTCTTAACAAAAATTGTAGCAGTCTTTGATTTCATGGCTCTACTGTTTTTTATATTAATTGATCATGAGAAAGATCTAAAAGATAAATTTGGTAACAGAACGTTACCATTCATAGCGGGCTTTGCTCTTCCGGTAGTATCAATACTGGGTTATTTTTTCCTGACAAATAATTTTAAAGATGCTATAAACGGTTTTCTTTTTAGCAATGTTGGATACGTTGGATATGGTAATGAATTTATTATTCCTCAGGGACTCTTGTATGTTAAGGCAGGTCTTTTGTTAGGTTTTTTAGGATTTGTTTTTTGGAAAAGAAAAAAGATTCCAAGAAATGTTTTGTTTACGACCGTTTGGTTTGCATTTTCTCTTTTCAGCGCATTCTTTGCACAACGCCCATACACCCACTACTTAATAATGCTTCTCCCAAGCTTCTGCTTAATGGTGGGAGCAATTATCGAAGAGAAGAAAACAAGAATTGTTTTAATTATATTTTTAGTTATTGGATACCTGGCAATTGTTAACATTTTTAACTTAAAGAGGGATAAACTTATTAATCATTACACAAATCTAATTGCGTTTTGCAGTGATAAGAAAGATGCGTCTTCTTATCAAGCATTTTTTGATGGAAATACCCCAAGAGACTATGATCTCGCTAGATACATCAAGGCACATACCACTAAGGATGAATCGATTTTTCTATGGGGCAATAATGCTCAAATTTATAAACTTGCAGAAAAAACTCCAATCATGCGCTATACTGTCGCATATCACATTACTAACTATCCAACTGGATTATCTGAAATGGAAAACGCCATAAGAACAAAAGAACCAAAGCTTATCGTTGTAATGCCGAACGTTCCTGAGTTTCCAATGAAACTCATTAATTATGAAGAAAAAATTGACATAAGAGGAGTAAAAATTTATGAAAAAGTATTTTAATTCTTTAAAAAAAGACAGATTAATTTTTAGATTATACATCACTACATTTGTTATAATCTCTATCACAGCTTCTTATATTTTATTTAATTTAAGCAAACTTCCCCCGCTAATTCCAGTATTTAATCAAATGCCTTGGGGAGAAGAAAGATTAAGCTCCACTTTTGGAATTTTTATTCCGTCTATTATTACGTCAATAATATTTTTTGTAAATATAATCTTCTCTAGCGTTAGCTACACAACCTCACCGCTTATCTCTAGACTAATCGCAATCACAAGTTTTCTAACTGCTCTTTTAACTTTTCTTTTTATCGTTCGCACAATTTCGCTAATTATATAAATGGAAAATATTTTAAATAATTTAATCTTCCTGCCGTTTTTAGCTGCATTCTTAGTAACCGCTGTTATCACTCCACTTTCAATAAAAATTTTAAAAAAATTAAAAATAGTCGATGACCCAAAAGTACGAAAGCACCCTGCTGTAATTCACACTAAACCAATTCCAAGAGGCGGAGGGATTCCGCTTTTTCTTGGAGCGCTTATTGCGGGAATTATTTTTTTGCCGATCAATCAAATTACAGTTGCAATTTATATCGCAGCATTTATCTCTTTAGTAGTTGGCGCGCTGGACGATAAATTTGATATTTCACCATACGTAAGATTTATAGTTAATATTCTTTGCGCAGTGATAGTTGTCGCTGCCGGAGTAAGTGTGAATTTTATAACAAATCCACTTGGAGGAATTCTTTACTTAAATGAAATTAGACTTCCAATCGAGTTTTTAGGAATTGGAATGGTCATTACTCTTTCTCATGTTGTTGCAGTTCTCTGGATAGTTTGGGTTATGAACATGCTTAACTGGAGTAAAGGTGTTGATGGACAAATGCCAGGAATTGTAGCAATCTCTGCAGTTTTTATTGGAATCCTTAGTCTTAGATTTGGCACTGGAGATGATCTAACTCAAACCACAGCTTCTCTTTCTTTTATTATTTCTGGAACAGCAATTGGATTTTTAATTTATAATTTTCACCCGGCAAAAATCTTTCCAGGATATGGAGCAACTGCCATATATCTTCTTCTAGCTGTTGTTTCAATTCTTTCAAGCGCAAAACTTGCGACAGCAATTTTAGTTATGGGAGTGCCTCTTGCTGATGGTGCATTTACAATTGGAAGAAGAATCCTAACAGGCCATTCTCCATTCTGGCATGATAAAAAACACTTGCATCATCTCCTTCTGTCTTCAGGCTTAGGACAAAGAAGAATTGCGTTGTTTTACTGGCTAATTTCTGCTATATTTGGTTCACTTTCCCTAGTTCTCTCAAGCCGTGGCAAAATCTTTGCCATAATAATGCTTGTAATTATCGTAGGGGGAACTTTATTATTTTTAAATTATTTAATAAGAAAGAAAAATGGGACGCAAAGCATATAACATATTAAGATTACTTAGGCCTCGTCAGTGGGTTAAAAACTTTGCTATTTTTGCGGCCGTTACTTTTACCGGAGAACTATTTAATCCAACTGCAGTATTTCCTGTAATAATTGGGTTCTTCATTTTCTGCGCAGTATCCTCCGCCACCTATATCATTAATGACATCTTCGATATTAAAAATGACAAGATGCACCCTTTCAAAAGATTTAGACCACTCGCGCACGGAGACGTTGATGTAAAATTCGCAGCAGTTCTTGCAGTTTTCCTAATAGTTTCTTCGCTAGTAATGTCAGTTTTCGTTAACCCATCTTTCTTCTTGTTTATAATAGTATATCTTCTTCTCCAAATCCTTTATTCAAGTATTCTAAAAACAATTACCGTTATAGACATATTGGCAATTGCTGCAGGATACATCCTTAGAGTTTTGGGTGGAGAATTTGCAAGTGGATTCCATATTTCCGTATGGCTTCTCTTAACAACTATTTC
>CAYXTY010000048.1:0-256 GCA_964468505.1 uncultured Gammaproteobacteria bacterium
GCCAGCTTTTACAATTGGTTTCTTTGTTTTTGGAGAAACTATATTTTCAGCTGCAATTCTTCCAAGAATTCTGTCATGGAATGTTGCTGTTCTATCTGGATCAGTAGCTGAAATTTTAATTCCATTTTTTGTTCCACAATCTTCTGTCTTAATAATCATGTCGTGAGATACGTCAACTAATCTTCTGGTTAAGTATCCAGCGTTTGCAGTCTTAAGAGCTGAGTCAGTTAATCCTTTTCTAGATCCACGAGCTGAA
>CAYXTY010000048.1:266-4479 GCA_964468505.1 uncultured Gammaproteobacteria bacterium
AATAGAAAGTCCTTCTCTAAAGTTAGATTTAATAGGAAGCTCAATAATTTTTCCAAGCGGATCCATGATAAGTCCTCTCATCGCAGATAGCTGTTTTAGCTGTTCTTTTCCAGCTCTAGCTCCTTCAGAATCGATAATAGTTCTAATAACGTTTCCAGTTGTTAATAAGTCCCAAGTCATGTCAGCGATTCTCTCTGTTGTTGAAAGCCAAACGTTATTTGAAAGTCTTTTTCTTTCTTCGTTTGTAATAAGTCCTTTTTGATATTCTAGATCGATTTCTGCAATCTTTTCTTCTGCGCCATCGATAATCTTATCTTTTCCTTGAACTACAGCTGTATCGAATACTGAAACTGAAATTCCAGAAACAGTTGATCCATAAAATCCTAGTGTTTTAATGTTATCGATTAACTCTTCAACCTGAAGTGAATTAGAAACTTTCATAGCTCGAGTAATTAACTTTTTAATGCCAGAGGCTTTAACAGGCTCATTCATAAATCCAAGAGACTCTGGTAAATGCTCGTTAAACATTAAGCGTCCGATAGATGTTTCGATGATTTCCCCATTTACTCTAACTTTAATAGGCTGTCTTAATTTAAGTCTTCCATATGAATGTCCTAGAAGAGCATCGTTGATATCAGAAAATATTTCTTCATCTTCTGGCTTAACTTCTTTTCTCAAGCTTTCATCAATTGAAGTGAGATAGAAAACTCCAACAGCCATTTCTTTATTAGGAAGTGTGATAGGAGCTCCATCAGCTGGCTTTAAGAGATTTTCTCTAGGCATCATAAGTTCAATTGCTTCCTTTTGTGCGTTTTCTGATAAAGGAATGTGAACAGCCATCTGGTCTCCGTCGAAATCAGCGTTAAATCCTGAACAAACACAAGGATGTAATTGGATAGCAGCTCCTTCGATAAGAACTGGATAGAATGCCTGGATACCTAATTTGTGTAATGTTGGAGCACGATTAAGTAAAACTGGATGATTCTTTGTGATTTCTTCCAAGATATCGAAAACTTCAGGTGGGCGCTTTTCAATAAATCTCTTTGCAGACTTAATGTTTGGAGCAAATCCTCTAACAATGACCTCTCTAAGAACGAATGGCTTAAACATTTCAAGCGCCATTTCTTTTGGAATTCCGCACTCAGATAATTTCAAATTTGGTCCCACAACGATAACTGAACGTCCTGAATAATCTACTCTTTTTCCAAGTAAGTTCTGTCTAAATCTTCCCTGTTTTCCCCTTAACATGTCTGAAAGTGATCTCAAAGGAGATTGAACTACCTGAGTTCCACGTTGTGAAGCATCAATTAATGAATCGACTGATTCCTGAAGCATTCTTTTTTCATTTCGCAGAATTATTTCTGGAGCTCCCAAAGAAATTAAATGCTTTAATCTGTTATTTCTATTAATTACTCTTCTATATAAATCGTTAAGGTCTGATGTCGCAAATCTTCCTCCTGACAACTGAACCATAGGTCTAAGATCTGGTGGAATAACAGGAAGAACTGTATAAACCATATCTTTTGGTGAAACTCCAGCTTTTCTGATAACTTCGAGCAATCTTAGTCTTTTAACTAACTTTAGATATTTTTGTCCTTTTGCTTTTTCTACTTCTTTTCTAAGCTCAATAATAAGATTATCGATATTTAGTTTTTCGATTAACTCTAAAAGTCCTTCTGCGCCAGTCTTGAAAGTAAAGAAGATTGGAATATCATATTCAAGAACTTTAAAGTATTCGTCTTCTGAAAGAACTGATCCTGGTTTTAGACTTTTTACTAAAGCTGTTAGAGCATCTGCGATTTCATCAATTTTCTTAGATTCCGCTGAAACTCTTTCACTAATTCTAAGAATTCTTTGTTTCTTAGAAAGCTCAATTTCCTGCTCCATTAATTCCTTTTGTTCAGGTTTTGATTTTCCCGCAGACTTTAATTTTTCCTTAGCTTCTTCATCAATCGCTTTTTCTTCAACCTCTGCGTCTTTTTTAAGATTTACTTTTCGGTCTTCTATTACTTTCGCAAAACCTTCTAATGCTTTTTTCTTTTTGTCATCTTCAATACTTGTAACCAAATAAGAAGCATAGTAAATAACAGATTCTAAGTCTTTTTGAGACATGTCGAGAATCAAACTTAAAGGTGAGCTTGAACCCTTAAAGTACCAAACGTGAGCAACTGGTGAAGCTAATCCGATGTGACCCATTCTTTCGCGTCTAACTCTTGAGAGCGTTACTTCAACTCCGCATTTATCGCAGATTATTCCTCTATATCTAATTCTCTTATATTTTCCACAATAACATTCCCAGTCTTTCGTAGGTCCAAAAATTCTTTCGTCAAATAATCCATCTTTTTCAGGACGTAGTGTTCTGTAGTTAATAGTTTCAGGCTTTGTTACTTCTCCGTAACTCCAGCCCATAACATCTTCTTTTCCGGCTACGAGCACCTTCAGGGATTGGAAATCCAAAATACTGATATCTTTCATTTTTTTATTCTTATCCATTTAATTCTCCTTCTACTTCAGCTAAATCTTCTGCCTCAGGCTCAACATCTTCACTTGGCGCATTCGTCTCTTCGACTCCTGGTTCTTCTGTAACTATGTCTTCTCCACCTAATTCTTTTTCCATTTCCTTTGCTTCTTCTTCAATTTTTTCGTCAGCTTTTGCTTCTTTCATAGGCTCTACCATTGTTGGTTCTGCTACAATTTGCGCTCCCATTGGAACAACGTTAAGTCCAAGCGCCTGTAATTCTTTAATAAGAACTTTGAATGATTCTGGAACTTTAGGTGTTGGAATTGCAGTTCCCTTAACTATTGCCTCAAATGCTTTTGCACGACCTACCACGTCATCAGACTTGATAGTTAACATTTCCTGTAGTGTATAACGTGCGCGGTGAGATTCCAATGCCCAAACTTCCATCTCTCCAAGTCTTTGGCCTCCCATTTGTGCCTTTCCTCCAAGAGGCTGCTGTGTAACTAATGAATATGGTCCTGTACTTCTCGCATGAGTCTTATCCTCAACCATGTGGATAAGTTTCATTATATAAGATACTCCCACAACAACTGCTCCATCATATGGCTCTCCGGTTCTAGAATCATATAATTTAGCTTTTCCATTTTCTGGAAGTCCTGCTGCTTTAAGTTCAGAAATGATGTTATTTTCGTCTACTTTTTCAAAAACAGGAAGCCCAACTTTCTTTCCTTGTGCTAATGCAGCCCAACCAAGATGAGCTTCAAGAAGCTGTCCCAAGTTCATACGAGCAAGCACTGAAACTGGTGAGATAATAATATCTACTGGTGTTCCGTCTTCAAGATAAGGCATATCTACAATTGGAACTATTTTTGAAATAACTCCTTTATTTCCGTGTCTTCCTGCCAACTTATCTCCAACAACTACGTGCCTGAACTGAGCAACTTCAACTATAATCTTCCTAAGACATCCTGGCTCTAATTCATCTCCCTTTTTGCGATCTAAAACTTGAATAGAAATAACTGTTCCTCTTTCTCCATTTGGCATTCTTAGTGATGTGTCTCTAACTTCTCTTGCTTGTTCTCCGAAAATTGCACGAAGCAAACGCTCTTCAGCTGTGAGTTCTGTTTCTCCCTTTGGCGCAATCTTTCCAACTAAAATATCTCCAGGTCCTACTTCAGATGAAAGAACCACAACTCCGTCTTCATCAAGGTTTGCTAAATCTTCTTCTGACACGTTTGGAATATCTCTCGTTGTTTCTTCAGGGCCTAATTTTGTTTCCACAACTGCAGCTTCATATTTTTCAATGTGAATTGAAGATAAAACATCTTCTTTTACTAATCTATCCGATATAACGATAGCGTCTTCGTATCCAAGTCCATCATACGAAGCATAAGCGATAAGTAAATTTTGTCCGAGTGCTAATTCTCCATTTTGTGAAGATGGTCCATCAACTAAAAGATCTCCTTTTTTAACTTTCTGACCAGTTGTAACCATTGCTCTTTGTGTATAAGCTGTAGCCTGTGAAGTTCTTTGGAAAGATTCAATTTTATATGTAATTTCCCCTGTTCCTTTTCCTTTAAATGTAACTCTGTCTCCGTCTGCATAAATTATTTCTCCATCTTCTGGAGCACGAGCTACTCTTCCCATAACTTGGGATACCATTTTTTCCATTCCTGTTCCAACAATTGGACTCTGTGGAGCAACTAATGGTACTGCTTGAGACTGCATGTGAGTTCCCATGAGCGCTCTGTT
>CAYXTY010000048.1:4579-6248 GCA_964468505.1 uncultured Gammaproteobacteria bacterium
TATAAAGCTAGATAAGTAACCAATCCGATGTTTGGTCCTTCAGGACTCCTAATCGGACAAATTCTTCCATACTGCGAAGAGTTAATATCACGAATTGAGAAAGCAGCTCTTTCTCTAGAAATTCCACCGGTTCCCATAACAGTTAAACGATTAAGGTTATCGATTTCTGAAAGTGGGTTTGTTTGGTCTAGGATTGTTGAAAGCTGAGAGGTTCTGAAGAATTCGTTTATTGAGGCCATGATTGGTCTAGCATTAATAAGTCCTGCGATTGTCACAGGAACTTCTGGAGTAATAAGTGACATTCTTTCCTTGATTGAGCGCTCCAAACGAAGAACTCCAACTCTAAATGCAGTAGAAGCTACTAATTCTCCAACTCTTCTTACGCGTCTATTTGCGAGTGAATCGATATCGTCTACTCCGTCTTGTCCTTTTGAAAGCGCGATTAAGAATGAGATTGTTGCGATAATGTCATCAATTGTTAAGATTTTTTCTTCTGTCGAATTAAATCCAGGAACATTTTTAAGCTTTTTGTTCATCTTATAACGTCCGACATCTCCAAGATCATATCTTCTGTTATTGAAGAACATTCCAAAGAAGTTTTCCTTAACTTTGTCCAAAACAACTGGTTCTCCTGGATGCATTTTCTTAAAGATCTCGATTAAAGCTGCATTTTGTGAATCTGTTTCGTCTTTCGTAAGAGTGTTATTTATGAAATTTGTTTTTCCGTCAGCTTCTGCATCTTTGAATTTTGATCTGATTAAATCGTTATCACTTACTCCAATTGCTCTAAGGAAAGTTGAAGCTAGGAATTTTCTTCTTCTATCAATTTTTACTGTGATAGTTTCATAACGAGTTGTAGTAAATTCAAGCCATGATCCATGAACTGGTCTAATTTCTGCTGTGTAAAGAGTTTGGCCTGTAACTACATCGTGAGTTGAAGTAAAGAAAACTCCTGGGGATCTAACTAGCTGATTTACGATTGCGCGCTCAATTCCATTAATGATGAATGTTCCGCGTTCTGTCATTCTTGGGATATCTCCTAAAAACACTTCCTGGTCGATTTCTGCTTCTGTTTTTTTATTAGTGAGGGTTGCTTTTACGTAAAGAGGAGCGTCGAAGGTA
The DNA here is from genome assembly GCA_964468505.1 of uncultured Gammaproteobacteria bacterium. Lineage (GTDB taxonomy): Bacteria > Patescibacteriota > Microgenomatia > Levybacterales > UBA12049 > 2-01-FULL-39-10-A. The sequence goes on from CAYXTY010000048.1 coordinate 5,702, forward strand.
AGTCCTTTAATTAGACAAAGCGCTGGTTCATTAGTTGGATTTCCAATTCTATAATCCTTAAGCGTGAGGGTCCAGTTTTTCCCTGTGAAGTCATCAATTGGAGATATCTCCTGTAAAACTTCCCCTATTCCAACTTCTTCAAACCATTTGTATGATTCGTGTTGAACTGTGAGAAGATCTAGCTCAGGGAGAACTGGAAAATTCTTTCCCCAGTCTTCACGAAGCTTAAAATTTGTCTTATTGTCTTTAGAATCGGATTTAGGCATTCAAAAAATATATAAGCGGGCAGCTCCTTAAATCGACAAAAAATGCACACAGGTGCATGAACCTTTCCGGCTTTTCGTCTTAAAGTAATCTACTTATATCATACGAATCAAGCGTGTGTCAACACTCAAATTAAAGACCTATATTACTTTTTATCGGAGTTCACTGTCTGACAGACCGAAGTGATGGCCTATTTCATGAATCACTGTTCTTCTAACACGGGCTCGTACTTCATCCGGAGTACGTGAAACCATAAGTATTGGATATTTAAAAATTGTTATTT
>CAYXTY010000049.1:0-6099 GCA_964468505.1 uncultured Gammaproteobacteria bacterium
CACTTTTTCTTCAAGAAAGTCTTCTACAAGCGCAAGTTCCCTTTGAACTTTTTCATGGAGAAACAATTGATGTAGAAATAATGATTACAGATAGCGGAGAATTTGGGAAAATTTCAAGGCAATCAGAAGCATTATTATTCCCCTCACAAACTTCCTCTGATTGGGCTGTTGTTTCTACGTTATTAAAAGAATGGGATTTAAAATCGCTAAATGATTTTAATGGAAAGTTGTTTGTAGATATACAAGGATATGTACGAAATGGAAATGATTTCGGTAAAAAACAAGTATGGAATGAGGTGCGCGAGATAGCTCCAAACATTTTTTGCTTAAAAGGTACAAAAGAAGAAGTGAATTATGTTCCTCAAGATGTTTTAGAATATCAAAAAAACAGACTTCTTATTGTAACAGATGGGAGTAATGGATTAGAGATATTTTATAAAGGAGGTGGTTTTTCAGTTCCTGCTGAAAAAATTTCTAAACCTAAAGATACAATAGGTGCTGGAGACACTTTTTTCGGATTCTTTGTATCATCGATGTATAAGGGTTACGATCCTGAAGAAGCAGCAAGGGAGGCATCTAAGAAAACAGCTAATTTTTTACAAAGTAAATCTTGATAATTGTGCACGAATTTTCTATTCATAAAAACGAGGCAGAATTAAATCAGTATAATTATTCCTTACCTCAGCGCATAAATACTCCTTATCCTCATGTTGCATCAGGAGATTTGTTGGAAATTTTAAGAAAAGTAAATTCAACAATCTCCGGTTCGGATGTTTTTTCTTTTCAAAAAAAGATATTTTTATTGCAAGAAGCATATATGCCAGAAGATTCAACATTCTATTCATATACAGTAGGTTCATTATCTGCAAAAGTCGAGGAAAGAATGAAGAAGTATAAAGAGGAGTCTGAAAGAAAAGTGGGATTTGCTATTATTGACAGATCGATTGGAAGCAATTTTACAAACGAAGAAGTATTCCGCTTACAGATTTCTCGAGGTAATAATAATGACATTATTGCCAGATCAAGTGAAGCACTCTCACCAGAAAGGCAAATGGACCAGCTTGCACAATGGGTTACGCAAAATAATATACAGGACGTACAGGTCGTTGATGACATATTAGCTTTTGGTCAAACACTCGTACCAGTAGTCAATGGTGTTCGGGAGCGACTTCAAGATGTTTCTCTAGGAATTCAAGTCGGACTTACAGCCTCAGGAGGAGAGTGGAGGGGATACGAGGTGTTGCAGGAAAAAGCCAATATTGTTCCTAAGTATATAACTTTAATAAATGCATCTCCTGCGAATCCAAAATCAATTGGGATGTCGATTCCCACATCAAAAGCTATGACAGTATTTGGTGGATATCGTGACTCTGCTGCCTCAATCGATCGACCAATTTCATTTCCGCATTTATTACCATTTACTATTCCAAAAACGGCATTCTTTGATATTAATAAAAGAGTGGAAGCGTCAGAAAAATTATTAGATTTTTCCGACGAACTTATTTCATTCATCGAAAGTCGTAATAGGTCCCCATTCCGAATTGGTGATTTAGTAAAGCATGGTTTTGGAATACCATACACTACTATAGACAAAATTAAAGATAAGTTTCCGCTCCCTGATTTTTCAGTAACTGTAAAAGATTACCTATTACAAATTAAAGATGTTTTATATACACAGCAAACTTTAATATTTGAAGAATTGGAAAAGTCTAATGAGCTTGAACGACAAAAATATATTAAGAATCAATGAGATCTATGTCTTGTTTTAATATAAAAGCAACAAGAATTAGTTCTTTTTTAGATAGAAAATATGGTTTTCCATATTGGCTAGTTTAGGAATGCTTTTTAGCTTATTAACTTTTGCAATAGAGTCCGGTGTAAAATAATCACTAGTTTCCAGTTCTAGATCTGGATCTAAATTCCTATCTCTTCTTGATTCAGCCCATTTTAATAATAATCCTTTTATTGTTGGAGTATTAAAGACTGTTTCTTTCCATACGTTCAATTATGTACATGTTACATTAGCATTAAAGGAAATTCAACCTTGGACAGACATAAACATTGACAAGGGGTGTATAATAACTTCATCTGAATTTATTGTCACAATTTAGGCTATTATGACCGAAAATATAAATCCGTATGTTGTCTCTGCTGATGCACACGCGTTGATGGAACAATGGACTTATGTTAAAGGATTAACAATTCCATCCCCAAGCTATTTTATCGGAATGGATAGGGATCTTCAGTCAAATCTAGAATCTTTTTTTGGAGAACATGTAGAGATTATTAAGGAGCGTGAACTTCTAAAATCTCTTAATCAAATTATAGAAAGCTCTTCAGATCCAATAGTATCTATGGATCGAACTTATTCTCAGAGTCTAGATCAGTCTAGAATTTGTGGACATATTGATGTAACGAGAATGGTAAATGCTAAATTAGAGGGAATTGGATTACATCCGCGACCGGGATTTCTTACATATGATGAACAAATTCAAAATCTTTATTCAAAAGAAGTAACACCTATTACACTTCTTGATGATGTAATTTTTACCGGAGGTAGCATGAAGGATGCAGTAATTCGTTTGGAAAAGGTAAATCGTCCGGTAAAAATGGTTATTGCCGGAATTGGAATCGGCGAAGGAATTGAAGAGATAAGAGCAATGGGGATTGAAGTTAAGTGTGTAAGAGAATACAAAAAAGTTATTGATGAGGTATGCGAAAGAGATTTTCTAGCGGGAATTCCACTTTCAGGAAGAACGGTAAGAGATGTTGATGATGAATTGTATAGTGCTCCTTATATAAGGCCGTTTGGTAATCCTGAGTCATGGGCTACTATTCCCAAAGACCACGTAGAAGATTTTTCAGACTTTTGCTTGGAGCAGTCTGCAAACTTGTGGAAAAAAATAGAAGTATTATCTGATACGACAATACCTACAGCAATGGTACCAAGAAGAATTTATAAAATGGGTTCGTATTCATCAATTGTCGATGGTCTTAATGAAGTAAAAAATTCTAAGAAAGTTGAAGCTTGATAATTTATGATTCAAGTAATACAATACCAACCTATATAGTTTATGAGTAAAGAGACCAGCATAATTACAGGTCCTGCTTCAGGTTTTCGGGATATGATGCCCGAGCAAATGATTCCCCGCCAAAAAATGATTGATACCATTAAGAGTGTCTATCAAGGATATGGATTTGTTCCCTTTGATACTCCAGCAGTTGAAAGAGAAGACACTCTTCGTGGAAAATCCGGAGATAACAGAATTTATCTTGTAAATAATTCGTTTTCGGATGGTACAGGTGAGTTTTTAGCTTTACGTTTTGATCTTACCGTACCCTTAGCAAGGGCAGTTGGGCAGCATTTAAATGAAATAAAACTTCCTTTTAAAAGATATCAGGTTGGAAATGTATGGAGAGGTGATAGGCCACAAGCTGGACGTTATAGGGAATTTATGCAATTTGATGCAGATACGGTTGGTGGGCAAGGAGCAATTGCTGATGCAGAGATTGTTGCGATGATGTCTGACACTATGGAAGGTCTAAGAGCTAAAGCTTATGTAAGGGTAAACAACAGATTGATACTCGATGGTCTTGTGGAAAAAGCAGGTATTGAAAAGCCCGAAGATAAAAAATATCTAGTTTCAATTATTGATAGACTTGAAAAAGTTGGAGAAGAAGAAGTACTTTCAGACATAAAAGATGATTTCAGCGAAAAAACAAGAGATTTAGTATATGGATATCTGCATGTTTATGGCTCACCAGAACAAAAACTGACACAACTTAATAAATTATTAGATAATCAAGTAACTTCAGAAGGCGTTGAAAATCTACAACAAGTATTTAAAATATTACAATTTTCAGGATATGATACAGAGAAGGTAGTATTTGATCAAACAATTGCTCGAGGTCTTAATTACTACACAGGAATTATTTATGAAACAACATTGAAAGATAATCCCGGAATCGGGAGCGTTTGCAGCGGGGGAAGGTTTGACCATCTTATAGAAGCTTTGGGTGGGCCTGATCTTCCAGCAGTTGGCACATCTGTAGGGGTTGATCGGTTATTTGAAGGATTGAGACAGATTGGCCAAATTGATTCTTCAAAAACTAATTCAGAGGTTTTAGTAGCAAATATGGATGATACGCAAGCACATGAATATATGAAAATCGCCTCAACTCTTAGAAAAAACGGAATTCCTACTGAAGTTTATTTTGAGCGTAAAAAACTAGGAAATCAATTCAAACTAGCAGATGATATGGGTATAAGTTGGGTAGCACTTGCAGGTGAGGATGAAATGAGTAAAGGAGTTGTTAGATTTAGAAATTCAACAACTAAGGAAGAATTTGATATACCAGTTAACGAAATTTCAGATTTTATTAAAAAGAATAGATAGTCTTAATCTTTTTTCTTAACCAATCTTTTCATTACCAAATTGTAACCTCCGCAGCCTGAATATAGCCAATAGGCAACTCTTGATACCGTGGTAGTCGATGTCTTAATTTCTTTTGCAATTTGCGCATACGAATGTCCCTTAAAAACCATTTGAGCAATATAAAGTCTATTGGAAAATTCTAGTATTTCATTTGGCGTAAGTATGTCTCTCAAAAAAAATCCGACTTCTTTTTTGGTCTTAAGTGATAAAATTGCTTCAGCCAAAAAATCTTCCTTTTTGCTTTTTAATGAGTAGTCCTCAGACTTTACAAATTTAGACGTAATAGATTTTCGAATGTTTGACATAGCTTGACTTTAGAATATTAACCTGTTAACATATTAGCACGTTAATACATTAATTTCAAGTATATGATAAAAAAACCTAATACCGAGTCTATAAGACTTGCTATTCAAAAAAACGGCAGACTGTCCGATGACTGTTTGCAATTGCTGCATTCTTCAGGATTGGAATTCGAAAGTTATAGAAGAAAACTATTCGTTACATGTAGAAATTTTCCTCTCGAAATACTTTATGTTAGAGATGATGATATCCCGGATTTAATTTCTTCAGGGTTTGCTGATATAGGAATAATTGGAGAAAATGTTTTTCTTGAGAGAAAAAGCAAAGCAAAAAAAATTCTGGATTTAAATTTTGGCTTTTGCTCACTTGCTGTAGCAATTCCAAAAGAGTCAACAATTAAATCATTAAAGGAACTAAGTGACAAAACCATAGCTACTTCGTATGTAAATTTAACAAAGAAATTTTTCTCGATGAATCGGGTTCCAGTAAAAATTGTAGAAATTACCGGAGCAGTCGAAATTACTCCTACTTTAGGAATAGCTTCAGCAATTGTTGATATTGTATCAACAGGTTCGACGCTTGCCACAAACGATCTTAAAGTTTTTCAAAAGATTATGGAATCTAATGCAATTTTAATTGGCAATAAAGAATCTATTCAAAATGAAAACAAAAATGAATTAATTGAAAAACTTCTCATAAGATTAAATGGCGTAATGAGTGCAAAGAACTATAAATATATTATGATGAATGCCCCGAAAGATAAATTGGAAATAATAAGAAAATTAATACCGGGATTAAAATCACCTACAATTTCTCCGTTGGCCGACAAAGATTGGATTTCAATACAGACGGTAATTCAAGAAGAAGTATTTTGGCAAACGATAGAAAAATTAAAACAAATTGGTGCTCAGGGAATCATTGTTTTGCCGCTTGAAAAAATGATTTATTAAATTATGACTTTTGAAGAATTGTATTCCATAATTATAGATAGGAAAAAAAATGCAGTCGCTAACTCATACGTGTCAAAGCTATTTGCATCAGGAAGAGATAGAATAATACAAAAAGTTGGTGAAGAAGCAGTCGAAGTAATAATTGCTGCGAAAAATTCTGATAAAAAAGAAATAGTATCAGAAACCAGTGATTTGATAATGCACCTTTTTGTTATGTTGGCAGAGGCAGAAGTTTCGGTTGATGACATTCTTGGGGAGCTTCAAGAAAGACGCAAAAAAACTAAGAAGAAAAAAACTAAAGGTAAGATGATAAATTTCACGAATAGTATCAGGTGAACCAAGGATTGTGGAGAGCCAGAAGTGTGAAAAAATTGAATGGTTTTCTTTAGAAGAAATTGAGGAACTTCCCGACA
>CAYXTY010000050.1:0-5674 GCA_964468505.1 uncultured Gammaproteobacteria bacterium
CGAGAGGACTGGGATGAGGGAATCCCTGGTGTGTCAGTTGTTAGCACTGCTAGCATCGCTGAGTAACTAGATTCCCAACGGATAACCGCTGAAAGCATCTAAGTGGGAAGCCGCCTCCAAGATTAGATATCGTTCCGTAAGGATGAAGCCCCTTGTAGACCACGAGGTTGATAGGCGGGCGGTGTAAGCACAGTAATGTGTTGAGCCTACCCGTACTAATGGCTAATAAAGTAGTTTTTTTCAAATTGACGCTTAAGTCTTCTTTTCACATGTTAAGTAGCTAAAAAATAGAGCTTGCGCTTTAGTTTTGGTTTATAATATAATCCAAACAGCAAACATCGCACATTTAACATATACAAATTTTGTACTAAGGATCTCGGTCTTTTGAGCGTTGTGGCACTACCTCTTCCCATTCCGAACAGAGTCGTAAAACACTTCAGCGTTCACGATACTCGGGCTTGACCCAGGGACAATAGATCAAGGCCGGGATCGTTAGTATAAATTCAATCAGCCACCAGAAATGGTGGTTTTTTGTTGGAATTTTTACTATAATTCCCAACTGTGAGAGGAAATGAATTAGAACATAGGCCATTTTTTAAGCCAGAGCATTGGGGGCATACGGTAGGGCACTTTTTTATAGAACCAATTGGCGCTCCAGTTCAGGAAATTGAAATACAGTTAGAATCCGGAAGAATTCTTCAGTTAAATAAGGGTCGAGTGGCGCAAATAGTATTTGTTAATGGTGGGAGAGAGTTTGAAGGAGAAGAGAAGTTGGTTGATTTGAGAGGGCTTCCTTGGGGTCAAGACGGCCTACCGATAATTGAAGATGCAGTTCTAAGGCTAAATGAGCGTGGGGTTACGCCTGTAATTGAGGATAATTTGCAAATCTTAGACTAATTAATCCTGTAAGATTTTACTATTTACCAGTTTGCTTATTTCTAATATAACCTAAAGTAATATTTAGCCTTGATTTAATTACCTAGGGGTATATAATAATCGCCCTATGCGTTTTTCAAAGGAAAGAAGTGGAAATCAACCTCCAAAGCCCCCAGAGCCAATTCCCTTATGGCAGCTAAGGATTCAGCAGGCTCATGGCCATTTATTAACGGAAACAGAAAGGCTAAGAGGTGTCGCCTCAGGATCTCAAGAAGAGACTGAGCTTTCATGGAGTGTCGCTAATCGTGTAGGTAATTTTACTAGAGCAATTTTAACCGCATATGGAATTGGACCTGGGGCAGATTGGCGAGAGCCCGATGCTATCGGTTTAAGCGGAGACATGCCAGCTTTTATGCCAATAGAGGAGTTAGAGAATGGATCCAGAAGATTTTATAATCCAATTAGAAATGAAGTTAGCGTTGCATCTGTGCTTAGAAAAGACTTGTTTGGAAGAAAAGTTTTTAATATAGGTGGCAGGGCGATAATTTCTCCAGAAGAGTGGGGTAAAGATGAAAGGATCAGGGGGAGGGTTTTGAGTAAGATGATGGGGCAATTACCTGACGACGTAGCAAGTGGGTTATCCGATCAAAACAGAGGTATTAAAAGACGTTAGTGTTCTTGTTTGTTAGGCTCAGGAGTGGTATACTTGAGCATAGACTAATTATGAAAGGAATTTTGAAAATTGGGAAATGCTACATCAATGGCCGAATTAATGGCCAAAACAAAAACTTCTATTCGCTCATTTAAAAAAGGCGAAGTTATAGAGGGAACTATAACAAAACTCACTTCAGCAGAGATTCTTGTAGAAATAGGTGCAAAAACAGAAGCGACTGTTATGGAAAAAGACAGAGGTCTTCTAAAAACTCTTCTTTCAGCTCTTAGCGTTGGAGATACGGTAACCGTATCGGTTTTAAATCCAGAATCAGACCAGGGAAATCCAGTTGTTTCATTAAGACGTTTCATGGACGAGAAGCATTGGGGAGTATTAGAAAAATTTCTTAAAGAAAAAACTGTAATGGATGTAAATGTTAATGATTTGACCAAGGGCGGTTTTTTAGTTAGCACTTCTGATGGATTTTCTGGATTCCTACCAAATTCCCAAACTATATTAAATGATAGTCCAGCGAGTTTTGTGGGAAAGAAAATAAAAGTTGTTGTTCTTGAAATAAATAGAGCACTTCATAAGATTATATTCTCCCAGAAAGCAGCACTTGGGGATGAAGACTTTTCAAAAGCTACCTCAGTAGTTAAGCAAGGGGAGATTATTGATGCAGTTGTTTCTAGTACTACACCTTTTGGAATATTTGTATCTGTTAAAAATCTTGAAGGATTTATACATTTATCAGAACTTGCTTGGGATAAAACAGAGACTGCAGACAATTATTTTAAGGTCGGGGAAAAGATTCAGGCCCAAGTCTTGGGAATTGATAAGGACGCAAAAAGAGTAAACCTTTCTATAAAGAGAATGACTAAGGATCCTTTCGAAGAGGCATCAGCTAAATTTACACCAGATAAAAAAGTTAAAGGAACTGTTACTCAGATTAATTCTTTGGGAATGATGCTTGATTTAGGAAATGGAATTGAAGGGTTAATTAAAAAAGATAAAATTCCTCCAACCTCCAAATATTCTACCGGGGACGAGGTAGAAGCAGTAGTGTCAGATGTTGACGCTAAGAGACATAGGGTTATCCTTACACCAGTTCTTAAGGAAAAACCAATGGGCTATCGCTAGGATCTAGTGTATTATTGCGCAAATTTATGAAATCTACCACATCCTATGTTTGTGAAAATTGCGGTTATGATTCCCCAGCTTTTATGGGTAAGTGTCCAGAGTGTGGGAGTTGGAATAGCCTCCGTGAAATCAAAATTCAAAACGTAAATTCTAAGTCAAAAAGTGGCAATTTTCCTAGCAGAGATATTAATACTCTGCCAAAAAAATTACACGAAATTCAGTTCCAGGAGAAGGACCGTTTTACATCTGGCTTCATAGAGATGGATGGTGTTTTAGGTGGAGGAATAGTTCCCGGATCAGTTGCATTGCTTGCAGGAGATCCAGGAATTGGAAAGTCGACACTTCTTCTACAACTTGCATTAAATATTTCAAAAGAGAAGAAAGATGTCCTATATATTTCCGGTGAGGAGTCGGAGCAGCAAATTAAACTTCGTGCCAATCGTTTGACATTGAACAAAAATAATCACTTAAATTTGCTCTCAATTTCAAATACTGATGCAATTGTAAACGTGATTGATGAAACTAAACCAAAGCTCGTGATAATTGACTCAATTCAGACAATGGAGTCAGAGAATTTGACAGGTTTGTCTGGTAGCGTGGGCCAAGTTAGGTATGCTGCCATGGAGTTTATAAGAGTTGCAAAAAGGCTAAGTATATCCGTTATCATCGTCGGCCATGTAACTAAAGAGGGAATGGTGGCTGGACCAATGGTTCTCTCGCATATGGTAGACACAGTTTTATTCTTAGAAGGAGAAAAATTTACAGGTGTTAGGATTCTTAGAAGTTTGAAAAACCGTTTTGGGCCAGTGGATGAGGTGGGAGTTTTTTCCATGGAAGGAGATGGAATGACTGAGGTTAAAAATCCTGAATCACTCTTCTTGAGTACGAGTCAAGAGCCTGCGCCTGGAAGTGTTTTAACAGCAACTTTAGAGGGAAGACGTGCATTTTTGGTTGAAATTCAGGCTCTTGCTATATACTCTAAATTACCTATGCCTAGACGAGTCGCATCGGGAGTAGATTCAAGACGCTTAGAGCTTTTACTCGCTGTTTTACAGAAACATGGACATTTACCAATTGATACGATGGATATTTACGTGAACGTCGCAGGGGGAATGAAGCTTTCAGATCCTGCAGCAGATCTGGGAATTTGTCTTGCGATCTTTTCAAGCCTTAAAGGAATACCAGTTAACAAAACTGTTGGTATCGCAGAAGTTGGACTTTTAGGAGAGTTAAGAGCTGTTCCGGATTTGGCAAAAAGAAGCAAGGAAGCAAAGAAATTAGGATACACAAATATCATTGATACTACTAAATTTAAGACTTTAAATCAGGTTTTGGGCAAATTTACCTAGTATTATTGCTAAGTATTTTGATATACTAACGTCGGTTTAATTTAAGAAAATGGCTGAAAAAAATAAAAAAATAATTAAGAAAAAAGATATTACTTTTGCGCCACGCGAAAATAGGGGAAAGGTTCCTGATTTTCCTGCAAAATTCGTCCAATCTTTAGCTGATGAGGTCGCACGAACCGTTGCAAGTCGTTTGCCTTCAATGATTCCACATAGAGCACCACGAGCTAAGAAGACAACTAAAATAGAAAGTGCAATCTTTTTAGATACCTCAGCAATAATTGACGGAAGAGTCTTTGATTTGGTAAATCTAGGAGTTCTAACGGGAACATTTATTATTCCGGAAAGTATACTTCTTGAGCTTAAGCATATAGCAGATTCGCAAGATATGGTTAAAAGGGAAAGGGGTAGAAAGGGCCTAGCGCTTCTTGATAAGTTGAAGAAGACGAGAGGGGTAAAAGTTTCTCATGTACCCGATAAAAACGGTCAAGGGAGCCCCAGGGAGGTCGATGATAAGTTGATTGAGATTGCAAAAAGTCAGAAAGGAAGACTTATTACTTGTGATTATAATCTTGAGAAAAAAGCGAGCATCTCAGGTGTTTTAGCTATAAATATTAATACAATCGCAAACCATCTTAAAATTAAGGCTGTTCCCGGAGAGTCGCGTCATATCAGAGTTCTTCATGTAGGTAAAGATTTTACACAAGGAGTTGGATATTTATATGACGGAACAATGCTGGTGATTGAAAATGCGAGTACAGATGTGGGTAAAGACGTAGATGTAATTGTTTCCAGGGTAATTCAGACATCAGCGGGAAGAATATTGTTCTCGAAGAAGATTTAGAGCCCCAAATAGATATCTACTTTGTCATCTTTTACTTTTAAAAGCCCGTTATTTATCTTAAATTCTTTTTGTCCCGAATTATCATGAATTATTATCTTGTCTTTCACTAGAGAAATGAAGTTTTCGTGAAGGGGAAGTACGTCAAAAAGTCCAACATCATTAAAAGAGGAGACAGCTGTTGCTTGGCCGTCATAAATTATGCTTTCTTTGTTCTTTATGATTACATGAATTGTGGGCGTCATTGTTTTGTTCTTGCTTCAGAAAGTTCTCCGAGAAACATTAATTTTTCTTCGTCCAAATCATCTGCTTTTCCTTCTAGGATCTGCTTAACGTCTGAAATCGTAGTTTTTATAGGTACAAATTTACCCTTTCTTCCTGTTTGAGCTTCAGCCACAAAAAAGCTTTGAGTCATATAGTTTTTAAGTTTCTTCGCTCTGTCATAAATGACTTTATCCTCAGCTGAAAGCTCAGCTTCTCCTATAAGAGATACGATTCTTTCTAGAGTTACCGATTGCTTAAGAAGAGCTTGTGCCTGAAGCGCAGTTTGATAATGATCAAGTCCTATTAAGTCAGGGTTCAGATTTGAAGAGCTTGATTCAAGTAAATCTATAGCGGGAAGTCTTCCTTCCTGGTAAACATTTCTTGAAAGCACAACTGTTGAGTCTAGATAGGGGAATATAGATTGAACTCCTTGGTCTAAGATGTCATCATTTGGAATATAAATAGCTTCAATTGTTGTTATTGAGGATTTTTCTGTAGATATAAGTCTTTCGTGAAAAGATCCCATTTCTGAAGCGAGTGTTGCTTGATAGCCAT
>CAYXTY010000051.1:0-5666 GCA_964468505.1 uncultured Gammaproteobacteria bacterium
AGCAGTACCATCGACTGCGTTGCCTACAGCTACGTAGCTTGTGCCATTAGTTGCAACTGAAATCCAGTTTAGGTTAGCAGGCATTGATCTTCGTGTCCATGTGATTCCATCAGGAGAAGTCGCACAAAAGCGACTTCCAAAATTTCCATCTCCTGCGACAGCAACAAAAAGCGCGCTAGTTGTTCCATAGGTTACAGAATTCCAGTCCGCTACGAAGGGCAAAGTTCTCTTCGTCCAGGTAATTCCATCTGAAGAAGTAGCAGCTATATTTGATGCAGTTTTAGAAACAGCAACATATGTGCTGTTACCAAAAGCTACGCCTGCCCAATCAGGTGATACTTCAGTGGTGGTGTTTGCATTTAACTCTAGTTTTGTAGATGAGATAACTCTATTTACAACTGTATTCGCTGGAATTCCAGGCCCAGTAATTGATGCACCAGGAAAAAGTCCAGTGGTTGAAGTAGCTGTAATTAGTTTTTGCGCTAAGCTTCCATCAGTACTATTTATTAGTGTTGGTCCGTATGGATCAGAATTTGCTTGTTGAATGAAAAATTTACCTCTTGTTCCAGAACTTACAGCTGTTAGTCCCTCATGGAGTATAGGATTGGCATCTCCATAGGAGCCAGTTGCATTAAGCCACATCTCATAAACTCCTGATCCAGAAGCTGTCTCTACCCAGAGTGCTGCAACGTAGTCTGAAAATGGCGCAGTCATGGTTTGCCCAGAATTTCCATCTCCAGTACCTAGTTCTATCCAGTTGCCAGTGATTTCAATATCTCCAATACCTGATCCTGGAGTAATCGATGCTGCAGCGGCACCGGTAACTCTTCCCATGGTGAATCGTATTCCTGTAGATGTTGAAGAATTTGTTATAGCTAATTTACCATTTGTTAGAGTGATAACATTCCAGAATTTACTTTGATCTGTATTAACCGTGACTGTAGCGTTGTTAGTGATAACCAGTGTGTCATTACTATTCCAAGTAGTCGGTGTAGCGCATATACAAGAAACAGTCTGAGAAAGTGTTGTAACTGCAACCCAGTTAATTCCATCATAGCTGTAGGCGCCTCCAGAGGTAGAACCGCTAGCAATAGCGCTAAAAAGATTGTTATTAAATGCGACACCCACCCAGCTTCTTGAGTTTGGGAGAGTGGCAGGATTCCATGTAATTCCATCAGTAGAGTAGGCGGCAGAAGTAGAAGGGCCGGTAGCTACGGCCACAAAGGTTCCATTACCATAAGTTACTGACGTCCAGCTGGCTGCGGAAGGCATAGTGGTGTCATTCCATGTAACTCCGCCGTCTGTAGAATATGCACCATTAGTATTGCCTGAAGCTACAGCTACGTATGTTCCTTCACCATAAGTAATTGATGTCCAGTTGCGAGCTGCGGGAAGTGCTCCTCCTGCGGACCAGGTAGTTCCATTGGTAGAATAGTTAGAATCAGTGCTGTTATAAGAAAGAGCCATAAAGCGATCATTTCCGAATGTTAATGCTCTCCAGTCGCCGCTAGTAGTTAACGCACCAGTTGATGTCCATTTAGCTCCATCTGCTGAATAGGCACCGGCAGTTGATGCACCTCCGGTAACTGCCACAAAAAGATCGAGACCAAATGCGACTGCATACCACGAAGCAGTAGCTGGCATGGTTCTAAGTGTCCATGTAGCAGTAACTCCAGCAGGGGAGGAGGCAGCGATTGTCCCGGAAGTAGAGCTAACAGCGACAACTATATTATTTCCATAACAGACAGATTGCCAATTTGATGAAGAAACAATTGTGGCTGTTACCCAAGTAGCGATACCTGTTGCCTGAGTTTGATAAGTTGCAGATCCGGTAGGGAGGGCTATAAAATTTATACCTCCTGACATTGCATAGGCGTCATCTGCATTTATACTTCTATCGACTGTTATGCTGGCCATTTAGATTAAATCCTCCAGGGACTGTTTGTAGTTTGAAACATAAAATAAACAGGGGATTTCAATATCCTGGTATGAAGACATGCTACATCTAATTTACAACTTTTTTAAGTATCTTTTCAATGCCATCAATTTGATTCAAACCGTTGCAGGAAATTGATTTTGAATAAAATTAATCTGCCCGGGTGGAATTTTCTTCTAATTTATTATTTGCGATTTGGTCGAAAACTTGTCCAAATTCCTCCTTTAAGCTAGGGTCAATTTTGTATGCAATATTAAGTTGTTTTAATGCTAGAGTAGGCTTATTCATTTCGCGGTAAATGACAGCCAAGGTGTAGTGGAGGTGCGCTAAATCTGGATTTATTTTTACAGCTTTTTTTAAAGTTTGCACTGATTTAGCTAAATTTCCCTGTTCTTTGTAAATTATTGCAAGATTTGTGAGGACACGTGGGTCATTTGGGCTAATTGCGAGTGCCGTTTTGAGATAAATTTCAGCTTTTTCAAAATTTTTATTTCTTATAGCTAAAGAAGCAATCTCCTGTCTAATTTCAAAGTTTGCAGGATTTAGGAGGAGAACTTTCTCATAAGCTTTTATAGCTGTAGAGATTTTTCCCAGTGTCGAGGAGGATTGCGCAAGTCCAATAAATGCATCTGTGTGAGAAGGGTATAGACTCGTAACTATTTTGAAATATTCGAAAGCCTCCTGGTGTCTTTCTAAATTTCTCAATAGCTGCGCTAAATCGTAGGCAGCATCTGAGTAGGTAGGGTCAATTTTTAAAGCTCTTTTATATGAGGAAATTGCCTCATCCCATTTTTCAAGTTTGGAAAATGAATTGCCAAGCCCTGAATAAATCTTAGGATTGCGGGGTGTAATGCTTGCAGCTTCGAGATATAATTTTATAGATTTTTCTGGGTATCCGTTTAAGTTTAATCTGCTGGCTTTAGTGAGAAGTTTGTTGGCCTCTTCATACTTATTTGACATGTGGATATTCTATAACAATTTATTTATTTTTTTTGAGGATTTAATTACTTAATTCTTGGGTTTCTTCTTTTCTATTTGAGCTTATCTTTTTTCGAATATAGTAAAGGTCAAAAGATAAGATAAGAACGGCTGCAAGAATTACAATAATAATTATTAATGCTTCCCTGATTATATTTTGATTCGCAATCCTTGATATTTCACTTTCTGGTGCACCAATAGCTACATAAGCATCTCCATTGCTAGCTCCTGCTTCTGCTTTTGATATTGCATAGAGTCTTTTTGTTTCATCTAAGCCATTTGCAGTAAAGGCTTGATCAATTCTACTTTTCGAAAGTATTTCAGTGCCTAAGTTGGTTTCTTTGATATCTTTACCTATCCATTTTTCAGGCTCAGGGAAACGGGAAATAATAATTCCATTTTGATCTAATACTGTTATCGTGTAACCATCTGGTAGATCAACTGATTCCGCTAATCTATTAAGCCATTTAACGTTGATTGCGATTCCTGTTATTCCGTTAAAGTCGCCATTTGAATCTAGAATAGGATATCCCGTAACGATTTGAGGATTTCCGCTTAATTTACCGACTGAATACCCACCTAGGATAAATGTCTTTTTTTCTTTTACACTCTGAAAATAATCTCTGTCAGAAACGTTTAGATTGCTATTGAGGCTGGGACTGCTGCAAAAGGAGTTTCCATTTTTATCAATTGCACCTATGCTAGAGTAATTATCGTTTTCTATGGATTGAAAAATTGATTTAACTATTTTCTCGCAGCCAGCTTTGTCATGGTTTTTTATTTCAGGAAGCTCTGAAAGGATTTGCTGAATTTGTTTTGACTGTAGAAATTCATGTTCATAATGATGCGCAGATAAATTGGCAACTTGAACTAAGTTAGTTTTATAAGTTATTACAGCAGTTTCTCTTTGGCCTAGAATCAAAAAAATTATAATGAAAATTGCAGGAGCTATAGCATGAAGAGTTATTATAAAAATGAGACCCTTTAAGGACTCGTCAATTTTATTTGTGGACAATAATCTTATAAATTTTTTCTTCATGAGACGGGTTGTTAAAATTTATTATGTGCCCTTAAATAAAATTGTTCAAGTAAGAATTATTCAAGGATAAGATTTTTGATCTGGGGGAGAGATTGCTTATAGTCTTCTAGATCCATAACGAATTCTTTATATGAAGCGGCACTTGAAAAGTTTTTTAAGATGTCAGTTTTAACACAGAAGCCGTCCTTTTCTCCTAAATATTGGGGAAAAGAGGAGAACGGAAAACTCGGTAGGAACCTTATTAAGCCACTTAATAGTGGATCTAGGTGAATATGACGTGATAACCCTGGTAAGTCTGCTTGGCTGACTTCTCTAGCCTTGAAAGGGCCTTTAAAAAGTGTTCCAATTCTTCTTTGGCGAGCGTTGTAGTATTTAGTGTAACTATTTGCAATTTTACTCATGAAAGAGTTAACGCCATTATCCAAAGTTTGTTTTAGAAGTAGGTGAAAGTGATTTGGCATGAGACAAAATGCAATTATTTCAACCATTGGTTCGAGTTTGGCTTCTGAATCTCTTACAACTGGTCTATTTCTGAATGCAAATCTGGCAGGAGGATTTTTTACTTTATAATATTCCAAAAGCGCAAGAAAACGGTCAATGTCTTTTTTATCGTTAAAAATAATCTTAGAATCAATTCCGAAGTTTACAGCATGATAAAAATTATCATTAATAAATGTTGGATTGCTTATTGCCACCACTTGAAATTACCATGAGGGAAGGGAGGTGTCAATATGTTGTAAGTGGTAAATGGCAGTTTGCAAATGAAACTAATATTTGTTTAAAATAACTTATGGCCCAAATGACTGACACCTCAATTAAAATTAATGCTCCTATTAACGAAGTTTATTCTTTTATTTCCAATATGGAGAACATGGTTTATTTTTGGGATAAAATAAAAAGCGTTGAGAAAGATCCTAATAATCTTAGCGCTGTTGGTCCGGGATCAAAATATTTTATTATTTTTAATACAGTATTAGGAGGTAAAAAGAGAATTGAACTTGAGTTAACTAATTCTGTAGCTCATGAAAAATTCGAATACCGTGATAATTCAAATTCACTACATGTTCTTACTGGTTATAATTTTAGTGAAGAGCAAGATGGAGTATTGGTTACGATTTACAGAAAAACTGAGCTTGGACCGATTGCAAATCTTCTTTCATTTAATGCAGTTTCTTCGAGAGATTCTAAAAAAGAGTTGGAGAATGTGTTAAGCAATCTTAAGAGATTTCTAGAGGTGGAACCAGCAATTAACGAGAATCAAAGCTAAATTTACTTTTCTGCTTTTGGTTTTACAATATAGTCTTCAGAATCTTCTCCGTTCATAGCTACATTGGTTTTTTGAATCACTCCGATCATTATGTAGATTAATGCAGGAATTAAAAGCATTAATCCTCCTAAAGCAAAAGAAATAGCCCACTCAGGAGGAATTGAACCTGTGCCTGTTGCAATATCCTGAAGAGCATAAAGTTGAAGAACTCCAGAAATTATAAAAATCGTAATTCCTTTAACAAGTTTTGCCCACCCTGCAAAAGATAAAAGTAAAACAGGAGTAATTAATATCGCTACAGCTTTAATTATAATTGAAGCTGTAGTTAGTGGGAAAACAGCAAAAATTTCAGGATTTAAAAAGTGATAGGGGGTAGGAAGAACACCTGTTTGAAGAGGACTTACAATGGAATCCACAACGAAAGCAAAGATGAAAAGCCCTACAAC
>CAYXTY010000052.1:0-5638 GCA_964468505.1 uncultured Gammaproteobacteria bacterium
TTTATTTTTCTTCCACTTGCTAGTTGAAGCTTCTATGAATTCTCTAATTTCATGTGGAAAAACTACCCAAGCAGTTGTTTCAAATGCATAGTAATCGGGAGTAATGCATGAATGAGGTTTGTAGCAAAGAGAAGCAATTTTTATATTTTTTGCTCCCATCACCTTTAAATATTCAGATGCTTTTCTAACAGTTTCTCCGGTGTCGATTACTTCGTCAAATAGTAAAACTTTTTGTCCATGAATAGAATCAGTTAAGGGTTGAATTAATTGTGGCTCCATGGATTCATTAATTCCTTGATAAGACTTAAATCTCACTGAAGAAATTTCATCAATTCCTAGATAATCCATTAGCGTTCTCGCCCATGTCCATCCGCCTTTTGCAAGTGCGACCACTCGATCAAATTTTTCTCCTGATTCTAAAATTTCTTCGGCCAGCTTAAAAGTGTATTCGCCCATTTGTTCCCAGGTAGGTGACACATAAGAAATACCATCATATTCATTTTCCCTAGGTTTTACATGAGAATTTTTAGGTTTCATGTGGCAATTATATCAGAGATTAAAGTGTGATACAGTTATGCCTATGTTTTTAATTCCAAAAGATTTTTGGGAAGTAAGAAAAGTTAAGGGGAAAGGGCAGGGGGTTTTTGCTCTTGAGGATGTTCCTAAGGGTTTAGTTATCGGAGATTATCTGGGGAAAGTGCTGCGTCCTGAAGAAGCATTAATTGATGAGAAAAATTTTTATCTTATGTATTATCATGACCATGCAGTAATATCTCCAGATTTAAAAAAAGTTGGTCCACATCTAATTAATCATTCATGTGTTCCAAATTCTTTTCTTTATATTTACAAAGGTCATACTTTAGTTTTTGCTCTCAGAAAAATTCTAAAAGGTGAAGAACTAACTATTCCGTATCTGCTTCCGCCGATTGAAGAATACTGCGATTCGTGTCTCCATTTTTGCAGATGCGGAAGTTTGAATTGTAAAAAAACCATGCATATGTCAAAAGAAAAATATAATTATTGGCGAAAAATTACAGATAGACAGTCCAAGGAAACAAAAAAAGAAAGAATAAGATATGGGAAAGAGCTTAAGGCGCTTTTTGATTATCCTAAAAAAATTCCAAAAGACTACATATCAGAAATAGAGAAATTATTTATTTAAAAGAACGATTGATAGATTAAGAATAGAAGCAAAGCTTACCCAGAAAAGATATGGATACAAAAGGTAGGAAGCAGTTTTATTTACATTTTTAAAAGATTTTATGGTTTGAAAAATACTGATCCAGAGTAGAATTATAATTATAAAAGCAAATAGCGGATTTTTTAATCCAAAAAATATAATTGACCAAACGGTGTTAAGTGAAAGCTGAATCCAGAACCATTTTAAGTCGGTTTTTTTCTTACCCCAAACTAAAAATAATGACACACCCATTAGGATATATAGAATTGTCCAGACTGGGCCAAATACAAATGATGGGGGATTAAAAAATGGTTTTTCAAGAGTTAAGTACCAGGTATTAACGGAATTAATAGTAAAGATGGATCCAATTAATCCTGCAGCCTGACATAAAAAAATAAATCCAACTAATCTTAATAAATCTTTCACTATATTATAGTCTCAGGTAGAGGATTTGATGTCAATTTGAGGTTTTATTCTTCTTCTGCTTCGTTTCTTATTTCTTCCTTTTGTCTGTCTGCTTCTTCTTGAATTCTCTGAGCTTCTTGCTCAGCTACTTCTTCTTTCTGACGCTGGGCCTCTTCATCTATTTGATCAATTTGTTGTTTTGGGTCATCCATAAATTACTCCTCGTGAACAACTTTAGTTCTTCTAGTTGTATAAGTTGATGAGTGAAAGCTAATAAATGAGATTGCTTCAGTTATGATATAAGCAATGATTGCATAAACTAGAAGTGCAATTACTGAAGACATTTCTAAAACAAATCCGCCTGTGAGAACCGGGGATGGGAAAATTCCTTGGAATGGATAGATTAAGGAATTACTTACTTCATTTACCCAATTTACAAATGGGGTAGATGGGTTTGCTCCAAGAAGTTTTAGTAAAATTCTTAATGCTATTATGAATTCTACTAACCCGAAAACTAGACTGACTAAAAAAATTAAGATTCGCGACATATTAAAATATTTGAGACACTATCCAAATTAATACTAAGATTCCGACTGGGATTCCTAAAATCCATCCAAGTAAATATTTCATATGCTTGATATGCTAGAGAGTTTTTATGTGAGAAAAATAAAATCTTAGTAATAGATGTGTAAGGTGAGGCTGTTTAGAATTGATTTACTGAAAGATTGTTTATTTTATTTATGTGAAGTGGATTTTTGTGATTATAAATGTTCGTAATTATCATAGTTAACTCATCTCCTAGTTTTTCAGTGTTTTCTGTAATTTTATTTGGATCAGCTTTAATTAAATGATTTGCCCATGCATCTGATCTCCATTTTTCGATTACCATATGGAATTCATTTGTTATAAAATCTTTAAAAACTAAGCTTCCAAATCCTAGCAAATCATGTTTTTTTATTAATATTTTCATGACATCAGGAATTACCTCCATTAGAATATCGTTTACTAGAAAATAATCTTTTTCATTTGCATATTTTAAATTTGAAATTGAGGTAAATAAATCTGCGTTAATATGAGAATTAATGCCTAGTATAATTTGAAGAAATGGAATTCCATTAGCATCAGAAATATATTTAAAATACGATTGCCAAGGTTTAGTGGATTTGCCATTTTCTATAAAATCTAATACGGGACTAAAATAAAGAGAGGCAAAGTATATATCAAGTTTTTCAATTGACTTGAAGTTACTAAAATATGATTTTTTTAAATTATATTTTTCTGCAACTGCAATTGTGACCAAAAGATAGGTTTCAAGAAATGGCGCAAGTGAAGAATGTTTTTTGTTTTCCTTAAAATACTTAAGTAAGACTTCCATTCTGCCAATTATTGTATAAATTGTTTCATTTTTTGGATCAGTAATCGCTAGTAGTTTTCTCAGGCTAAAATTATCTTGGAGTGGCATTAATTTAATTGTAGCAGATGACTCTTTATTTAACTCTTTTTTGAGGCAGCGGGAAGAATACGCTTGTTCTTTTTTTATATTCTTCAAAATCCAATCGGTCTTTGTATTTCTTCTCAAGAAGAGGAATTCCGGAGACAAATAATATGAGAATTGAAATTGTGATTGGACCTATGATTCCAAAAATGCCATTAGATGCAGTTAAGGCTATTACCCAGACGCCCCACCATTGTGTTATTTCTCCAAAATAATTTGGATGTCTTGAATATTTCCAGAGACCTTCAGTCATGAGCTTTCCCTTGTTCTCCGGATTTCTTATAAATAGTGAAAGCTGCCTATCTGATATTAATTCAAATAAAAATCCAACTATCCAAACACATAGCCCAATTAAAAGAACAAAACTTATTGACTGAGTGGGATTTTGATTTGCAATTAATACTGGGATTGAAACTAGGAATAGAAAAAATCCTTGTAAAATAAAAATTTGAAAATATGATCTAATTAGAAATAAATTTCCCCAACTTTTTCTCCAAACTTGATAACGCCCGTCCTCTTCTTTTCCTTTATGTCGAGCGTGAATATGTAGAAAAAGGCGCAGTCCCCAAATGCTTATTAATGTGTTTATTAAAATATTTTGAATCTCAATATTTCCTGAAATAAATAGAGCGCTCCATGCTAAAACTAGAAATCCCAATCCCCATGCTTCATCTGCGACATCATTTCTTTTTTTAACTAATGAAACAACAAACCACAAATTCATGTATATAAAAAGAATTGAAGCAAGGATTATGAAATAATTCATAGACCCAGTTTAGAAGCGATCAAATAAGTAATTGCGGATACAGAAGCTGCAAGAACTGTTCCCCAAATCATGTCAACAATAGTTAATGTGAAAGGCCAGTTTTTAAGAGTTGCTAGATTTGTTAAGTCATACGTGGCATAAGCGAAGAATCCAAATAGGCCGCCCATTATTATTGCATGCATTAATAATTTTTTTTCAATTGCTGGAGAAATAACAAAAATTATTAGCCCAACTATAAATAAAGCATAAAAAATTAGAGCTGCAGGCCAATTAATATTGGTTTTCATTAAGCTTCCAAGTTGATCAAGGTAAAATTTTCTAGCAACTAGTGCAAGCCATATGAAATCAATTATGAAGAATACCGGAAGTGCAATTAAATAAAGTTTAAAAAACATTATGAATAAATTATAACTGATTTATATTTTCTTTTCTAAGATTTTATAAAAAGTTAAAGCAAAGTAACTAAGCACTAAAACAAATAAGAATTCTTCAATTGGCATAAAACCAATTTTTATTCCCAGTAAAAATTCCGAACTAAATGTCCAGTGACCGCGAGCTATTGCTATTTGATCCCAAATGGTGGCAAGGAAAAGATTTAGGGAATTAAATATAAAAAAATGTTTAGGAGACTTATAAATCTTAACTTTAAAGTTTAAGTGAAGAAAAACAGTAACCGTAAATAGTCCAAAGAGAATTAAAAAATATTCAGGCATTATAAGTATTATATGCTTAATAAACTCAAAATTAAATATTGGTAATTAGGAATTGATATAATATTTTTATGATAAAGCAAAAAATATTTATTTCCGCATCTCCAGATGACGTTTACGATGCGTTGATGGATGAGAAAAAGCATGCGAAATTTACTGGCTCTAAAGCCCACATAGAAAATAAAGAAAATGGGAAATTTTCTGTATGGGACGGATATGCTAATGGGGAAAATTTAATCTTAGAACCTGGAAAACAAATAGTGCAATCCTGGCGAGCAAGTGACTGGCCAGATGGAAAAATTTCAAAAGTTACTTATCTTTTATCCCCAAAAAACAATGGATGTGAAATTGAATTTGAGCATAAAGATGTGCCGGATGAATTTGAAGAAGACATTAAAAATGGTTGGCAAGAATATTACTGGGGACCTCTAAAAGTTTATTTCAGCTAATTTTAAGTAATTTGAATTTTTTATTTAAGGAAATATTCAGAAAAGATAGGTGATATCTATTATATAGTTAGTAAGTTTGGAAAAAAAGGGAATTTTATTTAACTGTAGAATTATTCCCCGGCTTTTCGGATTGCTTCAAGATCAAGTTTTTTCATTGGCATAAATACTGCTGTTACTGCCTCAGCTTTTTCAGGATCTCGCATCATTTCATCTAAAATTCTAGGAACTACTTGCCATGTGACACCAAATTTATCTGTGCACCATCCGCATTGTTCAGCTTCTGGAACTGCTGAAAGGGCCTCCCAGAAGTAGTCAATTTCTTCTTGTGTTTCGCACTCTATAATGTAGGACGTAGCACCATTAAGCTTGAACTGTTCAACTGGGCCTCCGTTAAGAAACATGAAGCTTGTTCCGTCAATTTCGCATTCAGCTGTCATTACAGATCCTTCAGGTATTCCTGAAACTTCTTCAGAGGCTTTTGGAGCTTTTGTGATATCTCCAATTTTTGCAGAATGATCACCAGGTGCTGAATTAAAAGTATCTATGTAGTAGTTAGCTGCCTCTTCTCCGTTATTTTTGGCAAACCAGATGCATGTAATTAGTTTACTCATTTAATTTATTCTAACATATCGT
>CAYXTY010000053.1:0-5459 GCA_964468505.1 uncultured Gammaproteobacteria bacterium
TATAGAGGACGCGGAGCGACCGTAAGCTGCCATGAGTTCGTAAAGAATGTCAATGGTGTATGACTGCCTATTGGCAATATCAGTAAGATTTCTTTGAATTTCTGCAAACGCCATTCTCATATTATGCTTGAATTATACTGTCTTGGAGGCTGAATTAATAGCTAGTTGCTCTCTTCGTTTAATAATCCTGCGTTTTTGCGCTGCTCCATAATGCGCCCCTGCTGGACTAGGATTTTATCTTTATAATTTTCTGAACTATCTATAGCTCTATAAACTTCCTGCGGATTTGAATCCAAAAGACTAAAGTCTGTAATTATTGAAAAATTCTGGCCTTGAATATTATAAAGCCGGGATAACTCGTCATAGCCTGAAATAAGATCTAGATAATATGTTTCTTTTTCAGCTAAATAATCATATTTAGACGAGTCTGTCTCTTCCTTCAGCACCACATAAAGAGCAAACAAAACACCCAATGAGAAAAATCCAAAAGCTGCGGCAGCGCCTAAAATAAGTTTTGGAATTTTTTTATAAAACCGGGGGAGAATCTGAAATGCCAGTTTTTTATATGAATTTAATAAAAATTTAAAAGGAGATAATATTTTAGAAAAGCCAAGCATTTCAAGCGATTATAGTACTTAAGAAACTTAAAAGATATAGTTTGTTCTGGTTGACAAAACTCCTCTCAAGTTTTAATCTCTATAGACTCCGAATAGATAGGAGAAAGGCTTAGCTGACGACCTGTTAAAGGGTCAGAAGCTATAACGATTGACTATCTCAAGCGCATTCGATTTAGTTCATTTGGAGAAACCTATGGCAGGACAAATGAACGCTAGGCACCGCTAAGGAGTCCCTCTTCTGGGGGCAAGTGCCGTCTGCTATGACAAAAGAATGAGATGATTCTTCAAAATTCCGAAGAATTCTAGGGATTTTGATGGTAGTAGGAATGCAATCAGGAAAAGAGAGTGAATGGGCATCTACCCAGGATCTCTCTTTTTTTATTCTGAAAGAGGTATTTGGGATTTTGCCCTTAACTCCACTACATAATTCCCAATGTGATATTCCTGAAGTACTATGATCTGTCTATAATTTATACATGTGTGACAGCTGGAAGGCATAATTCCCTTGTGAGTATTTTTCACATGAGCTCCAAACTGCCCTAAAGTAGTTCTAAGCTCTGTCCTCATAACCTCAAGCTGTATGCCTAAATTTGCTCCATTTTCCATCCGGGTATTTTAGCATAAATAGCCATAGAATAAAACTATAGGATTATATTAAGGGGCGGGAGTTGGAGATTCCCCGGGGGTAATACTTGGATCAACGCTTACTTCAGGAGATGGGTTTGGCGCAGCTACAGGCTGCAGATCGATAAGTTCTAGTTCAAAAATTAAGGGTGTATTTGGCGGAATTACACTTCCCTGACCTGCTGCTCCATATGCTAAATCTGCAGG
The DNA here is from genome assembly GCA_964468505.1 of uncultured Gammaproteobacteria bacterium. Classification (GTDB taxonomy): domain Bacteria; phylum Patescibacteriota; class Microgenomatia; order Levybacterales; family UBA12049; genus 2-01-FULL-39-10-A. The sequence continues at coordinate 1,449 of CAYXTY010000053.1, forward strand.
AATCTGAATTTGCCTTTTTCCTCCCACCATCATGCCTACCACTCCCAATTCCACTCCTTTTATGACTTGTCCGCCTCCGACCTGAAAAGTAATTGGTTTATTTGCTTGGTAGGAATTATCAAATATTTTTCCGTCCGTAAAAGCACCTATATAATGAACTGTCACTGTGTCTCCTGCCACAACTGCCGCAGAAGAGCTACCGACATTTAAATCCCTTCCGGTTAGTTCAGTGACTGGGGCTGGTGTGGGAGTAGTATTCTGGCCCATATTTAGCCCTGTTAAATCCTCACCCATTTTAGGAGTTTTAGTGGATTGAAAAACAAGAAGAACCATAAGAAGAATAAGAAGGCCGAATCCCGCGATTGCAACAATGTGTTTGTTTTCCATTGGAGGCTATTATAGCAGAAGAAATTAGGCGTTTTTAGCCTTAGCGAGTTTTAACTTTTCTCTTTTTTGTGCATCGTCTGCGATGATCTTATCAAATGCAGCCTGACATTCTTTATTTGTGCAAATAAGCTGTGTGTGATGAAGAGTCATAAAACCATTGGTATTTTTAATCTTTTCAGTCCAGGTTTTAGCAATCTTTCTCTTACTTCCACACCTATCGCAAGGCTGTTCACTTCTTGGTATTGAATTTCCAATCTTAGGCATAGTTATTTGGGCAAGTGAGTTAAATATTGAGGAAATATTTAAATTTCATGGATTAACTCTAACGCTATTATACCAGATTTGAGCTTATAATCCTAGTTCTATATTCTGATATAATCTAGCCATGACAGCTAGAGAAATCATAGACATTTATATAAGTTTTTTTGAAAAGCGCGGACATAAAAGAATTCCGAATAGCCCTTTAATTCCGGACAATGACCCAACTACTCTTTTTACCTCTTCTGGAATGCAGCCTTTAGTTCCCTATCTTTTAGGACAAGCTCACCCCGAAGGCACCAGACTCGTAAATGTTCAGAATTGTTTTAGGGCAGTTGACATCGATGAAGTCGGAGATAATAGACATACTACTTTTTTTAGGATGCTCGGCAACTGGAGCCTCGGAGATTATTTTAAAAAAGAACAGCTACCCTGGTTCTGGGAGTTCTTAACTAAAGAATTAGGGATTGATCCAAAAAAACTCTTCGTAACAGTATTTGAAAGTAAGGAACTTAACCAAACAGATGAAGAATCCATAGAAATCTGGAATGAAATATTTAATAAAGAAGGTTTAAACCCAGCTGATAGAGTTCGCTCATATGGGGTAGATAAAAACTGGTGGTCCAGATCAGGCACTCCAGACAAAATGCCAGTTGGAGAACCAGGAGGCCCAGACTCTGAGGTTTTTTATGATTTTGGAACCGCACATGACAAAAAATTTGGAGATGCGTGCCACCCTAACTGCGACTGCGGAAGATTTATAGAAATTGGAAATTCTGTTTTCATGCAATACATAAAAAAAGAAAATGGATTTAGTGAGCTTCCAAAGAAAAACGTAGATTTTGGAGCAGGAGTTGAGAGACTTCTTATGGCTGTTGAAAATCAATCAGATATTTTTAAAACTTCTCTTTTTTCACCAATCATAAAAGCAATTGAAGAACTAACTAACAAAAAATATGATGAAAACCAAAAAGAAATGAGAGTTATAGCTGACCATTTAACTGCTTCAGTTTTTTTAAGCAGCAATGGAGTTATTCCGAGTAACAAAGAGCAGGGCTATATTTTAAGAAGAGTTATTAGAAGAAGTGCTGATAATCTGAATGCACTCGGAAGCGAAGACCTAGAACCGTTAATTAACGCTGTAATAAATCAATATTCCCAGACTGATGAAGATTTAAAAAATAAGTTTGAAGAAATTAAAGCAGTAATTCTTAAAGAATCAAATAATTATAAAAAGACGTTAACTGAAGCAAAAAAATTAATTGAAAAAGAGCTCTCAAAAACAGGCGGAGGAAAAGAAATATCTGCGGAATTAGCTTTTAAATCTATGTCTTCATACGGATTGTCGCCAACTCAACTTAAAAGCCTTGGATATGAATTTAATGAAAAAGAACTTGCAAATCTTATCGACAAACATGCGGAAATTTCTCGCGCTGGTGCTACTAAAAAATTCGCTGGAGGACTTGCAGATCATTCTGAGCAAACTGTAAGAGGACATACTGCGACTCATCTTATGCATCAAGCGATAAGAGATATGCTGGGAACTAATGTTCACCAGAGCGGTTCAAACATAACTTCGGAGCGAGTAAGATTTGATTTTAATTTTGATAGAAATCTAACTGAGGAGGAGATTAAAGAATTAGAGCAAACAGTTAACGAAAAAATAAAATCTAAGATGCCTGTTTATTTCGAATTTATGCCACTCACAACAGCAAAAGAAATAGGTGCGATCGGGCTTTTTGATGAAAAATATTCTGATAAAGTAAAAATATATTTAATAGGAGATAAAAATCCTGAAAAAGCGTACTCAAAAGAGTTCTGCGGGGGCCCCCATGTCAACTTTACTGATGAGGTAAAATCGTTTAAGATAATAAAGCAGGAGAATATTGGAAATGGCCTGCGTCGCCTATACGTAACGGTAGGCTAGTTCTCTATGAATTTACCAAAACTGCCCTTTTTAGAGAAAAAAAATAAGTCGGAGTTCTTCCTCTCCTTAGTTCTTCGTGATGAAAAAGCTAGCGCTGTAGTTTTTCAGGAAATTGACGGAAAAATAAACGTCGTCGGAGAACATGTCGTAAATTTTAAAACTTCCGTAGAAGAAGCCTCAGAAGATGAATTACTGGACGCAATAGATAAGGCTGTCTCAACTGCAGAAAAAAATCTTCCTCCAGACGTAGAAAGCCACAAAACAATTTTTGGAGTAAAGCAGGATTGGATAACTGATGGAAAAATAAAACCTGCTTATCTCGCAAAACTAAAAAAAGTAAGTGACGAGCTGGAATTTAAACCAATGGGATTTTTAGTTATTCCTGAAGCTATCGCACATCTGCTTCAAAAAGAAGAAGGCGCACCCGTCACTGCAATTCTTGCTGAAATAGGACAAAAAAATGTAACTCTTTCTTTAATTAGAGCTGGAAAAATTATTGAATCAAAAACTTCAGAAATTGGAGATTCCTTAGTAGGAACTGTCGAAACCCTTCTCAAACATTTTTCCGTAGAAAGCCTTCCTCCAAGAATTATTCTTTTTGATAGCGGTAGAGAGGATATTCAGCAAAAATTTATAACTCACAAATGGAGCCAAAGTCTTCACTTTTTTCATCTCCCCCAAGTAAGCGCACTTCCAGCAAATTTTGATGCAAGAGCAGTTCTTTCTGGAGCAGCTACCCAAATGGGATTTGAAATTTTTGAAGCATCCCTTACCGATACAGAAAGTGCAAATACCAAACATATAAAAGCTGCTGTTCCAATAGTTGAAGAGGAAACTGACAGAACTCTTGCTGAAGCCGCATCAGAATTTGGGTTTGTGGGAGGAGATGTTAAAGGTTCTGGGGAAATTCCAGAAAACCAAACAAGTGCTAAGGTTGAAACACTCGAAGAAGAATTTAGCACTAATAAACCATTAGAAAAAGAGATTCCAAAAACTGCAGTTATGGATAACATTTCTCCAGCTGACCAATTCAGGGAAATTCCTGAAGAACTAAAAATAAATAGTGCGGAGAAAAAACCGTTTCCCGTTAACGGCGCATTTATAATGACAGGAATTATGGGTTTTATGAAAACAGTACACCCCGGAAAAATTTTAAAAGGCGCAAATGGATCTCGCAAAAAACTCGCGATTGGATTAATCCCGCTGACGATAATCTTATTATTTCTTTATGTTTATCTTTTTGGCAGAAGTGTAACAGTTACTCTGGGAATTGATGCAAAGGAAGAAGATGAAGAAGTAAATGTAACTTTTTCAGAAACTGAAGCTACAAGTGCAGATGATGACATCATTAACGCTCAGTTTATAACTGTCACAGCAGACGGAAAGAAGTCAATTGCAACAACTGGTAAAAAAGAGGTTGGAGATAAAGCTAAAGGAAC
>CAYXTY010000054.1:0-3050 GCA_964468505.1 uncultured Gammaproteobacteria bacterium
GTTACTCCCTAGAAGAGTCTGGAAAATCGCAAATGTCTTTATTTGATTTTAATGACCAGAAGGCAAAGAGGAGAAAAGTATCTGATGCGATGGATCAAATAAATGATAGATATGGTGAATTTGTTATTACGCCTGCGTTAATGATGGGAATGGGCAGTCAAATTATAAAAAGAGTGCCATTTGGAAATGTAAAAGAATTAGAAGATTTATATGGGGTAGGAGTAGTCTAGATCATGCAGACTCTTTTGGCTTCATCTAATATCTCGTCCCATTTGTTAAGAGGAATTGAAATTTGATTTATGATTTCTGGATTTTCACAAATGCTTTTTACTAAAACTACATTTTTTGCTAAAAGTTCCTGTTTTTGAGGCATAGATAAAAATGACAAAGATGTAATTGGATAGAGCTTATACTTCTCTACTTTTTCCCTAAGACTCTCCCCTTCCGGATGTTCCCAGCTTAAAACTTTAACCTCTTGGCAATCTGAATAAGCTAGAGCATCCACTGTTATCTTAGTATTAGTAACTAGCATGACTTTTGTAAAACCATGCTTCTCTTTTAAGTCATCAAATCTGGCTTTTGTGTATAGAGCGACCTGAACATCAGAGCGAGATCCAGGACGATTATGGAATTTACATTCCACCATAATTTTTTCATTTGCGTTTTGAGCAATTATGTCTACTTCATGCGTTACGCATTTTCCCATCAGAGTTTCTCCTACTATCGTTTCATATCCTTCCATTTTTAAAACCTCAGCGATATAAGCTTCAAAGGGAAAACCTGTGGGGCCTAAATCCATGAGCGCGCGTTTTAAAGAATATTTATTTTTATAATAAGGACTCTTTGTGTGTCCTAAAAATTCTTCGAGGTGATAATAAATTTCATGAGTCGGGATATTTTCGTAAAGATTTTGTTTTACATGCTCTACGACTTCAGCTTGAAGATTTTCTGGAATTCCTGCACGATGAATGGAGTCAATTAATTTCTTTTCTGAAAAATCCTCACTCTCGCCATTTGCTTTTATAACTTTGGGCATAAGTTAATATTATCAAGAACTTATTCTTTTGAATACATAAAAATTATCTTGATTAAAAATTAAGGAAAAATTAGGATCATTTTTTATATTTTCTAAAGCTTTCAACTCGAACTCATTTGCTGACTTGGTTACTAAAAATAAAACTTTATCAGCTTGTCCTATTCCATAAGGGACAACATAAATATTTTTTCTGTGAGAAAGATGGGAGGCCAAATTATTTGATGCACTCACCGATTCATGCTCCGGGATTCCACTAATTTGCTGATCTACGGCGCTTCTAATTGCTAAAGGTTTTGTGAACATGTCTAGGTTTGGTTTTTTAGCCCCCGGAAGTGGGCCAAATGTATAGGCGCTAATTAAAGTAGTAATTAAAATTAAGAATCCAAATGCCATAAAAGGCACTTCAGGAATATACTTTCTTATAAATTTAATTGAGAAAATAGCTGAAATAAAAATAAAAGGTGTAACAGTCGCGCTATATTGATAATAGATTTGGTGTAGTGTCGGATTTGTGCTAAGTAAATTTATTCCTAGATCCGGGCCTGCGAAAATTAAGAAAAACGGCGCTAGAAGAGAAAGATATCCCAGCGGCAGGAATAATTGTTTTAAGTACCCGATCCTATCTGGCAATAGCAGTGTTTGGATAGTTTGAATAGGGTGTAAAAATATATTTTTTATAATGTCTCCTGGAGAGCTTCCGAAATCTGAATAATATTCTAATGCGAAGTGTGCGCTTCCTAAAGAGGCGGGGATTGCAATCCAAATAAGATAATAAAAAAGAAATGCAGAGGTTGTAGTAATAAAAAGTCCTAATTTTCTTTGTTTAGAGATAAATAAAATGTAAAGACCCATAAGCGCAGTTATAAACCAGACTTGCTCTTTAGTTATTCCAGCAAGTATTAAAAAAATAAGTGCAAGGGTAAAATATTTATTCTGGATAAAGTAAAAAGCAGCCAATAAAAAAGTTGTCGCAAGCGTGACGGAATGGAAGTCATATAAGTTTGTATACTGCACTGCGGGATTTAGGAAGTAGCAAAGAGACAGGATGACTGATAAGGTGCGATCTTTAAGAATATGGCGTGCGATTAAATATACGAAAATTCCACCAAGCGACAGAATTAATGTTTGGATGAAAAGAAGCATTCGCGGGTCTTGCCAAAGTGCGTAAAAAGGAGAAAGAAGAACTAAAATAAAATCAGCATGAAATGCGAGACGCGAGACTTCACGAGTTCCATTTGGATCAGTTAATGTAAAAAGATTTCCTTGGGTAGTATTCCAAACAGTCTGAGCCATGTTACCGAGGTCAAATCTTCCAGTATAGTAATTGTCGTATCTAAGAAAGCTCGCGACGTTAAAGTAAACAGAGTAAGCGAATGCAAAAATGATTACTGCGATTTCCTGCCAGTGATGTTTTATTTTTTTGAAATATTTTTCCATACGAAAGCAAAAAGTAAAAATATAAGCTCAGATATTATTAATATGACTCTTGAAAAAATAGCGATTAGTGCAGCTTGAGGTATTAAAATGCTTTTTGAAAGCCCAAAAGTTATAACTGCTTCTCGTACGCCTAGTCCGGATGGCGTTAAGAATGAAAGGTAGCCTACTAAAAGAGAGAAAGAAAAAAATCCAACGTATTCTAAAAACTTTGAAAAATCTAAGGGTATTAAAGAGTGTGCAGCGAAAAATGTACCAGCGCCAAAAAAGAAACAAGACGCTACGTATATAGAGAAAAATATTAAATTATCTTTGGGTTTTAGGTTTGGGGTAAGAGTTTTTAATTTACCGAGTGGTAGTTTTTCTGAAAATATAAAAACTAAAGTAAATGTAATTATTAATAAAGAAAATATTAAAGAAATATATGGAATGTTTAGCCCTAAATAATTTACAACTAAAGGAATCGAAAAAATTGATAAGAATAATGAAGCGGAAATTACTAGCTCGATTTCATATAAAAGCCCTTTTGCGATAACTTTTTTTGGGATGCTTCTGGGGGTAGTATATCTGCCGCTTTTGA
>CAYXTY010000054.1:3060-5244 GCA_964468505.1 uncultured Gammaproteobacteria bacterium
TGGGACTCCTTGATCTTCAAATAGAGAAACTCTTCCCAAAAATGACCAAACATTTCCTGGGACAAATCTTTTAAGTTCTGAAAATTCCCATCTGTATACAGTCTCTCGTAGGGACAATTTATGTCCTTCTTTTTTTAAAAACAATTGCCATGCATAAGCTCTTAAATAAAACCATATAAAGAAAAATATAAACCCAATAGTTAGATAAGGAATATTTATGCTTGAGATTTCAAGAATTGCCCCTCCCCCGCTATTTATAAGAAATCTTGTAATATAAATAATTGCGATTATGGAAAGTGGCCAGCCTATTAAAAATTTCCCCCAAGAAACAAATTTAGAATTCATTAAGATAAATTATATCTGAAGTGCTTACTAAAGCCAATAATTATGGAGTAGGTGTAATGGTTGGAGCTGGGGTAACGCTTACTGATCCTCCGCCAGAATAGTTGAAATTTCTAGTTAGGGTTTTTTGTGTTGTATTAACTACACTTTTTACTCTTAGATCAAATTTTATTTCACCACTTGGAAGATTATATAAAGCAATCGAGCGATCATCATATGAAGACCACGATCCGTTATTAATTCTGTAAGACCACACTACCTCACAGAAACCCTCTGGTTCATAAACTATATCTACGGATACTGGATTTCCAGAAACATCGTCCCCTTCTTCAGGATTAACTATGCTTATGTCTCCTATTCCTGGCTCACAAGCTTCAGTAGTGACAATTACTTCTTTTTCATTTGGAGCGGCCTGAGTTATGACTATGGTTTGATTCTTGGGAGTTTCTTGTTTGTCTTCCTCTCTTAAATTATTAAGATTAAGGATTATAACTGTCAAAAGTACAGGAATAGTTAGAAGTGCAGTAAAAAACTCGATGTGCGGTTTTTTAGTGTGGAACTCCTTTACGGACTTTTTAAAACTTCTCCAGCTTCGCGATAAACCTTCCATATATTAATTTAGCCTTAAATATTGTATCAGAATGATATATTATTGCAAATTAAATTTTAATTTGTCCTTATGTTTTTAATTAGATTTAGATTTGACTTTGTTAATAATTAGGCCTATAATAATAGTGTTATGAGTGAAACATTGCTATATGGTTCAAGCGCTAAAGATTTTAAGATACCAAAGGTAGCGATTACGTCCGATGATGGACCTCATCCGAGTACGGTTGAGGATTTTCTAGGTGCATTAAGGGATGCAAAGTCTCCTGCGACTTTGTTTTGGATTACTGAAAATGCAAAAGATTTCAAAAGAAATGATCCTATTAGATTTGGCAGAGTTCTATATGAGGTTCAAGATGCTGGGCACGAAATAGGATATCATGGTCCAAGAGATTTTACGCCGACTTTTAGAACTAGAGCGCTCACTGGTTTTGGACCTAGGCATTTAAGACGGTCCTTATGGGAATTAGAGGGAATAACAGGAATGGAAATTAAATACTTCCGTCCGCATACACTTCTACAGCCTATTGCAGTAGCTACAGCGAGAATCGCCGGTTTAAGAACTCCCATACCGGATCCTGTTAATTTTGCTGAAGGAGATGCTTCGGTTGAAGAGCAGATAAGAAAATTCTCCGGAGCACATGACGGGAGTATTATTGTGTTTCATGACGGCATAGGTTTAACTCGGTCAATTAGTAATGCATCAAAGGCTGTAAAGCCAGTTATAGAAATATTACGTACAAGAGGTTTGGAGCCGACAAATATCTCTGGTCTTCCCCAATGTTCTTATAGATCTTTGTAGTATTATTCTTGAGTACGAAGAGGCTATCTGTTAAAATTTAACCGTGCGTCTGTAGCTCAATGGATAGAGCACTTCGCTTCGGACGAAGGGGTTGCGGGTTCGACTCCTGCCAGACGCGCAATAATGAATTGGTTCGTTTACATTTTGGAAGGAACAGATAAATCTCTATATACTGGGATTACCAATAATCTTGAGAAAAGAATCCAAACGCATAATGCTAAAAAGGGTTCGAAATCTCTATTAGGTAAATTACCCGTAAAATTAGTGTATAATGAGGCACTTAAAGACAGATCTGAGGCTTCAATCAGAGAAGCTCAGATAAAAAAGTTAACAAGAAAAGAAAAATTAGAAATTATTTCGGGCCGCTAGCTCAACGGTAGAGCAATTCCCTCTTAAGGAATCGGTTACAGGTTCAAATCCTGTGCGGCTCACAA
>CAYXTY010000055.1:0-5195 GCA_964468505.1 uncultured Gammaproteobacteria bacterium
TTTTTAGTTACAGTTCCTTCTTTTTCTTCGATGTCCTGAACTCCATTTACAGATAACTCCCTGATTTCATCCATACCAGTTGGCTTTCCAATTTTGAGAAGCCCTTGAGGAGTATTCATTACAAATTTAATTCCGTTATATTCTTTAGGATTATGTGAAGCTGTTATTTGAATTCCTGCGTCATATTTGTAATATGAAACCGCAAAATAAAATGTAGGAGTGGAGGCGATACCTAGATCTATTACGTGAGCTCCTCTTTTTACCAAAACTTCCTTAACAGCCTCAAAGATAGTAGGGGATGAGACTCTCATATCTCGACTTAAAACTATAGTAAAGTCATTTTTACCAAGTTTTTTGGAGAAAAATAAGTGAATGGCTTTAGCTATTTCTCGCGAGATGTCTTCGTTGATTTTATCTGGATATGTGCCTCTGATGTCGTAGGATTTAAAGATTGAGGGATCAATTGTCATAAAAGTAATATTATATTTGCAGAAGTAGAATGTCAATATTTTGTGTGAGTGTTAAATTGGTTTTTCCTGTTTTTGTAGTCTTATCAATTTTATAAAGCATTTTGTAGATAGTTTTAAGTTTTTCTTCACCAAATAAAGATCCTTGCCTCATAAGTTTTGTTTTCTGCCAGGGAGCAATTCTTTTTACCTCATCAATATTTTCCTTAGAAGTGTTAATTAATCCTAGCATAAGCCTAAACTGGCGAAGAATCATCGCGAAAATTATTTCAGGTTCTGCTTCATTTAAAGTTCTATGAAAAGAAGTGACATTTGAGGGAGTGAGAGGCCTAATATTATCTAGAAAATTCCATATGTTTTGGGGAATTTTAAATTCTTTTTTTTCAACTTTGGGAAATGAAGCAAGAACCTTAACACCAACTTCTTTATCAGCCCAGAAAAATACTTCCGTATCTTTATACAAAGTTAATAATTTGCCGATGGACTCAATATTCTTTGCAGATTTTCTGGAAAAAAGATTTTCAATAAATATTTTTTTTGTAGATCCAAAAAGACCGGATCCAGCTAAGGATTGCTCTAGTTCTACTACGTTTATACTCTCAGCGTCAAAAGTAAGTGATTCTATATCTTTTTGATCTAAGAAATATTTGCGGGAAGTTAGAGTATCGTTTCCGTGAATTAAAGTTATCATTGATCTTTAAGTTGTTTGTATTTTTTAAATAATGCATTTGAGTCATGTCCTATGTGTCGATTTACACCTCTATGAGAGAGAAGTGCACCCGAAAAGTTTTTTGGAATATGCAAAAGTTCGTGGATTAAAACTTTTGACTTTTCATCTTCACTTAATTTGTCATAGTACTTTGATAATACTTCTATTACATATGCAGGCTGAATATCTAAAGCGTGCTGAAAAATCTTCGGCATCATCCAAGTTCTCGCATATGCTCTAGCTTTACTTCCTTCAGTTCTGTAGCAAAAAACACGCGATATTTGAATATGATCAAATTCCAGAGTATGAATGATTTTTTTTAAATCACGCTTTACATCCGTTGCTTCTTCCCATTCAAGTTTTGTATTAGATTTTTTTCTCATAATTAAGTGTGTTTATCAGCGACATAAGAAGCTCCATATGCATAAGGCTTTGTCTTTGCGACAAATCCGCTTCCAGTTACCATTCCTACAACTTCTTTAATCATCTCACGCGTATCACCATGCTCACCAACATCAATATGAATCTCTAAGTTGTAATTTGGAGACTGACCGTTTAATCTCTTTTTTAAAAGAGGCACAAAAGTTGAAGCAAAATTTAAAGAAGTCATTGTCTCAGCGTAAATCTTTTCTCTTAAAGAGTGGATGTTTTCAACAGATTTCCTATTCCAGAAATATTTGCCTCCAAAACCACGTCTATGAACAACAACTGCAGTAACTAAATTAATCTTCCTGCTTTTTAAATTTGAACCAGTTATTTCATGAGAGTCAGTTCCTATCACAAGACTATATTCGCTTTTCGGATTTTCCTCTAAGAAATCTTTGATCATTTGAAGAACTTCGTCAGGGGATAGTTGTCCATGGGTAAGGCTCTCAAACTTTATGTTATCTTTATCGCTATCCATCTAGTGTCTCACAAATTATAGCACACTAAAATCCTAGGAAGAGAAGCTTTACGATTGCTTTAGCGCCCTCTCCAATTTGATTAACAGCGTGATGGGAGAAATTTTTTACAGGAAATATTCCGTCCTTTTCTTGTCCAAGAACTTTTCTGACAGGAGATAGTTTTGGTGCGCCCAATGTTTTAGGAAGTGCTTCTAGCTCCTTAAAAACTTCGTTCTTCTCATGACTAGGAGTTGTAAGTGAAAATTGTTCAAAGGGTCCGCCACCAGCAGTTAATAAAAATGGTGTTACAGCTACGACTTGAGGATCATTCCACACTTCATTAAATGCTTGAACGAGATATTTGCCAGCTAATTCTTTAGATACCGCGTCTTGACTCCATCCTGTTTCTGTAATAAAAACCGGTAATTCTTTGTTTGAATAATTAGCTATTTCTGCCAATTCGTACTGATAGCTTGAAATACTCCTTGGAGTTAAAACATCTGGAGGCTGAGAAAAGCCAGGATTTGGATACGAATGAGATGATATTCCGTCAATTTGATTAAAAATTCCTGGAACTTCACCATTCATGAATGAAAAAAAGTCAAACTGATTATATGTTCCGTTGGCTGTTACTGAAGCGTTATCCATGCCAGAAGAGATTATAAAAAAATCCTGATTTTTAGATTTAAAAACCGTAACTGCATAAGAAAGAATTCGTGCATATTCAGAAGGATTTGCTTGTCCTTGCCACTCGTCTGCACGATTAACTTCGTTATAGACAATTATGTAACGGTTTTTTGTAGGCCAGTCCAGAGAATTTAGGAAGTTAGCGAAATCTACTATGTCATCGTCTTGCGGTTTTTTCCAAGTAGTTGTCTCAAAATAATCTCCGTGCGTTGCAAGTCTAACTAGCGGAATCAGATGAAGTTTTTTACAGTTATCCATAAACTCCTGCCATTTCCGTAGATCCTTATCGCCTGATTGAATAGGAATAGTTACATAGCCCCAGTCTCCGCCATTCGAATTTACCAACTCTTTAGCTTTATCAAGCTCAGTAGGGAAGAGTATATGGACTCCAACTTTATTGTTTGGCACAGAAGCGGGATCATAGATAGCATTAGCATTCCCAGTAAACAAAAAGAGGAATAAGAATAAAAGTATGAAGATCTTTTTCATGAGCTTATATTATAGCTCAAATAAAGTCACTATTGAATTATTGAGGAGTTAAGGTGTCATTTATGTGTCTAATTATTGCAGATGCTAGCCCAAGACTAGCTTCAGTAGCAGGTCTGCCTCGCCAATCTCTAACTTCTGGATCTATCCCTCTTTTAACATCCCAACCACTCATAGTAAACATAGTTACGTTTCCAAGACCTGGAACACTCGCCTGCACTAAGTATCTATCAATTCCTTCATCTGTACTTCCTCTTTCAAGAAAAAGTCCATATCGGTGCCCCACCGGGGAAGGCATTGTGAGAGCAACCTCTGGTGTTAATGCTAGCGATCCGTCGATTTCGAGTCCCTGTTCTTTAAATGTTTTTCTCGCTAATCTTATCGGATCTTTATATAGATCTGTCATTTTTCTTGAGCTATCTGCATCATCTCTTAGCTCATCAACTGCTCGTCTTAAGCTTGCGATTTGTCTATCTGGAATGGCCATAATCCGGGATTATAAGCTAACGTCAATTGTTAGTCAAATACACGGAATTAACCGACGCGAGAGAGGGGAGTGTGGGGAAATGCTATAACCTGGTGCGGCGTTAAATCTCCTGATATAACAACAGGCTTTGCTGGCACTACTCTGTGAATTGGATCTCTTAGAATATCTCGTCTTAATCCATCTAAAAAGTTTGCAGTGGGAGTAAATGATTGAGGCTCATGGCTAAAATCATGCAGTCCTTTTTCAAGCTTATCAAATGCATGAGTATCCACTGATGGATACTCTCTGGTTGCATAATAAATTGGTCCAAATCTAACCACCAACGGCTGACTAATTGGTACTTCATTCATTATTCTCTTATGAGTTTGGGTTGAGGCAGTCATTTCTCCGTCCACTCCTATTGAAAGCTTGTATCTTTTAGTCTCGATGTAATCCCGCGAAATATCTTTTTGAATCCATGAGGCGATTACAGGGTTTTCGGGATTAACTATAATAGTTACAAGTCCTCTTGTTGTAGTTTTTTCAACTCTAAATGCGCTTTTTACAGCTCTAGGATTAGCTTCATATGCAGCAAATCTTAAAGCAGATCTTGTTGCGATAGCAGCGTCTCTCAGCCTTTTTTCTTCAGCTTCTTTAAGCTGTTGATCAGTAAGTTTTCTTTTTAAAGTTTCAAATGCCATAAAGATTAATTTTATTTGCTATCAGTAATGTATGTCAATACTAACAGAGAGGAAATTCTACATCTTTTAGCTTCGAAAGTCAAACTATAGGACTCTAATTTTAGGTACAAAAAAACTCCATTGCTGGAGTCTTTTCGGGGTTTCTTTATTGCTAAAGATCCTGCCTTTCAATACTTGCGTATTTGAGGTAAAAATAATAATACTACTGAATCATGACCCATACAATAAGACAAAAGACATCACACTAGACCAATATCGGCACATATGTACTTTCAGCACGTAACGTGTGGCTGAATTAGCTTCAATTAAATTTTACATTATTAGGCATTGACAGCACGTAATAAAGAGTGCATAATTAACTTATGAATAGCAAATTTACCCTCAAAGATTTCTTAAAACGATTTTCTAGTGATGAAAAATGTTTGGAAGAAATATACAAAATGAGATACCCAAAGGGCGTAATGTGTAGCAAATGTAATCTCCTCAGAAAGTATTATCCGCTAAAAGGTAGAACTACTTTTTCCTGTGGTTTCTGCGGTACTCAGATAAGTCCTCTAACCAATACAATCTTTGAACACTCCGCCGTTTCCTTAAGACTTTGGTTTTATGCCATGTTTTTAATGGTTAAGACAAGAAGCGGAATATCAGCAAAGCAATTAGAAAGAGAATTAGGCGTTTCATACAAGACAGCTCACCGAATGTTCAAAATGATTAGAAAACTTATGGAGCAGGACGGCGGTATGTTAGACGGAATTGTTGAAATAGATGAAACATTTGTGGGCGGTAAGGGAAAGA
>CAYXTY010000056.1:0-5140 GCA_964468505.1 uncultured Gammaproteobacteria bacterium
ATTTCAACCTATAAATAGTTTTGAAACTTTTCAAATTGATGAAAAAATAAAAAGAAATATTCTAGAGCATAGTTATAAAGCGCCAACTCCAATCCAGGACCAGGTAATTCCTGCAATTATTAATGGCAGGGATGTTATAGGAATTGCAAATACAGGAACAGGAAAAACAGCTTCTTTTTTAATCCCTTTAATTAATAAAACTTATTTAATTATGGCTCCAACTCGTGAGCTTGCAATGCAGATAAAAGATGAATTTAAATTTTTTGCAAAAGGAACAGATTTAGAAGCTTTAATTTGTATTGGCGGCGCAAATCTTCACAGACAAGAATCTAACTTAAGACAAAATCCTCACTTCGTGATAGGAACTCCAGGAAGACTTAAGGATTTAGTACAACGCAGAAAATTAAATCTTATGATGTTTCAAAATATAGTGCTGGATGAAACAGATAGAATGGTTGATATCGGATTTATTAATGATATTAAATATCTAATTTCTCAGCTTCCTCAAAAAAGACAGTCGCTATTTTTCTCAGCAACTGTTGACGGAAAAACTCGAGAGATTTTACAAAATTTTGTAACAGATCCAATAACGGTTTCTGTAAAAACTCAAGAAACCGCAGGAACAATTGAACAAGATATTATAAGAGTCTCGGACAAAAATCAAAAAATAGATAAACTTCACGATTTATTAGCACAAGAGGAATTTAGTAAGGTACTAATTTTTGGTAGAACTAAATGGGGAATAGAAAAATTATCAAAAACATTAATCATGAGAGGTTTTAGAGCTGCTTCAATTCACGGAAATAAATCACAGGGACAAAGGCAACGTGCTCTTGATGGATTTAAAAATGGAGATATCCAAATCTTGCTCGCTACAGATGTCGCGTCCCGTGGACTGGATATTGAAGATGTAAGCCATGTTATTAATTATGATGAACCAGCTTCTTATGAAGATTATGTTCACAGAATTGGAAGAACCGGAAGAGCAGGAAAAAGAGGAATTGCATTAACATTTGTGGAATAATTAAGATATGTTAATTGATTTTGTAAAAGTAAATTTAAAAGCAGGAAATGGGGGAAACGGCGCAGTTTCTTTTATAAGAAATGGCCAAACTTCTAAGGGTGGTCCTGATGGAGGAAATGGGGGAAACGGCGGAAATGTATTTCTTCAAGGCTCAACTAACATTAACGATTTAAAAGAATTTAGATTTAAGAAAAAAATTAGAGGAATCGATGGAATTCCTGGAGGAAGAAATAATCTTTACGGAAAAAACGCAGAACATTCTACGATTTTACTTCCAATTGGCACCCAAGTAACTGACACTAAAACAAATCAAACCTTCGAAGTACGGGACGATGTGCCAATTTTAATCGCAAGAGGTGGCGTAGGAGGAAGAGGAAATAATGAATTTAAAAGCGCTACCCGTCAAGCTCCTAAGTTTGCAGAACCAGGAGGCGAAGGAGAAGAAAAAGATTTAATTTTTGAATTAAAAATAATTGCCCAGGCTGGTCTCGCTGGGCTTCCGAATGCTGGAAAAAGCAGTCTCTTAGCAATGCTCACAAATGCGACTCCAAGAGTTGGAGATTATCCATTCACAACTCTTGAACCAAATATTGGAATGCTTGAAGATATTACTTTAGCAGATATTCCAGGACTTATTGAAGGAGCATCAACAGGAAAAGGATTGGGAATTAGATTTTTAAAACATATTGAAAAAACAAAAATAATTCTTCACTGCATTGACTCAACTGAGGAAAACGTAAAAGAAGTCTATGAAATAGTAAGAGGAGAATTTGAAAAATATAATCCCGAGCTTCTAGAAAAACCAGAATTAATAATTTTTACAAAGAAAGATTTAGCGACTCCGGAAAAGTTAAAAGAAAATAAAAAAATATTTGTAAAAAAGAAATTAGAAACTCTAGAAGTTTCAATTTACGATGAGGCGTCGATTGAACAATTAAAAGAAATTATTAAAAAATTTACAGGAGGAAATTAAGTGGAAGAAAACTTAACTCAAAGACTTGATAAGTTTTTAGCAAATAATGGCATCGCTTCAAGACGCGGAATCAAACAGTTTTTAAAAAATGAAAACGTAACTGTTAATGGAAAACGCGTAAGAGAGTCTGGAACAAGAATTGATGCAGACCATGACGATATAAGAATTAATAATAAAAAAATTAAAAAAGCATCCTCTGTTTATTTTTTACTTAACAAACCAAAAGGAATTATTTCAACAAGCTCTGATGAATACGATAGAACAAATGTAACTGATCTAATCGACACTCCTCACAGAATTTATCCAGTTGGCAGGCTTGATAAAGACACCCATGGCTTAATTCTTTTAACAAATGATGGACAGCTTACCCATAAATCTACTCACCCAAAATTTCATGTTCCCAAAAAATATATGCTTACGATAAATGGAAATGTAAGCGAAGAAAAAATGAACAAGCTTAGAAATGGAATTATTCTCCCAGATGGAATTACACAACCTGCGCAAGTTAAACTTGTAAAACAGGTCGAGAAAATGACTTATTTAGAAATGGAAATTTTTGAAGGAAGATATAGACAAATTAGAAGAATGTGTCAGGCCATATTTTTAGAATTAGTAGACTTAAGAAGAATTCAGTTTGGTCCAATTAAAATAGGGAATCTGAAAGAAGGGCAATATAGACCACTAACACCAAACGAAATCGAACAATTAAGACAAGCTGTTAAGTAATTGTTATTCTTTTTGTCGTAGGGTTTAAATGAGTTAGGATTTCATAGGGAATCGCACCAGTTATTTCAGCAACATTAAAAACACAATTCTTGTCCAACGGGTTATTAGAATAAATATTTACTTCTTGTCCGACTTTAACATTTTTAATATTAGTAATATCAATCACAGTTATATTCATACTAACTCTTCCAATAATCTGTGCAAACTTTCCATTTACTTTTACAAATCCTTTATTGGAAAGACGTCTACTAACCCCGTCATTATATCCTATCGGAAGAATTGCAGTCATCATATTACGGGGTGCTTTAAAAATAAAATCATACCCCAAGGCTTCACCTTTTTTTAATTTCTTAATTTGAATAATTGTAGAATTTAAAGAAAGAACTGGTTTTAATCTTTTGCTATTTTTTTCGACATCAATTCCATAGAGCGCTTTTCCGCTTCGGGTCAAATTATCTACTCTTTTGTAATTTTCAATATTCCTAATTCCATTAGATGCGAAAAGGTGAATAAATTTAAAATTTATACCCAAACTTTTTCCCATTTCAATCGCTTTTTCAAAATTATCAATTTGATTTTTTGTATTAACATTTGTGTGAGAATCAGGCTTTGCAAAATGAGACATTATCCCCACAATATTAAGATTCAAATTTTTTGCTTTTTTTAAAAACTTAGGCAACTCATCCATTGGCACTCCTTCCCGGTGCATTCCACTGTCTACGAAAACATGAACCGGAGCATGCGGCTGAAATTTCTTAATATTTATTAACATTTCGCTTGTATAAACCGAAAAAGAAAAAGGGAGCTTTTTAACGCTCAAATTTTCTCCACTAACGTACCCCATCACAAGAACTTCGGTTTTAACTTTCGCATTTAACAACTGATACGCTTCGTAAATACTGTCAACGCAAATTAGCGGGGGAGCAACTGTATCTAAAATTTTTCCTACTATTTCTATTCCATGTCCGTATGCATTACTTTTTAAAACTGGCGCCACGGGAACACCAGAAAGCTTGGACAAATATTTATAGTTATGTAAAAGCGCGTTTTTTGAGATTTCGATTTCATTAAGAGGATAATATTTTCGCCCTATTATTTTTCTAACAGAGTTAATCATTTTGAAAACAGATTATAACATTTTCCAATAAATCATTGACAGAAAGCCTAAAAAAATATATTAAATAGTAAGTGTTTAGAAAATTAATTAGAAAACCCCAGAACATCCAAACAATCTATTTATATCTCGTAGCGGGTAATACCCTAGCCACATCTTTCATCTGGGGAATAAATACAATTTTTCTTCTCAATGCTGGATTATCAAATTTTCAGGCATTTCTGGCAAACGCATTCTACTCGGTAGGATACGTCATTTTTGAAGTTCCGACTGGTATCATAGCCGACACCTATGGAAGACGCCTCAGCTACCTTCTGGGAGCCTTGACGCTGGCTATCTCAACAGTTCTTTATCTATACATGTGGCAGATTCAGGGTCCTTTCTGGGGCTGGGCACTTTCCTCAATGGTTCTAGGTCTTGGATATACGTTCTTTTCTGGCGCAACTGAAGCTTGGCTAGTTGACGCTCTAAAAGCGACAAACTTTAAAGGAAGCCTGGAAAGTGTATTTGCAAAAGGCCAAATGGTAGGAGGAGCTGCTATGTTAACCGGAGCAATTGCTGGAGGGCTCATCGCTCAATATTCAAACCTAGGAGTCCCATATATTCTTCGCTCCGCGGTTTTAATGATAAATTTCGCTATGGCATTTGTTTTGATGCAAGATTTAGGGTTTACTCCTAGCAGGCCAAAAAACCCAATTCATGAAATGAAAAAGATTTTTAATAAATCAATTGACCTGGGAATTAAAAACCCACCCGTTAGGTGGATCATGCTTACAGCTCCTTTTGCATCAGGAGTTAGTTTTTATGTTTTCTATGCACTACAGCCATTTTTACTAGAGCTTTACGGCGATGAAACAGCTTATGCAGTAGCTGGTCTTATTGCAGCATTAACTGGTCTTTCACAAATCGCAGGAGGAATTTTAGCTTCCAGAATAAGAAAATTATTTAAAAAAAGAACATCTGCGATATTTTTGGGAACATTTCTAACAGGTCTTATCTTAGTAGTAGTTTCTCAGGTAGGTAATTTTTACGGTGCAATTGGCTTAATTTTCCTCTGGGGTTTATTGTTCGCGGCGATTAGCCCGATCAGACAAGCTTATTTAAATGGCTTAATTCCTTCAGAACAAAGAGCTACGGTTCTTTCATTTGATTCACTTTTAGGCTCAGCTGGAGCTGTGGGAATTCAGCCAGCACTTGGAAAAGTAGCAGATAATAATGGATATCCGGCGTCTTATTTGGCTTCCTCAATATTTCAGTGGGCCGCACTACCGTTTATATATTTGGCACGACGCGAAAAACCAAA
>CAYXTY010000057.1:0-2141 GCA_964468505.1 uncultured Gammaproteobacteria bacterium
AACGGTTAGCAAAACATGCAGCTTTAAAACCAGCAGAAGAAAAGAAATTAGAAATATCGCTAGCTTATATTTATGGCGTAGGTAGGAATAATGTCCATAAAATTCTTGAACTAGCTAAAGTAGACGGCGCAAAAAGAGTAAACACTTTAACTGAAGAAGAGCAAAAAAGAATTCAGCAGGCACTAGAAGGATATAAAATAGAAGGAGACTTAAGAACAGAAGTAAATGGAAATATTAGAAGGCTTAAAGATATAGGTGCATACAGAGGAATGAGACACGCTAGAAATTTACCAGCAAGAGGTCAAAGAACAAGATCAAATGCTAGAACAAAGAGAGGAAAGAGAGTCACAATTGGAGCTATCAAGAAAGAAGTAGCAACAAAAATGGGACTAGATACTAAATAACTATGGCAAAAGCAGAAGTTAAAAAAACAGTTACAAAGAAAAAAGTTAGTAGAATTACTGAGAGCGGTAAGGTTTATATTACTGCAACTTTTAATAATACATTAGTAACTTTCACAAATAATAAGGGTGATACTGTAGGCTGGAGTAGCGCAGGAGCATCAGGATTTAAAGGAACAAGAAAATCAACTCCATTTGCGGCTACTACAGCTGTAGAGACAGTAGCAAAGAAAGCAATTGCTGGAGGAATGAAGAGTGTTGAAGTTTACGTAAAAGGACCAGGAGCTGGAAGAGATTCTGCATTGCGTGCTATTAAGAGTGCAGGACTTTCAATAATTCAAATTGCAGACATTACGCCAATCCCACACAATGGGCCAAGGGCAAGTAAGAAAAGAAGAATTTAAATATTATGGGAAGATATACTGGACCAAAACATAAATTAAGTAGACGCGAAGGAGTAAATCTTTTAGATAAGACTTCTAATTCCTTAGCAAGAAGACTTAATATACCACCTGGACAGCATGCAAGAAAAAGAAAGAAAAGACCATCAGAGTACGGAACACAGCTTAGAGAAAAACAAAAAGCAAAAGTAACATACGGAATTATGGAAAAGCAGTTCAAGAAGATGTTTAAATTTGCAGAAAATCAAAAAGATGAAACAGGTGAGCTTTTAGTAGCTCTTCTTGAGACAAGACTTGATAACGTAGTTTATAGACTTGGATTTTCAAGGTCTAGAGCAGGAGCAAGACAATTAGTGTCTCATGGACATGTTTTAGTAAACGATAAAAAAATCAATATTCCGTCATATCAATTAAAAGCAGATGACGTAATTTCAGTTGGCGCAAAATCTCAAGCAAATCCCTTAATATTACAGGCTATGGAAGAAAAGAAAGAGTTTGTGTCCTATGTTGAGCGTAAAGGAAGCGTGGGAAAGCTTTTAAGAATGCCAAAAAAAGAAGATCTAGAGGTCCCTTTCAATACCCAATTGATCATTGAATATTATTCCAGATAATGGTAGAATAAATCTTTATGATAGAACCTAATTTCAAAGTTATCGAAGAAAAGCTTACAAACGACTACGGAGAGTTCGTAATTGAACCTTTGGAGCCGGGCTATGGCCACACCATAGGGACAGCTATTAGACGTGTTCTATTAATCTCCATTCCAGGAGTTGCTGTTACATCAGTAAAAATTAACGGAGCAAAGCACAGATTCTCTACAGTTCCAGGACTCAAGGAGAATGTTGTTGACCTTCTTCTAAATGTTAAAGGCCTAAACTTTAAGCTTCTAAATTCAAAAGACCAAAGCATAGTTAGACTTTCTGTAAAAGGTCCAATGGAAATTACAGCAAAAGATCTAGAGCTACCAGAAGATGTAGAATTAGCAAACCCAGACCATTATATTGGAACGCTTGCTGATAAAAAAGCAAAGCTAGAGCTGGAAATGACAATTGAAAGAGGATATGGATATTCTCTATCAGAAGAAAGAAGAAGCACATCTTTAGGAGTAATCCCAACTGATGCTATCTATTCACCAGTTAAGAGAGTAAATTTCTCTGTTAGCGCAACTCGTGTTGGAAGACAAACAAACTTAGATAAATTAAATCTAAGCATTTGGACAAACGGAGTTGTTTCACCAAAAGAGGCACTTGATCAAGCTGCAAGAACTCTAAATTCATATTTCCATCAAATATATGAACCAAAAGCTGCAGATCACGTAGAATCAGATTCAGTTAGATCT
>CAYXTY010000057.1:2151-5096 GCA_964468505.1 uncultured Gammaproteobacteria bacterium
CAATTGATGAGTTAGATCTTCCAACTAGAATTTATAACTCACTTAGAAATGGTGGAATTGAAACAATTGGTCAATTAGTTGAAGCACCAAGAAAAGACCTCATCTCTATGCGAAACATGGGAGGAAAGTCTATTTCTATAATTGAAGAAAAGTTAAGAGAAAAGGGAATAGAGCTCTCAGCCTAATTTAGTTAAAGTTTGATGGGCGTTTAATTGTGCCCCGCCTGCAACGCATGCACATAGGTATTGCGGGCAGGCATTTATTGTATATAAATGAGAAAACAAGTTTTTGGACGAAAATTTAAAAGAGATAAAAATGAGAGAAAGGCATTATTTAATGGCCTTATTTCTGCTATGATTCTACACGGAAAAATTACTACAACAGAAGAAAAAGCAAAATCTATTAAGGGAGATGTAGAAAAAATCGTAACAAAAGCTAAGAAAGATGAAGCATCAGCAAGAAGACTTCTTAAGGGAATAATTAAAGATCAAGAATTAATTGATAAAATGATAAATGAGGTTGGACCTAGATTTAAAAATAGAGCTGGGGGATACACAAGAGTCATAAAAACAGGTAGAAGATTTTCAGATAACGCATCAATGGCTATACTAGAATGGGTTGAGGGCGAAGAGGTCGTAGTAGTTTCAAAGCCTGAAAAGAAAGAAGTTAAGAAAATTGCTGCACCTAAAAAAGAAGTAAAAAAGCCAGCAGCTAAAAAGATTGTTAAAAAAGTAGCAAAAAAGGAGACTAAATAATGAAAGCAACAAAAGCTAACGAAATAAAAAGAGAATGGCATTTAATCGATGTTGACGGAAAGACTTTAGGAAGAGTTTCTACGGAGATCGCAGGTCTTCTTATGGGAAAAGGGAAATCATATTTTGTTAGAAACTTAGATTGTGGAGACTTTGTAGTTGTTACTAATTCAAAAAAAGTTAAAGTCACTGGTAATAAAGAAAGTAATAAATTATACAGACGTCACTCAGGATATCCAGGAGGATATAAAGAAGAAGTTTTAGGAGATTTGCGAGCGCGAAAGTCACAAGATATAATCGTGCATGCAGTAAAGGGAATGCTTCCACAAAATAAATTAAGAGATCAAATGCTCGGAAGATTAAAGGTTTACGAAACAGAGACACATGAGTATAATGAAAAATTCAAAGGAGCAACAGCTTAATATGGCAGAAGAATTAAAAACAACAGTTGGAGGAACCAAGAAATATAAAGACTTTATGTTTGCGGTTGGACGTCGTCGTGCAGCAGTTGCTAGAGTTAGGATTTATTCTAAGGTTCCAGATTCTCTAAAATTTGAAGAGATCGCTGTTAAAAAAGGAGATCTGGTAGTAAATGGAAGAATAATCTCAGAATATTTTGGTGGAGCTGTAGCAAAATCTAAATACGAAGCACCTTTAAAAACAGCAGATGCTTTAAATAAATATGCTGTAACTGCAAAAGTAGCAGGCGGAGGAACAACATCTCAGCTAGGAGCTTTTGTTTTAGGAGTATCTCGTGCGCTAGCTGCAATGGATGAAGGAGTTAAGCCAGCATTAAGAAAAAGTGGATTATTAACAAGAGATCCAAGAGTTAGAGAACGAAGAAAAGTTGGAACAGGTGGAAAAGCAAGAAGAACAAAGCAGTCTCCAAAACGTTAAATTTTATCTTCCTCAATCATTACTTTTACCCAAGGTGCGAGATTTTTATATATCCTAGATTTTTTATCAGTTAATTCATGTCTGCTCACTAGTAGTGAGTCATAAGAAAAATCTAAATTTGGTTCTGGTTTGCTTTCGACTTCTGCTGAAATTACATCGCAAAGTTCATGTTCTGTAAATTCACTATTTTTGTCTTTTGCTTTGTAATAAATCGGTCCCAGATTTTTTAAATTTTTTAAATATTTTTTATTTAAATTCCATTCTCTTTCCAAGCATTTAATCGTAGCTTCTTCTGTGGTTTGTAATTTTCCATTAATAAATAATTGATGTGATGAAGAAGTGACATCATAAACTTTATCAAATGCTACATGTTTTCTGTGTTGAACAATAAATTTCCCATTGAAGATTAGCGCTACAGTCAGAGCTTTATGTAAAATACCTTTTTTGTGTGCTTCCCATTTCTCAATTTCCCCAAGAATATTTTCATCTTTATCAACACTCGCAATAAATTGTTTTTCTTTATAATAATCTAGCATTATTTACCCTCATTTCTTTTTGTTTGTGCATAATAGCTAATTGCCTCCACAAGATCTTTTTCAGTAACTTCTGGGAATAATTTATCTTCAGAGAAAAATAAAACAGAATGTTTTCCATTTAGAAAGCCTATGTCTGAAGTTCTTCTTTCAGATGTTCTAAAAATTAAATCAGCAGATCTGATTAATCCTTCCGTATCTCTTAATTTCCAAATACTTTCCTCGTTTATGTCAAAGTTTGCTTCCCTTGCTTTAATCGCTGTTCTGACGTTCTGGTCTTCTCCCCCAAAATCCAATGCAAGACAGACAATTTGA
Source organism: uncultured Gammaproteobacteria bacterium (assembly GCA_964468505.1). Taxonomy (GTDB): domain Bacteria; phylum Patescibacteriota; class Microgenomatia; order Levybacterales; family UBA12049; genus 2-01-FULL-39-10-A. Next base: position 4,649 of record CAYXTY010000057.1, read on the forward strand.
CCTTTATTATCTTTTGTTTCCTCTTCTGCTTTTTCTATTTTCTCAAGTAAATTTTTTGGGAGTCTATCGCGCCTGCCTAGATGTACAAATCTTGAGTCATATTCTTTAATTTCGTCTAAATAATTATCGATTATAAAACCGAAAATCCTCATGAGATTTTTTATCTCTGTTTCATCTCTTTTCCAATTGTCAGAAGAAAATCCCCAAAGCGTAACTACTTTTATAGGGAAAGGTCTAAAAAATCTAAGTAGATTAATAGCTACCTTAAATCCTTTTTCATGTCCCCAAAACGAGGGTCTATTATTTTTTTTAGCAAACCTTCTATTTCCATCAGGGATTATAAAGATATGTTTTGGAAAATTTTCAGGGAGAATTTTTCCAAGTGTGGGGAATTCTCTTGTAGCCTTTTCTTTTTTTTCTGAAAGGTCATTCATTAAGGGTTAATTAT
>CAYXTY010000058.1:0-5082 GCA_964468505.1 uncultured Gammaproteobacteria bacterium
GCAAATAACTTCCAGCTAAAAACAGATGAAGGTACCGTCGTCGAAGCTCCAACTAAAGTTACAATCTCTGTTGGAAATACTCGTGAAGGAGATAAGGTTGCTGTATTTAGACTATCTGGTGCTGGAGGAAGCATTATTAAGGACAGATATAATGCTACAGTTCAATCAGCCTTAGCCACTACCGCAGTTATGGGCTCCTCAATTACAGCTGATGAGCCTGGTAAATCCGTGGGGGGAATCGTAAGATTGGTTGACACATCAGCAAGCCGAGAATATAGAATCAGATTCTCAAGCTGGGCTAGCGCTACCTTTACATTAACAAGCTCAACTATCGCATCCGCTGATTCAGGCACAAATACAACCACAATCGTAGAATCAGGTGCATTTGCATCATCTAAAGTCGGTGATTTAGTGGTAAATGTAACTCGAGGTAATGCAGTATCTTATATAACTGCTGTAACTGATGCTAATACTGTTACTATCTCCCCTGCTATCACTGGCCAAACAAATACAGATGAAATTAGATTAAATGTACTCCCTGTCGCGACTACGACTTCCCCTCAGGATACATGGTATGTGCCAATGATTGATACATATGAAACAACGGGTTCATCAGGAACACCAGGAACAGAAACAGCTCTAGTTACATACCTTGCAGATATTCCAGTTAGGGTTAGAGCAAGACATGCTGATGTAGCTGCAAGCGGAGGTATCATTCCTTACGAAGCTGACTCCACTGTTACTTCTACTGGAATGAGCAACTCTATTATTAGAACGAGTGATACTATATTCACATAATTATGAGATTTGATATATCAAGATCCCTAAATGGAGAGCAAATTGTTTATATAGCACGTGATGCTAATGGCGTAGTTAGACTTCGCGCAAATAGCCTCGAAGAGCTCCAAGAAGCAATAAAGTCTTATAATCCTACTGTAAAAGTGATTCCAAAAAAAGAGCCAGAAGTTAAAGCACACGAAGACGAGTCATCTTCAAATTCTCAGACTTTAGAAGAAATTGTAGGAGAAAATTCACAAGAAAATCCAACTGACGCAAAGGAACTCGCTTCCCTTCTAGTTTCAGAGCCAGAAACTGACGAAAAAACATCTGAAGAAAAAAAGGAGTTCTTAAAAAGTGACCTTAAAGAAAAAGTTGAGGAAAAAAAGAAAAGAACCAGTAAGGGCAGCTTTTGGGATAAATTGAAGTAAGGTATGGCAGGCAGTACAATCACCAAACAAGAAGCGCTTCAGTATAATGCTGATTCTCTAGAGGCTGATACTCATAAAAGAGAGAATAATATTCAAATCTTCAGGGATACTATCAGCAAGGAAAACGAAGCAATTGCGCTTGATGAACATATGATCGCCTCCATTGATCCCGCCCACCCTGACGTAGTTGCACTAAGAAATTTAATTGACAAAAAAAAGTTAAATATAAAAACATTTGAAGATGCTATAAGAGATGAAGAAAATCAAATAGAAAGAGACAAAAGAATGATTGAAATAATTAACAAAAACGACAAACTAAACTAAACTATGGCCTTAGTATTTGATAAAGCAACAAAAATAATAACAGTCGAGTCACCTCAGACTACAGTTACTGTGCAGGATTTACACGATGATATTAGGCTTTTTGAACAGCTTCCTCAAAACCTAGAAGAAGCTCAAATAGCAAATGCATCAGGCAAACAAAGCTTGGGAGGCGGAGTTCAAGTGGGAATTACTCTAGAACTTATCAATAACTGGAGATTAGCTTTCGCTGCACGACCAGGGCCAGACACAGTTACATGTACAGTAGCTGGAGGAAATTTAGTTGCTACAAATGATTACGATAATAATCCTATCTATGCTACTGCATATACTCAGGTCATTATTTCTCAGTCTTCCTCTGCTACTATTACTGCTGCACCTTCAGATGACCATATTCTCTATCTCTTAAACTCTCTTCGAGGAAAACAAAGAGCTGTTGGAAACTATTTTTACTGGAATCCTACCTCTGGAAGTGATACTAAAGACGGAACCACACCCGGCAATGCAGTCTTAACATTTGCACAAGCTCAGAGTCTGGCTACTGCAGGAAATGGAGATACTATTTTCTGTATCGCATCCAACACTGCGGGAACAACTACAGTTACGGAAACATTAAATATTACTAAAGCAAATCTAAAAGTTATGGGACCAGGATACACATTCCAACTTGCTCCGACTGCAACCACCTCCCCTACTATTACTATTGGCGCAGCAAATGTTGAGGTTTCAGGGTTTTATATTAAAACTGCCGCTACTGGATCTCAAAATGCAATTACAGTTACAGCAAACAACGCCTTTATTCAGGATTGCTGGATAACTGACGTTAGAGGAAACGGAATAAGCGTCTCTGGTTCAGCGAAAACTCAAATTAATAGCTGTGTTATTGAACATTGCGGTACATCAGGAACTGGAAACGGAATCACTCTTGGAAATACAACTACGGAAGCATTTATTTCGAAATGTATTATTTTTGATAACGTAAATGGTGTAGTGCTTTCAGGAACTGGACTAGCTGATAATATCTTTGAAAACAATCTGGTATACCAAAACAGTGCTTATGGAATTTCTGTTGGAGCTGATGTACAAAGAACTCATGTAAGATCGGGTCACACATTTAATAAAAATACATCAGGTCATACTCAAGATCTTGGAACAGATACATATATTGAGACTCAGGCAGGAGGAGCATCAGCATCTGAAATAGCAGACGCAGTTTGGGATGAAGTAATAACCGGACACGTCACTTCAAACTCGACTGGAAAAACCTTAAAGGATGCAAAGACCAGAGCCACACTAGCCTCACTGAAGTAATAATTTATTTTTTATATAGTTTTTCAATTTTCAAATGCAAGTTAATTGCCTGTTCTGTTTTTCCTGTAAAGAATAAGACAGAACCTAAATTCTTCATTGCATCAATATACCGCGGGCGCAACTTTATGGCAATTTCATAATGTTTTATAGCTAAATCAAATCTCTCCATAACCGTATAAACATTTCCAAGATTATTGTTTGCGATTGCAGAGTTAGGTTTTAATTTCAGAGCAAACTCAAAAGCCTCTCTAGCTTCTTTAAGCATATTTAAATTTTTACAACAAACTCCTATGTTAGAATATGCTTCAAAAAAATCAGGCTCCACTTTTACGACCTCCCTGTAAATAATAAGAGCCTCATCAAATCTTTTTTGAAGCATGTATTGACCTGCTTCTTTATATTTTGCATACGCAATCTTATCCCTCATCCACATATGATAAATCATTAATACTAATTCGTAAATCACAACGATGCGTTGACATTTCTCCTCCCCTCTTTTATGATAAATTTACCAAAACTGCTATGCCAAATATTGGAGGCCCCGAATTATTTATTATCGTACTTATCTTAGTGATGATATTTGGTGGAAAAACAATTCATGAATGGGCAAAAGGAATTGGAAAAGCTAGTAAAGACGTCAGACTTGTAAAAAAAGAGATTGAAGAAGGCTTCGAAGGAGAAGTCATAGAAGATAAACCTCAGAAAGAAGTTAAAAAATTATCAAAACCAAAAAATAAGCATGCGAGCGTTTCGGAGGGGGGTGTAAAATAATGTTTGGATTAGGTACAGTTGAAATAGCCATAATAGCTCTTATAATCCTTCTACTTTTTGGAGGCAGAAAACTTCCAGAACTTTTCAAAGGGATCGGAGAATCTATAAAAGAACTACGAAAAGGTATAAAAGGAGATAAATAATGCCAGAAAAGACAGTAGTAGATGATTCAGATACAGCCAAATACTTACCTTATTTATTTGAGATCCGTCGTCGTCTCTTTTTTATTGCCTCAATTTTCGTTGTAGCAAGCGCAGTTGGATTTATTTTCTATGAAAAAATTATTAAATTTGTTCTGAGCGTATTCCAGCTTGATGGAGTTAACATCGTATTCACTTCCCCATTCCAGTTTATTAATTTAGCCATCCAATCTAGCCTAATCGTTGGTCTTATCGTAGTTTTTCCCATGGTAGTTTATCAGTTAATAGCTTTTATCCGTCCAGCACTTAGCCAAAAAGAGTTTAGAAACATATTAGTACTATTTCCGCTTAGCTTAGCATTATTTCTTACTGGATTTAGCTATGGAGTTATAATTATGCGCTATACAGTTGCAATTTTTTATGAAAAATCAGTCCAACTTGATATAGGAAATCTTTTAGACGTTAGTGCCTTTATTTCTCAAACCCTAATGACAGCTATCCTTCTAGGCGTAGCTTTTCAATTTCCAATTATTATTACTTTTTTACTTAGAACGAAAATGGTTAACCGACATTTTTTTGCAAAAAAAAGAATTATTTTTTATGCCTCGTCTCTACTATTTGCAACTTTTTTACCACCCACCGATGTACTTTCACTAGTTTTCCTTTTTGCGCCTTTAATTGCGCTTTTCGAGATAACTTTAATATTTAACAGGCTATATAGACACAGATGATCTTAATACTTACTGGCTCAATTCTACCCTTCATACTGTGGCCAATAGAATTAATTCTCCCCTATCCATTTCTAGTTGAAGAGCTAGCTAAAGCAATACTCATATTTTTAATTATTAAATCCACTTTAAAACTTAAAGAAAGAATCCAGATTACTATCCTCGCAGGTCTTCTCTTCTCAATTTCTGAAAGTGTAATGTATTTATTTAACATTTTTCAAATTGGCTCTGGGGAAACATTACTTATCAGATTAATCTTAACAATTCCGCTTCACGTGGGAACAATGCTTCTAATCTTATTATTTGGATTAAAAAGAAAAGAAATGTCTTTTCTGGGATTATTATTAACTGTCCCAATTCATTTTTATTTCAACGTCTTAGTTAGCAGGATTTGAGGAATTATCTGTAACATATTTTCCGCTAACCCATCCAGTAGTTTCATCTGCTAAAGTAATCTTATACCAACCATTTTTTTCTTCAGACATAGGGAATGTGTCACCTGGATTAATTTTTCCAATTTCTAATCCTCCGGGAGTATTTCTAACGTTTAAAAAACCAGTCGGTGTCTCTTTTACTGTAATTGTTTTTTCTAACTCTTCATCA
>CAYXTY010000059.1:0-4949 GCA_964468505.1 uncultured Gammaproteobacteria bacterium
TACTTCGATAAAATTCCCCCATATGGTAAAAAAACAATTCCAGTTAAGTTTGATGCCAAACATTTTTTGACAAAAGAAACAGATACCATTAGAATATCGATCGGTAATGAGGTAATAGAAAAAGATATTGTCATTTCGCCCTTTTACCAGCATATTTATTTTATAATAGGAGTTCTAGGAGTAACATTAATTGGATTATTCACATTTGCATTATCAATCATTATCCACAGAAGAAGGCGTCTACCTCTTTCATAACAAAGAAGGGGACGTTATTTACGTGGGGAAAGCTAAAAATCTTCGTAAACGCGTATCCTCATATTTCCTTAACAAAGATCTAGGTGTAAAAACCCAGGCACTAGTTGAAAATATTAATAAGATTGAAACTATTCACACCAATTCAGAGCTCGAATCACTTCTTCTTGAAGCAAATCTAATTAAAAAATATTCACCGAAATATAACATTAGACTAACGGACGGAAAAAGCTATATCAGAGCAAGAATAACAGTTGGGGACGAAGCTCCAAAAATTTTATTAGCACGGCGAGAGGAAGATTCTAAATCCATATATTTTGGTCCGTTTCCTTCTTCAACTGATTTAAAAGTTGTCTTAAAAATCGTAAGAAGAATTTTTCCATATCAATCTGTTTTAAATCATCCGAAAAGAAATTGTCTTTACTATCATTTAGGCTTGTGTCCTTGTCCTCCTATGTTTACAACACCCCAGCAATCAAAAGATTATAAGAAAAATATTAAATACATAGTTCAGTTTTTTAGTGGTGAAACAAAAAAAATTATAAAAGAATTAGAAAAAGAAAGAGATTTAGAAAGTAATCTAGAAAATTTTGAAAAAGCTTTAGAGATTCAGAAAAAAATAGACGCAATTATTCTTATTACAACACCTCGTAAAACTGCTTTTGATTACGAAATGAATCCAAATTTAAGAAGCGATACAAGAAGCGAAGAGCTAGAAGAACTTAAAATAGCGCTACAAGCAAACGGGGTACAGATTAATAAACTTGAAAGAATTGAGTGCTATGACATTTCAAATATTTCAGGAAAATTTGCAACAGGATCCATGGTCGTTTTTACTAATGGCGAGAAAGATTCTTCGGAATATAGAAGATTTAAAATTAAACGTCCGCCAAGAGTTGTCCCAAATGATTTTGCGATGATGCAAGAAGTTATTAAAAGAAGATTTGCGCATTCCGAATGGCCATTCCCAGATCTCGTGATAGTAGACGGCGGAAAAGGACAGATCTCTTCAGCCAACAAGGCTCTTTTTGAAATTAATGTAAACGTTCCGTTAATTGGGATTGCGAAAAGAGAAGAACTTCTTATTACAACTGACTTTAAAGTAATAAGACTCACAAGAACTTCAAAAGGCTTAACACTCGTAAGAAGAATTAGAGACGAAGCTCATAGATTTGCTATAACTTATCACAAAAAATTAAGAGCAAAATATTTTCTTTCAGACGTTCTCAAGTAGTCAATTTCTATTTAAAGTATATGTATAGGGGAAGAAGAGGAAGGCTGCTGGCATATCATCAATTAAATATTTCTGAAAATCATCATAAATCTTCTTTCTTTCGTTAATTGCATAAATTTGCCTTCCGTCTTCAAGTAATTTATCAATTCTTAAATTTCTATAATTTGTAATATTGCTTGCTTGTCCCGTATGCCAAAGAGTATATTGATCAGGATCTTTTAGAACCGGGAGTTCTCCTAGGAAAACTTGATAACTGACTGGCACTCCTTCGACTCTTTCTATTTCAGTATTAATTCCAATCTCTTTCCAGTATTTTGAAACTTCTTTGGCTAAATTTTCGTATTGAGGTAAAGTCTTCAGACTTATCTTTGTTCCGCTTTTCGTAGCTTCTGTTTCTTCTAATTGAATCGCTACATACTCCAAATCTTTCTTAAAATTTTCTGCTTTATTATTAAACCAATATCCATCTTTATAAGGCGTGTGTGTTCTTTTTCCGTCTTTAAACTCATCTGGAAGTGAGTAGGCGAGAGCTTTTCTAATTTTTTTGTCAGATAATGTAGAGTCCGAATTATTAAAAAATAAAGTTACGATTTTTGTTTCGTTAATATTTTTTGAAATCTTTGTATTTTTAAAACTGTCTAAATTAACATTTCTTTCATAATCTAAATTATTTATATCAACTATTGAGGTTACTTCACCCAGCACATACGCATGTTTTAAGGCTTCCTGAGTATCATAGAAAGTATAAACAATGCTTTCTTTATCAACTGCTGAACTTAATTCAATACTTCTTATAAATTCTCCGTTTGATTTAATTTCTCCAATTTTATAATTAGATACTCCAACATAATTTTTCTTAAACACTTTGTTATTAGCTAAAGTTACAAGAAATGGAGAATATTTATCTTTTAATTTAAAAACTATCACATGTTTTGCAGGTCGCTCAATTGTTACATCTTGAAAGTTATAGCTGATAGATTTTGAGTCAACTTCTTTTCCGTCTGAAAACTTCAAACCCTCATTAAGATAAAAGATAAATGTTTTTCCCTCGTCTTTTACTTCCCATGATTTTGCGATATCTGGCTTAACTTCACCCGTTGCAGAAACTTGAGTTAAACCTCGTGAGGCTTTATCAGCAATTACTTCTGGTAAATTATTTGGTAAATCTCGCTCAGAATAAACTCCAGCAATTCCGATATGTTCATGATTTACGATTGGAAGACGCGAAATTAGAAAGTTGCGATTTAAAAATAGTAAAAGAATTAACGCAAAACCCAAAGTAAAAGATAGGAGGATTGTCTTTCCCCATTTTTTTAAGTAGGCTTTTAAAAGCCAAAAAATGAGTCTTTTTCTTTTCAAAAAAATCATAAAGCCTTTTTAGGGGATAAGAAGTAATATCGAGAAAATCGCAAAAACTATGGCGAGAATTACTGTAAAATAAACTAATAACTTTTCTACACTTCTTCTGCTTCTAAAAGTTTCTCCCGATCCTCCAAAACTAGCTGAAAGACCTGAGCCCGCTACCTGCATAAGAATTACTGCGATAAGAAGAACTGCTACAACTGCTTCAAGAATTACTAAAATCATAGTGGTATTATATCAAATTAATCCTTCGTGAGCCACTTGAAGAAATTAATAATTAAAGCTAAAACCGCAGCGGAAACTATAAAAGCAGTAAGGGTATTAAATTTAATGACAGGAACTATAAATCCTCCCCAGGAAAAACCATTAAAAGTAAATGAAGAGACAGAAATGTTTGGAGCAAAAATAGTGAGCAAATAAAGAAGAATGGCATTTGTAATAAAAGAAAAAAGTCCTAGGGTCACCATATTGAGAGGAAGAGAGAAGATATTTATAATAGGTTTTACTATCATATTTAGAACTGTAAGAATTAATCCCGCTGCAATTAGCGTTTGATAACCACCAGCTACTCTTACTCCTGCAATAATCTCAGATAATACAAAAAGTGAGATCGAATTAAATGTAATATTTTTTAGAATTCCTCGCACATCATTAGGTTAGCAAATTAGACTTGAAATGAAAAGCGCTCAAGCGTATTATAGAAAAACTTATGGATTCAGTTAAATGTCCTCATTGCGGTAAACAAGTTGAACTTTCAGAAGCTATCGTTCATGAACTTCAGGCCCAAGTCAGAGTTGAAGAGGCTAAAAAATTAAAAGCAGAGTTTGAAGAAGAAAAAGCAAAAGAAAAACTAGAGAATGAAAAAAAACTCCGTGAAGAATTTGAAGTATTAAATAAAAAGAATGCACTAGAAATTGAGGAAATGAAAAGAAAAGAAAAGTTCCTCGCAGAAAAATTAGTTCAAGAACAAGAAGAAAGAGAAAAAGCAGAAGAAAAAATTAAAAGAGATGCTGTAAAAAATGCAGAGGAAGCCCAAGTCTTAAAGCTTAAGGAAAAAGATATTCAGATGGATCAAATTAAAAAGCTTGCTGAGGATTTAAGACGAGCTAATGAAGATTTAAAGAAAAAATTAGAACAAGGCTCACAACAATTACAAGGCGAGGCGCTTGAATTAAACCTAGAAGAAAAACTTAAGGAAACATTTCCGAATGATGAATTTGTACCAATTCCAAAAGGCGTAGAAGGCGGAGACATCTGGCAAAAAGTAAAATTCCAAGGAAAAGTAGTAGGCTCAATTATTTGGGAAACCAAAAGAACGAAGTCATGGAGTAAAGGTTGGCTTACAAAACTAAAAGAAGATGCGGGGAAAGTTTCTGCAACTGAAGCAATTATTGTTTCTCAAGTTCTACCTGAAAATTCAAATTCTTTCGATAGAATTGATGGAGTATGGATAACCACATATGAACATGCGTTAAGTATCTGTCGCTTTGTTAGATTTCTAATTACGAATGTTAATACAGCCAAATCATCAGCCAATCACACTGAGGAGGAATGGGGAAGAATCAGAGACTACATGATGTCTGATAACTTTAAACACAGAATGCAATCTCACTTTGATAATGTAAATGCGCTTCGTACTTCTCTTCAAGCAGAACAAAGAGCCACAACTCTTAGATGGAAAAAACAGGAAGATATTATTAAAAAACTTGATATGAATACAGCAAATTTCTATGGAGAACTTAAAACAATAGTAACCAATCTTCCAGAATTAGAAGAAATTGAAACCCCACTCTTAGTCGATGAAAATTCTGACCAAACCAACGTTTTCTGAAGAGCTCATCTATTGGAGAAACCAAACCAATCACGTAATTGGGCTTGATGAAGTAGGGAGAGGCGCTTTTGCAGGACCAATTGTCGCAGCAGGTGTAATTTTCAAACCTAATTTTAAACATGATTTCCTGGATCTTGTTAATGATTCAAAACTTCTCAAACCAAAACTTCGCGAAGAACTCTCAGAATTAATAAAAGCTAACTCTATGTGGGAAATTGCATCAGTAGAATTAGATTTTATAAATAAATTTGGAATTGGAAAAGCTAATTT
>CAYXTY010000060.1:0-2456 GCA_964468505.1 uncultured Gammaproteobacteria bacterium
TTAATCTTCTCTTTCTTTAAAGTAAAAATTGTAATATTCGCGGCCAACTATGAGAATTATACTGGCTATTGGAATTGCAAAAACTGCACCTGTTGCACCAGCTACTTTAATACCAATTAAAAGGGAAAGAATAACGATAACTGGATTTATATTAAATGCGCTACCAATAATTTTTGGACCAATGGCATTGAAAATAAATTGCTGAACTACAAATATGATGAGAAAAATTATTAAGGCTTGATCTGGACTCTCTACTAGTGCAACAAGTAGGGGAGGGATAACTCCAATTAGTGGACCAATTACAGGAACGGCAGTTAAGATTCCTGCGATTAAAGAGGTGGAGCCTGCAAAATTTATTCCAAAAATTGTTAAAACTATCCATGTTATTATTCCGCCAACTACTCCCCATAGAATCTGAATTCTTACAAATGAAGCAAATGATTGGTTGATAACTTTTTGCACAAATCGAATTTCGCCATGATATTTTCTAGGAGTTAGGGCAAACATTCTTCTGTTCAGATTATCTTTATCAATAACGAGATAAAAAGAGAGGATCAGTATGGTCACAAGATTTACCAAGAACTGAGTAACTGATGGAACTATATTTGTGTAGTTACCAATCGACTTTGTAAAATTATCAATTCCATCAGCTACAGCTGGTGGGGCACTTTCTTTAAAAGTAGGTAGTAATTGTTCTAGGGTTTTAAGCTGGACTGCGAGATCCGGAATAAATACTATGAAAGTCAGTCCAATTAGAATTGCTGCTAAAACATAGACAATAACTGTAGAAATAATTCTGGGAACTTTTAAATAATTAGTAAAAATATCTACAAAAGGCTCTAGTATAAAGCTAACTAGCCATCCAAAGAAAATTATGATAATTATGTCTGAAAAATCTCTGAGAAATTTAACCACATACTCAAAGAGATATATTCCAACAGCGATTGTTCCAAGGGAGATAAGGAGTTTTAGAGAGGAAAGGTCTTTCTTAATATCGTCTAGCATGGTAACTCTATTATTTCTCTATTTGAGTGGGAAATCAACTCTGCCAAACCGTTCTTTACTAGTACTAAGTCCTCGATTCTGACTCCGCCATAATCTGAAAAATAAATGCCAGGTTCTACGGAGAAAACCATGTTATTTTTAATAATGTTCTTGGAGTTTGGAGAAATAAAGGGTGTTTCATGTACCTCAACTCCTATTCCATGTCCAACAGAATGGGGAATGCTTGGGTACTTCTGACTGATAATATATTCACGCGCTGCTTTATCAATTATTGATGCATTGGTGTTTTGTTTTATTTTTCTTATAGCTTCTGTTTGCGCTGTAAGAACAGTTCTATGTATCATTTTAAATTTTTCAGGAGCTTTTCCGAAATAAATAGTCCGTGTCATGTCGGAACAATAATTATTTATTTTTACGCCAAAATCTAAAAGGACTATTTGGTTTTTTGTTAATTTTATATTACTTGTTTGATGATGGGGGATGGCGGAATTTTTTCCAAACGCAACAATTGTTTTAAATGAAGCTTCGCCGTTTCTTTCTTTTATATAACTTTCGATTAAATTTGCAACCTCTTTCTCAGATATTCCTAATCTGATTTTCTCAAGAATATAGTTAAGTGCTTGATCAGAAATTTTACAGGCAAGTTTTATGTTTTCAATTTCTTCGTTAGTTTTAATAATTCTTAGATTAGTTAAATCAACAGGCTTGAGATTTACTATTTTTTTGAAAGCTTTAAATTCAGAAACTCTCAAATCGTTTTCTTCAAAACCAATTGTTTTAATGTTTAATTTATTAAACAAAGCTTTCGCTTCGTCTTTTAGAAATTTATAAATTCCTTCATCTTTAACTATAAAATTTTTCGTTTGCTTCTTTAGGGCTTCAGAATATCTCTTGTCAGTAATTAAAAAATTAGATTTTTTTGTAAGTATTAAAATGCATTCTCTTTCTGTTTCTGAAAATCCTGAGTAGTTAGTTAAATAGATTATGTTCGCGGGGGAAGAAATTAAGATAGCGTCAACTTTTTCTAAAATCTTTTCAAGATTCTGGTTCATTCTTCCTCTTCTTCCGGGGTTGGAGTAGGGGTAGACTTGGTGTCGTTATCGACCACAACTGGAATGTTTGGATTTGCTGGTAGATCAGGAAATGTAATAATTCTAGAAGCAGTAAGTCTATTATTTTCTTTAGGATCTAAGAATCCGATAACTATGCCATTTTGCATTTTTTCAATTTTAGAAAATCCTGAAGTATCAAGCTCACCGTCGTTGTAAGTAAATGTTTTTGTAATTTTTTCAACATCTACTAAATATTCTTTGCCATCTTCTGTTAGAAGAGTTGCGGTAAATTCATCTTCGTCTGTTTCTGTAATTATTCCATGGAGAAAAAGTGGAAGGTTTTTTTCGTTAACAAAGCGAGCTAAAAGTCTGTGAGATTCTTTATTATAGAGTCCAAGC
>CAYXTY010000060.1:2466-4930 GCA_964468505.1 uncultured Gammaproteobacteria bacterium
CTGAAATTCTTGAGCCTTTTTTAATGTCCGAAATTCCAAATGAGTCATCATTCTCTGAGGAAAATTTAGTCAGTTCATCAACATCTATAATTCTCGTTTTATTATTTAAATCAGTAATTGTAATTTGAGTGTCATTTACATCTTCGACAATTCCTATAATGCCACGTCTTTCAATCAAATTAAGTTCAGCAACGCGGGATGCTACTTTGTTTTTTAAAGCGTCAACTTTATTAGAGATTTTTTCAATTTCCTCGCTCGTAGGGATAGCATTTTTTGTAGGCGTTTTTGTTTGGCCATACGCACTAGGAACAGATACTGTAAGTAAAATTAATGTAATTATTAAGAATCTAAGCATTTTAGAAAGTTTCGGTCGAGTATGTTATTGTCAGTTTTGTTTTTGCAATCTCACCATTTTCAGCAATCGCACTCACCTCAATAATATTTTCTCCGTTATCAAGTGTTATTTCTGTCGAAAAGTTTCCGTTACTTGCTGCAACCCCTGCTTCTTCATTGGATTCCGTTAGTACAATTATTTTAGCATTTGGAACGGTTTTTCCGGAAATAGTAATAATTCTTTCGTCTGTAACTTCTTCATCAGTTGGTCTTTCGATAGTAACAAACACAGATGAGCTAGGAGTAGGTGTTGGGCTTTCTATGTTAATTTTTTTAATATCATTTGGATCGACTTTTTTTGTTGACTGATATAAAAAGAAGGCACTAATCGCCACAATTATTCCTATTAAAGCAGCGATAAAAGAAAGAATGATTTTTTCTTTTTTCATAAAACACCTGGGATAAATACTATATGCCTAGGGTATGTGCAAGGCTAAAGTAAGGCTCATGATACTACTTAAATAATTATCTTGTCAAGAAAACGCACACATGGTAGGATATGCAAATGGATATAACAATACTTAATGAGAATACGCTAAAAGTTAAGGGTAAAAATGCATCGATTATTATAAACCCCACGAGTTCGACCTCAAAAACTGAAGCAGATGCAATTATTTTGTTAAAAAGTGACTCTAGTTTTAACCCAGATAAAATTGAAGGTAGCAGAATTACTATAAAAGGCCCAGGGGAATATGAAATCAGTGGAGTTAAAATTTCGACCACTAGAGTAGAGGATGATCAGATCGTAAGAATTGATGTAGATAATGTTAAGGTTTTGGTGGGAAGCGGAAAAGCGATTGAAAAAATCCATGACAAAATTGAAGAATCACAAGTAGTTGTTATTAATTCAGAAGAAGAATTTAATCATTCAATTTTAACTGCACTTGAGCCAAACGTTTTACTTGTTTATGGATCAAAAAAGGTGGAAGTAGCTAAGTCACTCGGAAAAGATGAAATAGAAAATGCAAATAAATATTCAACAACCTCAGATAAGCTCCCAGCGGAAATGGAAGTTGTTTTGTTAGGCTAAAATTAGTGTTTGTTACTGATTGAGTCATTGTTTTTTCGAGAGTGTTGATCTATCATTTTAAAACTTATGGCCACACCTAAAGTCCCGCCACATAATGAAGAAGCAGAGCAAAGTGTATTAGGAGCTATTCTCATGAGTAAGGATTCAATCGGTTTAGTTTCTGAGAAATTAAAGCCCAAAGATTTTTATGATGATGGAAATGGGAAGATTTTTGAGGCTATGCTTTCTCTTCATGACCGAGCAAAGCCAATCGATCTCCTTACGCTTACCAAAGAGTTAAAGAGTCTTAAAGCAAAAGTTGACGCATCATATCTTACTGAGCTTTTAAACGCAGTTCCTACTGCTGCAAATGTTGAACACTACGCACAAATTATTCAGGAAGACTCGATAAAAAGATCTCTAATAAGTTTAGGCTCAAATATTGCTGAAATGGGTTTTATGGAAGATAAGGAAGCAGAAGATTTATTGGATAAAGCAGAGGCTTCTGTTTTTGCTATAACACAAGGAAATACCACTAAGGGTTTTGTGCCTATAAAAGCTGGTCTTGCGGAAAGTTTTGATAGAATTGACGAACTTCATAAATCTGGAGCAGGACTTAGGGGAGTAAAGACTGGTTTTACAGATTTAGATAATATCCTTTCTGGGATGCAGGCTTCAAACCTATTAATTCTCGCCGCGCGACCAGGACAAGGAAAAACCGCTTTTGTTGTTAATATGTCACAGCATATTGCAGTTAACGAGAAGAAATCTGTCGGAATTTTTTCTCTTGAAATGAGCCAGGAGGAATTAGTTGACCGCCTTTTGGTGGGTCAAGCTGATGTTGACGCATGGAGACTTAAAACCGGAAGACTTACTGAGTCTGATTTTACAAAATTATCTGAAGCGATGGGTGTTCTAGCTGATGCCCCAATTTACATAGATGATACTCCGGGAATTTCTGTTTCTCAGATTAGAACTAAAGCGAGACGTCTTCAGCTTGAGCACAATGTCTCTATCATAATAGTAGACTACCTTCAGTTAGTGGATCCTGGAAAACATTAT
>CAYXTY010000061.1:0-4807 GCA_964468505.1 uncultured Gammaproteobacteria bacterium
CAAAAGAAATTTTTGTTCCAGCATGTGCATAGCCAGTTAAATTTCCTCTAAATTGTTTTCTAAATTTTGCTCTTCTTGGTGTTAACATATTAATCTTCCTTTCTATTTATCCAAACTTTTACTCCGATATATCCTTTTTTAGTAAGAGATGGAACGCTTGCATAATGAACATGCTCTCTAATTGTAGATAATGGAACAGTTCCTTGCTGAAGTTTTTCTCTTCTTCCAATTTCAGCTCCATTGATTCTTCCAGCTAAAATTACTCTAACTCCAAGCGCACCAGATGCCATTGCACGATCTACGGCTTGACCCATAACTCTCTTATGAGGCATTCTTCTTGCTAATTGATCTGAAATATTTCTTGCGACTAAATATGCATCAAGATTTGGCTCCTTAACTGGCTCAATTCTTATATCCATCTTTGGTAAACTTTTCTTTGGTTTATTTTGAGAAAGAATTTCTACTAAGAATTTCTTGAGCTCTTCTAGTCCTGCTCCACCTCGTCCGATTACCATTCCAGGTTTTGAAACATAGGCTGTTATTTTAATGCTATTTATACTTCTTTCGATCTCAACTGTTGAAACCCCTGCTCCTTTTAATCTCTCAACAATTGACTTCCTTAAATTGAAATCCTCTAAGAGAGTTGCAGCATAATTTTTATCATCAAACCATCTGCTGTCCCAGTTATATAATGGCCCTAATCTAAATAATTTTGGATTTACTTTATGTCCCATATCTTATTTCGCAACCTCCTCAAGCGTAATTCTAATATTAGAAGTTCTTTTCTTATATCTGTGAACTCTTCCTCTGGTTGAGGGTCTAAATCTTTTTAAAGATGTTCCCTCTCCGACATCAATGCTTTTTATTTTTAAATTATTTTTTTCCATTTTTGAATTATTTACAGCATTTGCTACAGCAGAACGTAATGCTTTTTCTAAATCATAAGCTCCTTTTTTTTCAATCACTGTTAAAGCGTCTAATGCTTCAGGAACGCTTAAGTTTCTGATCGCATCAGCTACTAATCTTACTTTTCTTGGACTTGTTTTAATTTCTTTTAATCTTGCTACTTGTTGCATATATTTAATCCTTTTATGTCTTAGAAATTTCACGGGCCACTATTCTTCCGTGTGATCTAAATGTTCTTGTAGGTGAAAATTCTCCAAGCCTATGTCCCACCATACCCTCAACCACATAAACATTTATAAAACTTCTACCATTGTGAACCGCGAAATTATGTCCTATAAATTCTGGTGGAATCTGACATGCTCTTGCCCACGTTTTTATTGCAGTCTTATCGCCAGTCTGCTTTTGCATATTTACCTTTTTAACTAATTTTGCGTCCACGAATGGACCTTTTTTAGTACTTCTAGACATATTATTTCTTTCTCTTAGCTCTTCTACTTAGAATCGAAGAATTTGAATACTTCTTCGGATTTCTAGTTTTTCCAACTGCTTTTCTTCCTGCATATGTTTTTGGACTCTTAAGTCCGATTCCTGATCTTCCTTCTCCTCCTCCATGAGGATGTGATCTTGGGTTCATAGCAACTCCTCTAACGGTTGGTCTAATACCCATGTGTCTTTTTCTTCCAGCTTTTCCAAAAACTTCATTTTTCCACTCTAGGTTAGAAATTAATCCAACTGTCGCCATACATTCGCCTCTGACTCTTCTCACTTCTCCTGAAGGAAGTTTTAAATGCACAAACTGTCCTTCTCTTGCTTGAATGATTGCCCCCGTTCCTGCGCCTCTTGCGATCTGTCCACCTTTTCCAGGAGTAAGCTCTACATTATGAACTACAGTTCCAACTGGAAGATTCTTAAGGGGAAGACTATTCCCTACTTTAACCTCTGATCCTTCCCCTGATGTTATATTTGCGTTTACCTTTAGATCGTTGGGCGCAATTATATATCTTTTTTCTCCATCTGCATAGTGAACAAGTGCGATATCAGCTGTTCTATTTGGATCATATTCAACGGAAACAACTCTACCCACTACCTGATGCTTGTCTCTCTTAAAGTCAATTTTTCTAATAAATCTTTTATGCGCTCCACCCTGATGTCTTACAACAACCTGACCATGACTTCTACCTGAATGTTTTTTTCTTATAGTTTTTAATTTCATTATTTATCTCCTCCGCCTAATTCGAATAATCCAATTTTCTGTCCTTTTTTTACAGTTACAATTGCTTTTTTATAATCTGAAACTTTAACTTCAGCACGTCTTGCTCCAACTCTTTGCTTTTTTCCTTTTAAAATATTTGTTGAAATATGAGTTACATTAACTGAAAAGTTTTTCTCGATAGCATTTTTAATTTCTGTTTTATTTGCTCCCTTAAATACTTTAAAGGTGAATTTTCCTAGTCCTGCATCTATCATAGATTTTTCTGTAATAAGCGGTGAAATAATAATATTGTTCATTGCTTAGATCCTCCTAAAACTTCAACTGATTCCTTCATGAATAACAAATTTTTATGTTTTAATACTTCATAAGTATTAAGAAGTTTTGCATTTATAATTTCTACATTTTCAATATTTCGACCAGCGTTGTAAACGTTTGGAAGTTCTTTTGGAGTAGCTGAAATAACTAACAGAACTCTTCCTTTTCCTTTTTTATCTTCTGTTACTTTTGTAATTAATTGATGCATATTCTTTGTTTTTGCTTCAATCTTAGAAATCCCTGAAAGCACTTTTATATCTCCGTCCGTTGCTCTTTGAGAAAGCGCTGAGAGAAGTGCAGCTTTTTTCATTTTTTGTGGCATAGCTAGAGAATAATCTCTAACCCTTGGTCCATGAGCTACTCCTCCTTTAACGAAAATTGGAGCTCTCTTTCCTCCGTGTCTAGCTCCACCTGTACCTTTTTGTCTATAAATCTTTTTAGTAGATCCTGTAACTTCTCCTCTTGTTTGAGAATTTGCTGTTCCTAATCTTTGATTAGCAAGATAAACTCTTACTGCTTGGGCCATTAGGGCATTATTAACTTTAACTCCAAATACTTCTTTTGGGAGTGCAAATGTTCCTGATTTAACTCCTTTTACATCAAACATGGGTGCGCTCAAACCACCGCTCTTAACAGTTTTTACTTCTGCTTCTACTTTTTCTGTCTTCGTCACTTTAACAGCAACAGTTTTTTTAACTGGTGCTTTTTTAACTACTTCTTTTTTTACTGTTTTACTTGCTGCCATCTTCTTCTCCTTCTTTTACCTCTTCTTTAGATGCTTCAACTTCTTCAGCTGGCGCTTCAGAAACTTCACTAACTGGTGCTTCTTCTGATTTTTCTGCTTCCTCAGCTTTTACCTCTTCCACAGCTTCTGCTTCAACTTTTTCTTCCACTACTTCTTCAGTTTTTTCCTCAACAGGAGCTTCGGCTGCTTGAGCTGCTGCTAATGCCGCCTCTTCAGCTGCAACTACTTCTGGATCTTTATAAAGAGGAACGAATTTTTTATCTGTCCCAGCTTTATCAATTTTTATTAGAGCATTAATAACTCCTGGAACTAATCCTTTAATTACCAAAACTCCGTCATTTGTTATATCAATTATTCTTAATCCTCTAATAGTTACTGTGTCATTTCCCATGTTTCCAGCCATTCTCTTTCCTTTATAAACTCTCCCCGGGGTTGTTCCTTGTCCGATAGATCCAGGAGCTCTATGTCTATCTGATTGTCCGTGAGTCTTAGGACCTCCTCGGAATCCGTATCTCTTTACTCCTCCAGCAAATCCTTTTCCTTTAGAAATTCCGGTAACGTCTACTAAGTCTCCTGGCTGAAATACTTCTTGTGGATTTAATGAGGTTCCAATTTCTGGAAGAGGGGAGTCGTCAGTTATTCTGACCTCTTTTAAAAATTTAGGGGCTTGTTCTCTTTTAGCCCCTTTTGCGTGTCCTAATAATGCTTTATTTGCGTTTTTCTTTATTCCATATCCAAGTTGCACTGCTTGGTAATGATCGCGGTCATTTGTCTTAACAGACATAACCCAGTTATCTTTAACATCAATAAGAGTAACCGGAATTCTCATTCCGTTTTCTAAAAATCTTTGACTTTGTACTTTTTTTACGCCTATTAGAGACTGCATATATTTCAAAAGCCTTTTTACAAACAAAAAAGCGACCACATAGTGTCGCTTTATTCAGGTAAGAATAAAAACTCAAACAGTAACTATGTAGCTATCACCTCCTGTGTTTGTAAAGCCATTTTGTACATGTAATTATATCTGAGCTCGTGCGTAAATGCAATAGGAAATGGGAACAAACGATAGACATATAAATTATTAACCAAACTCTCACTATAGGTTGACTAATTTTAAGAAAATTTGTATAATTCCCGGATCATGTCAGACTTTCCATCAAAAAGAGCAACACTAACTACTGAAGAAGCTAGAGAAGCTACTTCACTGTTACGCGCTGCAGGATTAGGAGGAGAACTTGCAAAACTTTCAGGAAGAATTCCCGTTGTAAGAACTCAAATCCTTCACCGTGCCGCTGCTGGATTATCACAAGCACACACGTTTGATGGTACTCCTGCTGGATTTAGAACATTAATTGGCGCACCTATTCAAGACACTGATTTAGGATCCTGGAGACAAGGGATCGTAGAGGAACGTCGAGCGCAAAGACCATCTCGTCCCGAATCCTTCTAACCTTACACACAATGGGTCGCCTAGCGAGGCTAATTTATTTTTCAAATTTAGCTTTTAGATCTGGTCTATAGCCAAATTGCGCACTTATTCCATCTCTATACATCTCTAAAATCGGCAATTTTTCCCCATCACATTTCTTTAAAGTATATATTCCTATGTAATAATTTTCAGAAGAAGA
>CAYXTY010000062.1:0-896 GCA_964468505.1 uncultured Gammaproteobacteria bacterium
TTTATGGTTTTGGCTTTTTATTATGGCCTTTTCTTAGGCGGAGGAAACGAACAGGTAAACAATCTAACTCTCATGAAAGACGCATGGGTAAAAATGCTTCAGGAGGTAAACGATCAGGAAAATATTGAAGCTGTAGAAAATCTTATAACCACAAACTATGTAATCCCCAGACCTCTATTGGCATTTGCAGAAGGACCAGATGATTTAAGAATTCCCGTTACAGCTTTAGATTTAATTGTTTATGGAGATCAGGGCGCAAACTTAGGAAAATTAATTAATGCTACAAAAAATGTAACGGTCGGAGAACTTTTAGAAAGAGCATTCCCCTCTTTTTATAGAGAGTATGCGGTTAATGACTCTGAATATGAGGAATTATCCAAACTTTATGAGCGGGATGTAGAAAAATTTAGAGGACTTGACGCAAAAATCCCTCCCCTTTTCACTTTTTCTTAAAGACTAGTTAAGTATTTTTGTAAATCTTCTTTTTGTGAATTACTTAAAGTAGGACCTACTTCTTCTAAATATTCCTTAAACATATTTTCTGAAACTTTTTTTACAGATTCATTTAATTCTTCTCCTGAAAAATAATCTTTAAGTAGGGTTTCAAACTTTTCAGGGCTACTCAAGCTAAGTCTTTGTCTTAACTGATCTAATTTATCCTGTGGTAATTTCTCAGCTAAATTATTTATGGATTTCTGAAGTATCAAACCTAAAAATTCGTTTGCAAACTTTTCCCTATCATCAGAGTATCCAATTATTTCTAAGACTTTTAAAATTATTTCTTTTGGATTCATATTTATCTAAAATATCTTTGAGCAATTCTACCTGCGCTTATTACCAAAGCACCTGCAATAGCTGTTTTCAAATCAGCGCTAATTATCGAGCTATATCCAATT
>CAYXTY010000062.1:906-4754 GCA_964468505.1 uncultured Gammaproteobacteria bacterium
ATTATACCTGCTCCCAAAACTTGCATAAATCGTCCTTCATATTGAATTATCCTAGAAACACTTCTTTCTCTTGAACTTTGCAAAAAATTATCAGAGACTGAAGTAGGATTCTGTTCATGAACTCTTTCTGCTCTGGGCTTCCATCCAGGATTTCTGGGAGATTCTCTATTAAATGATCCATCAGTCATCTTACTTAATATAGCATGTTTGCCTTTGAGGAATTATCAAACTTAGGATTTCTTTTTTACAACCACCATAGTCCATGGGATTGGGAGTTTTTTTGTAACTAGTTTTACTTCCCTAATTTTTACAAATTTCATAAATGCTCTAAATGTCCAATGCTGAATGTGCTCAGGATGTGCTCCAAGATGTAACATGTTTTGGAATCTCGCCATTCTTTGGATTGTAAAAAATGGTTCGTTAGGAACTGAAAGTAAAACATATTTGCGACTTACCCTAAGAAGCTCTTTATATGCTTTTTTAGGATTTTCTAAATGCTCTAAGACTTCTGTGCAAACAACTAAATCAAAAGAATTATCTTTATATGGGAGCTTATAAATATCTCCTTTTTTTATCTCTAGTGTCGGATAAAGTTTTTTTCCGAGTTCAATTGCTGTATCGTCGTATTCAATTCCTTCATAACTCTTCCCTATCTTTTCTTTTTTTAGCCTTGCTAGAGTAAAACCTTCCCCGCACCCAACATCTAGAACTGTGTCTATATTTAAAGGACGTGTAGTTTTAACAACTGTATTTAAAAAATTGTTAAGAAAAACCCTGCCAATTGGATTTTTAGTTGTATGTTTATCAAAATTTGTCGTTTGCGCCATATGGAAAAGGAGATTATATATAAAAGGATATCAAAGTTAAAGGGTTAATAATGTAGTAAATTATCTATAAATTCATCTAAAATAGGCTAAATAACTAAAAAATGTGGCTGAACTTGAATAGTTGGCATATATCCTATATAATTAACAGTTGAGGCTAATATATGAAAGAAAGACCCTATATAGGAATTACAGGGGCAACAGAAAAATCTGATGTAGTGCAGGTTGCTGAAAGCTTCCGTAGACATCTAGATGCTGAGCGAAATCATTTCGGAATGGTTGGTTTTTTAGTGACGGATAGAACAGCCGCAAACCAATCCGCAGGTAGAAGCTCCAAGCATCCCCAATTTGTAGATATGGTTCAGCTTCTTGAGGCAAGCCAGCCAGGTCCTAAAAACGCAATTCACTATAGCACTAGAGATAGATCCACGCTCGCTGCACAAATTGATGGTATTTTTGGGAAAACAGGTATTTATGATGCAGAGCTTGCGCGTACTTTACAGCTGAATCTCAGATGGCCAGATCCAGATGAAATAAAGAGAATAATTGATAGATTTCCCGACATGAATATAATCCTTCAATTGGGATCAAAAATCCTTGAACATGATTCCAGAGGTGAAATAGTCGATCGCCTTGCAAGCTATGAAGGAATAAACTACGTACTTATTGACCCGTCTGGTGGAAAAGGTGTTCCCTTTAATGAAAAGAGGGTCGCCCCACTTTTTAGAGCTATAAATTATGAACTTCCAGATTTAGGCATAGCTGTGGCGGGAGGTTTTAGCGACAAAAACGCATTAAGCGCTCTTAGTAATTTAACTCGTGCGATCGCAACAGATGAATTTTCAATTGATGCTGAGGGAGGCCTTAGGGTTCCAGTTCAAGGTAAAAAATCTGGTGGCTTCTCTCCTACCAAAGCAGATCTATTTATTCAGCGTGCTTCGTCTTTCTTCGCACCAGCTCTTCCCACTCTAACACCTCGATAAATCGCCCGTTCTATAAAATCTCTTAAATTTTTCTTCCTTTGGTATCCACCTTTATGATCAAGCGCAATATCACCAATAGTAGACGGGGAAGATGCCGGGTCAAAATATGATTCACTTTCGCTTTCCTTTCTTAAACCTGACTCTTTAACAAATCTACTCCGATCAATATCAACTACATGAACCGCAATACTGTTAGCCCCATTTCTTCTGAGTGCATTTGCTGCAATAGTAAGAGTATTACCACTTGATGAATTATCATCAGTTAATAACACATTCTTATCTTTTATAGTTAGGCCCCTTGCTAATAAATAATCAGCCCACTCCTCAGAGCCTGCAGTTTTTGTTGAAGAATGTATGCTGATTGGCAGCATATCAAGAGAAACCGATTTACCATTTAGAACTTCGTACATTAACTGAAGAACTATTGCAATTTCTGTTCCCCCTGACGGCACACCCACAACTACTTCTGATTCAGGATTTTTTCTTACTGCAGATTGTGCCCCAACCACAATATCAATAGGGTTTGCAGCTTCAGGAATTTTAAATGTTCCACTCATTAACGATCTCCTTCTTATATAATCTTCAGAGCCATCATCAGGACCAAGTCTTTCATTCATTCTGGACGAAACATAACCCTTAACCGACTTAACTTTATCCACAGCCTCCCCTGCATCGAATTCATCATAGGAAGTTCCAATTAAAGTCTGATAATACATTCTAGTAAATGACCTCATAAGTTCAAAAGCTTCTTCTCTTCTCGCTTGGTACACAGGATCTGAATCCGGATGAGATAGAGTTCTCTCGTCAAGCGTTAATTGATGAAATAAGGATATGGAATGAGTTTTTAGATAGTTTAAAACTCCAAGATAGAGCATTAAATCAACTGTATTTGTAACACTATCTCGATTTTCAGCAACTTTTGCAGCTACCTTGATTCCATCTTCCAAGTCAGCTTCCATCGTATCTAACTTAGTATCCAAATCTACGCCCTTGACGGCTGTGACTGCGAGAGAAACCCCGCCCAGCTCCACCATTCCTTTCTTTTTCTTCATGTTACCTATGTGGCGTGTATTCGTAAAAAAATCAGAGAATTCGGAATCACTTAGCCTAAAACCTGCAGGCAATGTTATAACTCCTAAGTCATCACCGAACATTCTTGCTACATCTCTTAATGGAAACTTTACTGCTCCAGGATCCTCAGGAGAATATTCATCTAATATTTCAGAGGCTGTCGCATAATGTGGCTGATCAGAGCTGAGGGACGTTGAAGCATCCTCATTTCTTGATTCATCGGCTCTATCAAGATTAATTACATCTATTAGGGAGAAATGCTGTCTTAAGTCTCTAAGAGCATCAATTCCGTGTTTTGCAGCAATCGCCCTCCTCATAGGCATAGTTGTCATTACTTCTTTAATACCTTGTTCAGCTCTGTCTCTAGTTGTAGAGATTTCTGGTAATGGCTTAGGAGATCGATTCAAACCGTCTACTGTCTGCTCTGGCATAGGCATAGTATATCACTCGATAAAGATCTTTAATCTTATTATTTAATAAGGACTTTTAATTTTTTAAAATCTTTCTCAAATTCCAGTTTATATTTTCCAGGAAACCGTAATACCGCAGCTGGATGAAGAGTTAAAAAATATTTTATTCCATCTTTCTCTTCAATAATTTCTCCATGTTCTTTAACTACAAAAACTTTTTTCTGGAGAACCCCCTCCGCAGCGACGCGACCTAGCAAAACAACTAACTTAGGCTTTATGATTTCAAACTGTTTCATCAGATGCATTCTTCCATGAGCTATATCTAAAGATGTCGGAGTTCCCCGATCTGGCAAATACTTAACGGGTGAAGTTATGTATACATCCTTTTCGAGTAAACCAATCCCAACAATCATTGACCGAAGCAGTTTTCCTGAACGACCGATAAAAGGACGCCCGACAATTGCTTCATTTTTCCCAGGTGCTTCGCCTATGAATATTACCTCTGCATCTAATGATCCTTCCCCTACTACAGCTTTTCCGCTCTTCCCCTCCTGACAAAT
>CAYXTY010000063.1:0-4681 GCA_964468505.1 uncultured Gammaproteobacteria bacterium
AAATAGTGAGATAGCTCATGCTGCGCTAAGACTTGCTTCACACAAAATAGGATTAAAAACTAGAATAATTGATAAGGAATAATTATGAAAAAAGACGTTAAAGATATTAGTAGTAAAACAGAAAAAGATTTAAAAGATCTCTTGAAAACTAAAAGAGAAGATTTATTTAAATTAAATTTGGATAACAAACAAAACAAGTTAAAAAATACAAGAATAATTTTTAACACTAGAAAAGAGATAGCAAGAGTTTTGACATTAATTAAAGAAAAACAATTAACAGCAGAGGAAGCAAAAAAAATGGAGGTAGCAAAGTAATATGAAAATATTTGAAGGAATCGTTGTAAGTGGAGGAAAAAATAAAACTGTAGTGGTTGAGGTAAGCAGGAGAACGCCTCATCCTTTATACGGAAAACTTATGAGACGCAGTAAAAAGCTTAAGACGGACACTGGGGACTTTGAGGTTGTGATTGGAAATAAAGTAAAAATTGGTGAAACAAAACCAATGTCTAAGAGTAAATACTTTAAGATTTTAGAAATTGTTCCTGAGAAGTATGTTAAGAAAACTGTTAAAAAAGCAGAAGCTGTAGAAGTAAAAGAAGAAGTTAAAAAACCTGTAAAAACTTCTACCAAGAAAACAAAAACAGTAAAAAAGGAGACTAAATAATGGTACAGCATAGGACAATGTTAAAAGTCGCAGATAATAGCGGCGCAAAAATATTATTAGTAATTCAGGCCAGAAATGGTTCTAAGAGAAGATATGGTTTTATCGGAGATGTGATTAAATGCGTTGTTAAAGAAGCAAGCCCTACTGGAACTGTTAAAGAGAGTGAAATGGTAGAAGCAGTGCTTGTTCGAAGTAGAAAAGAATTTAAAAGGCCAGATGGATCTTACATAAGATTTTCTGATAACGCAGCGGTAATTATTGATAATAGAAAAGATAAGAACCCAATCGGAACTCGTATCTTTGGACCAGTAGCAAGAGAAATTAGAGATCAGGGATTTATGAAAATTTCTAGTATGGCGGTAGAGGTGTTATAATATGAAACTTAAAAAAGAAGACGAAATAATTGTAGTAAAAGGAAAAGATAAGGGTAAAAGAGGAAAGATAGAAAAGGTATTCACAAAGCTTGATTTGGTTTTGGTTCCAGGTTTGAATATGTATAAAAAACATTACAAATCTAGAGTTCAAAATAAGCCATCAGAGATTATTGAAATTACAAAACCTTTTAAAGTGAGTAATGTAGCTTTGGTTTGTCCAAACTGTCATAAGGAGACAAGGATTGGATACAAAATTGACAATAAAGAAAAAGTAAGAATTTGTAGAAAGTGTAATAAGAAAATATAATTATGGATAATTTAATGACAAAATATAATACAAAAATTGCGATGGATTTGCAGAAAGAATTAAATATAAATAATTTTTATGCAACACCTAAGCTTAAGAAAATCGTAGTAAACATCGGAGTAAAAGATGCATTAGCTGATAAGAAAAATGTAGAAAATTCAGTAAATATCTTAACTCAGATAACAGGACAAAAACCTAAAGTAACAGCTGCTAAGAAATCTATTGCTACTTTTAAATTAAGAGAGGGAGATAAAATTGGAGCAGTGGTAACTCTTAGAGGAAAAAGAATGTATGATTTTTATGAAAAATTAGTTGGTATCGTTCTTCCTCGTTTAAGAGATTTTAGAGGAGTAAGTGAAAAGAGTTTTGATGGACGTGGAAATTACTCATTGGGATTTTCAGAGCCGATTGTTTTTCCAGAAATTGATCCTTCAAAGTTAGATAAAGTACAGGGTCTTGAAATAACAATTGTTACAAGTGCAAAAACAAATCAGGAAGGAATGGCGCTCCTACGTTCGTTAGGAATGCCCTTTCAAAAATAATATATGGCAAAAACATCAAATACAGTTAGCGCAAGAAGAAAGCCAAAATATAGCACACGTTCTAAAAGTGTCTGTAATATTTGCGGAAGAAACAGATCTTATATGAGAAAATTTGGAGTATGTAGAATTTGTTTTAGAGAATTAGCATCGAAAGGAGAATTACCAGGGGTAACAAAAGCAAGCTGGTAATTATTAAAATAAAATTATGAATCATTCAGTATCAGACTTTTTAATTAGAATAAAAAATGCAGCACTTGCAAGAAGACGCGAGGTGGATCTTCCTTATTCAAATATAAATAAAGAAATTGGTAAAGTTTTGCAGAAAGAAGGATTCTTGACAGAAATTAAAGAAACAAAAGATGGAGTTAAAAGAGGATTGCATGCTGTAATTACTTATGAAAAGAGAACACCTGTTCTTTCAAATGTAATTATAATTTCAAAGCCATCACTAAGAGTTTATAAGCCATCAAAGAAAATAAATGATATTGAAAGAAGAGGAAGACATAAAGTAGTATTATCCACAAGTCAGGGTGTAATGAGTGGATATGACGCTAAAAAGAAAGGATTAGGAGGAGAAATATTGTTCGAAATTTGGTAGTTTGAAAAACTATAAATAACGAACAAATAAAATATACATATGTCAAAAATTGCTAAAATACCAGTTGAAATAAAAGAAGGAGTACAAGTTACTCTAGAAAATAATGGTGTAAAAGTGGTTGGATCTAAGGGAGATCTCTTCTTTGGAATCCCAAATGGAGTTGCTGTAAAAATTGAAGAAGGAAATGTTTTAGTTACAACAACTGACCAAACTGAAAGATCCAGAGCTTTATCAGGATTAGTAAGAGCATATGTAGCAAATATGGTAAAAGGAGTTAGCGTTGGATTTTCTAAGAAGCTTGAAATGACTGGAGTAGGATATAGAGCACAGGCTTCAGGAAATACTTTAACTTTAGCAGTTGGATTTTCTCATCCGGTAATTATTAAAGCAGATTCAACAATCACTTTTTCTGTTGAAGAAAATGTTGTTACAGTTAGCGGTATGGATAAAGCAATTGTAGGAAATGTAGCAGCACAAGTTAGAGCAGTAAGACCACCTGAGCCATATAAGGGAAAAGGAATTAAGTATCAAGGGGAAAGAATTAGAAGAAAAGTTGGAAAAGCAGCAAAAGCAGTAGGAGCTGCAGGAGCAAAATAATATGAACGCAACAAAAACAAGAAGACAATTAAGAACAAGAACAAGTATTACATCTAGCGCAGACAGACCAAGACTAACTGTTACAAGATCTAATAAGTATGTTTCAGCACAGCTTATTGATGATATTAAAGGAGTAACTTTAGTGGGAATGAGTCAAAAAAACCTAAAAACTAAAGGAACAAAAACGGAAAGCGCAAAAGCGTTAGGACTTGAAATGGCATCTAAATTAAAAGCTAAAAAAATTACAAAGATCGTTTTTGATAGAGGTAGTTACAGATATCATGGTAGAGTTAAGAGTATCGCAGAAGGGTTAAGAGAAGGAGGAGTTGAATTCTAAAATGGCAGACGCTAATTTTACAAATCAAATAGATAGACGTTCGGACGAATACGAAGAAAAAATCGTTCAGGTAAGTCGTGTGTCTAAGAAAACAAAAGGTGGAAACAAAATAGGATTTTCAGTAATTGCAGTTGTTGGTGACCGAAAAGGAAAAGTTGGAGTTGGACTTGGAAAAGCTCCAGATGTTTCTTCAGCAATTAAAAAAGGAGTACTTGCAGGAAAGAAAAATTTAGTTGAAGTGCCTATTATTAATGGAACAATTCCTTTTGAATTTTACATAAAACTTGGAGCAGCTAAAGTTCTTCTAAAGCCAGCACCTCCTGGATCAGGTGTAATCGCTGGAGGAGCTGTAAGAAGTGTAGTTTCGGCTGCGGGGATTCAAAATATTTCTTCAAAAGTATTGGGAACAAAAAACCAAGCAAGTAATGTTTATGCAGCGGTGGAAGCATTAAGACTTCTATCAATTAGATATAAAAGAGAACAAGAAAGGAAATCTAAATAATGGCACTTCATAGTCTACAAAAAATAAAACATCCGACTAAGAAAAGACTTGGACAAGGACATGGTTCTGGAAAAGTTAAAACTTCTGGTCGTGGAACAAAAGGACAAAAAGCAAGAAATAGTGTTCCTACTTATTTCGAGGGTGGAGCATTACCTTTAATTAAAAGACTTCCTTTCAGAAGAGGAAAAGGTAGAAACAAGAGTTTTAGAAATGTGCCTTTAGTCGTTAATTTAAAGAATCTAGAAGTTTATAAAAAAGGCCAAGTTGTAGATTTAGAATCTTTAATAAAAAATAAAATTGTTAAAGAGAGCGATGCAAAAGAATTTGGTGTTAAGATATTAGGAGACGGAGAAATTAAAGAAGCATTAACAATAAAAGTCGCAATTTCAAAGAGTGCGCTTCAGAAAATTGAAAAAGCAGGCGGCAAGCTTGAAGCAAGCGAAAAAAAATAGTCCGGAGTTTAAATGGAGAACCTTTTAAGATTATTTAAAAACAGTTTCAGGGCACCAGACGTCCGACGAAAAATACTTTTTACGGCTTTTATTCTCATAGTATTCCGCGTTTTTGCACACATCCCCGTATCAGGAGTCGACCTCGTTCAGCTAAAGGCATTGTTCGCTCAAAACCAATTGCTTGGTTTGCTCGACATTTTCTCGGGTGGAACTTTAGCTAATTTTTCTGTAATGGCGCTAGGACTTAATCCATACATTAATGCGTCTATTATTATGAATCTTGGAGCCTTAGTTTTCCCAAAACTTGA
>CAYXTY010000064.1:0-4670 GCA_964468505.1 uncultured Gammaproteobacteria bacterium
GACCAACTTGATAGGTATGGGGAGATTGATTCAATTACAAAAAGATGGAAAGAAGCGTTTAAATCTTTAACTTCAAATAGCACTCTCATCCTAAACTCAGATGATCCTCAGATTTCTTTTTTAGGCAAAGACACAAAAGCTAACGTTAAATATTTCGGTCTTTCAGAAGATGGATTTGAAGCTACAAAACATGGAGCCGATTCAATTCATTGTCCAAAGTGCTCTGAAAAACTTGAGTTTGAAAAAGTATTTTTTTCTCATCTTGGTATTTGGAAATGTCCAAAATGCAAGCTAAAACGCCCCACCCCAGATCAGGACAAATCAAATACTTATCCCCTCCCGGGAACTTATAATAAATACAATACGATCGCGGCAGCTTTAGTTTTAAGTCTTGAAGAATTAAAAGAAGAAGTAATCACTGACGCATTTAACAGATTTTCCCCTGCCTTTGGTAGAGGTGAAAAGATAATTTATAAAGGAAAACACATTCAAGTTTTTTTATCTAAAAACCCTACAAGCTTTAACGAATCATTAGCTACAGTAAAACAACTCGGAGGAAAAAATCTCGTAATTCTTTTAAACGATAAGATCCCCGATGGGCTTGATGTGTCATGGATTTGGGATATTAATTTTGAAGAAATTTTGGAAAAAGATATGAATATCGGAATTTCAGGCGATAGAACTTTTGACATGGCAACGCGCCTTAAATATGCAGGCTTCTTTGCTCACCATAATGAAGATTCAAAAATATTAATTAATAAAATGCTTAATTCCCTCGAAGTAGACGAAACTCTTTATATTTTGCCAAATTATTCGGCTATGCTTGAAACCAGAAAATTATTAACAGGCAAAAAAATATTATGAAACAAAAATTAACTATTGGGTGGTTATATCCAGAACTCATGAATATATACGGAGACAGAGGGAATATTACCACTCTGGTGAAAAGATCTGAATGGCGAGGAATAAAAACAAATGTCGCAAACTTAAACCCCGGATTTTCTGATTCAGAACTCAAATCTTGCGATTTAATAATTATGGGCGGTGCACAAGACAAACAACAATCGATTGTTAACGAAGATCTTAGAAAACATCATAAAGTTCTTTCTGAAATGCTTGATAATGACACTCCGGGACTTTTTGTCTGTGGTGGGTTTCAGTTCCTGGGAAATTACTATAAAGAAGCAGATGGGACAATCATTGATGGCTTGGGAATATTCGATTTGAATACTCAGAATCCTGGAGAAAACGAAGAACGATTAATTGGAAATATAGCGATAAAAACAAACATTGACGGAATCGACAAGCCAGTTGTTGGGTTTGAAAATCATGGCGGCAGAACTATACTTGGTGCTAACGTAAAACCTTTGGGAACGGTAATCAAAGGCCATGGAAATAATGATGACGGAACGGAGGGGGCTATTTACAAAAATAGTTTTGGAACTTATCTTCACGGACCAATTTTACCCAAAAACCCACACTTTGCAGATCACTTATTAAAGCTTGCTCTTGAAACCGAAGAGCTTGACCCTCTTGATGACAGTCTTGAAAACCAAGCCCATTCCCACGTTCTAAAACTTCTCGACTCGTGATATATCGATATATGAAGAGTAAATTACGTTTGTTGAATAGGAAGAGCTCTTAGAATATAATTAAGCTCATGAAGCTTGACGTAAAACACATTGCTAAATTAGCAAATTTAACTCTTTCTGAAGAAGAAGAAAAAAAGTTTGAAAAACAACTTGAAGAAACGGTCGAATATATTGAGGGGTTAAGCGAAGTTGACACTACTGATGTTGAGCCCACTTCACAGGTTACAGGACTTGAAAATGTTACACGAGAAGATGAAATAACCGCCTCACTTTCGCAAGAAGAAGCACTAAGAAATGCTAAATCAACTCACAAAGGATATTTCAAAGTGAAAGGTATTCTTAACAATGAATAATTCCTCAACTTTCTATATAGTCAGACACTCAGAAACCGAATGGAATGTTAAGCGAGTCATGCAGGGTCATTCAGATTCACAATTAACCCCAAAAGGAATAAAAGATTCAGAAGAATTAGCAAAGAAATTTAAGTCAATTAAGTTTGATTTAATATTTTCTTCAGATCTATTAAGAGCTAGACGAACAGCTGAGGCAATTTCCCTGGAAAGAGATATTGCATTAAAAACTACTGAGCTAATCAGAGAAAGAAGCTATGGAGAATACGAAGGAAAACCACACACAGAATATGAAATAGTTAATCAGGCTTTAGATAAATTATCAGAGGAACAGAGATATACATACAAACACTCACCTGGTATAGAGAGCGATGAAGAAGTGGTAAATAGATTTTTAACTTTTATTAGAGAGGTTGCAGTAGCAAATCCAGGAAAAACGATTCTTGCGGTTAGCCATGGAGGAATAATGCGTGCTTTTCTAAAAAAACTAGGATTAAAAAATACTATTCGTGGTGGTATTAGAAATAATGCCTACATAAAGCTAGAAACAGATGGAGTTGAATTCGACATTAAGGAAACAAGCGGAATTACATTTTCTGATTAATATGTTAAATAAATTAAATCTCAAACAAGCTAGAGAGGGACTAAGGAATAAGGATTTTTCCTCAGTTGAACTAACCAAGGCATGTCTGGATAGAATCAAAGCAACTGACGACAAGCTTAATGTTTTCGTAACCCTAACTGAAGAAGGAGCTCTAAAAAGCGCAGAAGAAGCCGATAAATTACTTCTGCAAGGACACGCCTTGCAGAGTCCACTCTTGGGGATTCCGATTGCTGTAAAAGATAATTTTTCTACACTTGGTGTTAGAACTACAGCTTCAGCTAAAGTACTAGATGAGTATGTTCCTCCATTTGATTCAACTGTGGTAAAAAAATTAAAAGAAGCTGGAATGGTAATGCTTGGAAAAACTAATATGGATGCCTGGGCACACGGATCAAGCACGGAAACATCCGATTATGGTTCAACAAAAAACCCATGGAACACTGAACATTTACCAGGAGGCTCTTCTGGTGGTTCTGCAGCATCAGTTGCCGCTAATCAATGCATAGTTTCAATTGGCTCCGAAACTGCTGGCTCTATAAGACAGCCTGCTTCCTGGTGTGGAGTTGTAGGACTTAAGCCTACATATGGCAGAGTTAGCAGATATGGAGTAGCTGCCATGGGATCAAGCCTTGATTCACCGGGACCTATTTCGAAAACTGTAGAGGATTCAGCATTAATCTTAGAAATATTAGCAGGTCAAGATAAAATGGATGCAACAACTTCCCCAAAAAATGTAGTGAAATATACAAAAAACCTAGAAGCTGACTTTAATGATCTAGTGATTGGAATTTCCGATGAATACTTCATAGACGGACTTGACCCTGAAGTTGAAAAAGCTGTAAAAGACGCTATTTTAAAACTAGAAAAAATGGGAGCAAAAATTGAAAAGATAAAACTATTTGATCCTAAATATGCAATTGATGTTTATACAATTATACAAAGGTCTGAAGTTAGCTCAAACTTAGCAAGATATGATGGAATAAGATTTGGAAATGATAGGTCTGCGTTTGGAGAGGAAGCTAAAAGAAGGATTATGTTTGGAACTCACGCACTTTCTTCAGGATATTATGATCAATATTATAATAAGGCTTCAAAGGTTAGAAGCGTAATCATTAACGATTTCAAAAAAGCATTTGAAAAAGTTCAAGTAATTGTGGCTCCCACTTCCCCATCGCTTGCTCTTCCAGTTGGAGCAAGTAAAGACGCAGCAATGTTTGGGGAACTAGCTGATGTATTAGTTGAACCATCTTCAATCGCAGGATTATCTGGAATAAATATTCCAGTCGGTTTTTCTTCAACAAATCTGCCAATAGGCATGCAAATAATTGGCCCTCAGTGGGGAGAAGAAAAAGTTATCCAAACGGCATATAAATATGAACAAGAAACTCAAAATGAAGAATGGAGAAAAAAGGAACCAGATTTATGAAATATACGCCAGTAATCGGACTTGAAGTACATGTGGAGCTAAAAACAAAATCTAAAATGTTTTGTGGATGTTCTTCAGATTATTTTGGCCAAGAACCAAATACTCACACTTGCCCAGTTTGTCTTGGTCTTCCTGGAGCTCTTCCAGTTCCAAATAAAAAAGCAATTGAGTGGTGTATCATGATCGGCCAAGCTCTTAACTGTAAGATCCCAAACTTCTCTAAATTTGATCGAAAGAATTATTTCTACCCAGACTTAGCTAAAGGCTTTCAAATCTCTCAATACGACCTCCCTTTTGCTGAAAAAGGATACATAGAGCTTTCAAACGGCAAAACAATTGGCATAACCCGCGTTCACATGGAAGAAGATACTGGAAAACTTTCGCACGAAACCGTAGACGGAGAAAAAGTATCCCTCATCGATTTTAATAGATCTGGAGTTCCACTTGTAGAAATAGTAACGGAGCCTGATTTTGATAATGCAGAGGATGTAAAGGAATATCTTCAGCGCCTTCAGCAAATAGTCAGATATCTAGAAGTCTCAGACGCAGACATGGAAAAAGGAAACATGAGACTTGAACCAAACATTTCACTTCGCAGGGAGGGACAAACAGAACTTCCAGGCTATAAAGTGGAAGTGAAAAATATTAATTATTTTAATTTTGTAAGTAATGCATTTGAGTTTGAGATCAAACGCCAT
>CAYXTY010000065.1:0-4495 GCA_964468505.1 uncultured Gammaproteobacteria bacterium
GGAATGCCATTCTTATTGAAGAAACGCTTAGTAGATTTGGCATTAAGGTAAAGGTAGTAGAGATTAATGCACTTAGAATCCATGTTCAATACTGTATAGAAATTGAGGCTGGCACAAAAGTTGAAAAAATATTGAAACGAAAAGTTGATTTAGCGTTAGCGCTAGCATCTCCAACCGGAAAAATTAAAATTATCGCCCCTGTTCCAAATACACACTTAATCGGAATTAATGTACCTAAAAGAAAAAGATCCTTAGATGAAGAACACGTAATAAATATCGTTACAGCGAATGATAAGGTTGTTAAGATAAGAGACTTAGGTACGCTTGTAGAGAAGTTTCCAAAAAAACGACTCAATGAGCTGGTAAACGACGCTCTAAATTTCACATATCGTTATAAGTTTGCGGTGGTGGGTGTAATTCTTTTTCAAAATGAATTGCAAATTAAACCGAAAGAGGCAGTAGTTGTGTTCAAAGAACTATTTAACATGGGAGTCGTTAAAAATGTAAGGAGTGATGAAGAAAAATCAGGGGTTATTATAGGAGATGTTGACTGGAACTCTCTTAAGAAATATAACATTAATTAATCAGCGACATTTTTATCATAAAATTTTTAAATTGCTTTATTTTAGCCTCGGCGGTATAATTTATGACTATGCTTATTTCAAAATCTGACTACATGTTATTTCTCAAGCATCCGGCATGGATTTGGCTTAAGAAATATGATAAATCAAAGCTCCCGCCAATAAGTGAAGCGTTGCAGGCAATTTTTGATGAAGGTCATTTATTTGAAAAATATGCAGAACAATTATTTCCAGATGCTACTAGGCTTGGATTTGATGAGTCTGATTTTTCCACATACCTTACTCTTCCAAAGCGAACAAAAGACGCGATAGATAAAGGTGCAAAAACCATTCTTCAGGGAAGATTTGAATACGAGAATTTAACTTGCATAGTAGATGTTCTTGAAAAAACAGGAGAAAATGAATTTGATCTATATGAAATAAAATCTTCAACCGAGATTAAAGAAGAACATTTATTTGATTTGGCATTTCAAGTTTACGTTTTAGAAGGATTGGGAATGAAAATAAGAAAAATATCTGTAGTTCATGTGAATAATGAGTATAAAAGGAGGGGCGAAATAGATATTAGAGAGCTGTGTTTTGTTTCTGATGTTACCGAGAAAGTTAGAGAAAAAAAGGACGAGACAGAGGAAAATATCCAGGCAGCATTTAGAATTCTTAACTCAAAAGAAAGACCAGATCTTTCACCGAGACACACAAGAGGGGAAATGAAAGATTGGATGGAGGTTTATAGATTTATACATGGAGATTTCGATAAGTATAGTATTTATGATTTATGTAGGCTTAGACCTGAACTAGTCGCAGATCTTGAGGATTTAAATATTAAATTAATTTACGATATTCCTGATGGGGTTAAGCTAGGGAATCATCAAAAGAGACAGCTGGATGTAACTAAGCTTGAAAAACAGGTAATTGATAAAGATAGGATACGAAATTTTTTATCTGAGATAACATATCCTCTTTATTTTCTGGACTATGAAACAATGAGCGGAGTTATTCCTCAGTTTGATGGAACAAAGCCTTATCAACAGCTCCCATTTCAATATTCTTTATATGTAATAGAAAGTCTTGGAGAAGAAGCAAAACATAAAGAATATTTGCATAGAGAAAATTCTCATCCGGTTTTACCTTTATTAAAAAAACTTAAAGAGGATATCAAGGACGGAGGAACTATTTTCGTATGGCATGAAAGTTTTGAAAAGGGACGAAATACAGAAATGGGAGAATTATTTCCAGAATATAAAGAATTTATGGAGTCAGTAAATGACAGGATAATTGACCTTAAGACACCATTTTCTAGTGGATGGTTTTTGGATAAAGATTTTTTGGGTAGTGCTTCTATAAAAAAAGTTCTGCCTGTGCTTTTTCCAGAACTTTCTTATAAGGACTTAGTGATTCAGGAGGGAACTGCTGCACAGCGGAAGTGGATGAAACATGTTCTTAATGAAGAAGATCCTGAGCAAAGGGAAGAGATTTTGAATGCTTTAGTTGAGTATTGTAGGTTGGATACTCTAGCGATGGTTAAAATATTTGAAAGACTCCAAAAAGAACTCATTGACGATTCCTCTTTTTAGTTTGATTTATTTCGGCCTCGGAAGTATAATTCTCAGTCATGGAAAGAAGAGGGAAACGTGGGCCAAATCTATATCCTCAAACTTCTAGCGTTAAAGTAGAAGGATTAAAACCTAGAGAAACATATTGGGTAGATCCTAGTGTTTTAACTCAAGAACATTTAGATGATATTACGGCTATTTATTGTCAGGTGTTTCGTAGAAGTCCAGAGGATTTAACTAAAGGTTTGGAGTTGGAACCACTAATAAGAGATATTGTTCAAGGATTTGGTTTTCATGAAGCAAGAATCGGAGGAGTTTTAAGAACAGGAATTGACACAAGAAGAACGATTTTAGCTCAAGGACAATTTATAGTTAGGTTTGGGGCAACGGCTTATGGAGAAGCTTTTCAGGAAGCAGTTGATGGATATTTAACTGAATCTGCAGGGATCGCAAAGCCGCTTAGTCAATTTATCCTACATAAATAGGAATTTAATTTATTCGCGTAAATTAATTTTAGATAAATCCGTTTAATTTTAGGAAAGTTTGTATTCCGTTAAGGATATACTGTACTGCTAATGCAGCAAGGATTATTCCTAAAATTCTTGAAAAGACTAGTATTCCAGTTCTTCCGATTAGCTTCATAATTAGAGAACTTTTAATCATGACTACCCAAGCTATGAAAAGAATTAAAATAAGTACGACAGCCAGAATTAAAATGTTCATGTTATTTCCAGAAGCGTTGTCTGTAAAAAGAATTGTGGTAGCTATTGTTCCAGGACCGGCAATCATAGGGATAGCTAAGGGAAAAACGCTAACATCACTGCTTGAGATTGCCTCCTTTTCCTCGATGGGAGTTTCTCGTGTTCCTGGGGTTCTTCCGAAAAGCATGTCTAGTGCTATTAGAAATAATAAAACTCCTCCTGCGATATTAAATGCATAAAGTCCGATTCCAAGACTTTCTATTAGAAATTTTCCTAAAAGTGCGAAAACAAAAATAACTAAAGCACTAATTATTACCGCCCGTGTAATTATTTTTTTTCTATCTTTAGGATTATTATTAGCTAAAATTACAATAACTACAGGAACCAAACCTAAGGGATCAATTACTGTAAAAAAAGTTATAAATGTTTTAGTGATAAGAGATATATCCACATACTGATTATACTCCTAGGTATGTTGATTAAGTATTTTAATAGGAGTAGGCTTAGGCTAAGTGAAAAAAGGATTTAAAGGTAATATAGAAAAATTAACGGCTGAAAATAAAAATTTCAGACGTGTAATTTACACTGCAAAGCATTCACAATTAGTTCTCATGACTCTTCTTCCTGGTCAAGAAATAGGTTTGGAAGTGCATAAAACTGGCGATCAATTTTTTCGCTTTGAAAAAGGACAGGGAAAAGTAATAATTGATGAGACTGAATATGAGGTAACTGACGGAGATGCCGTTATAGTTCCGCAGGGCGCTAAGCATAACATCATAAACACTTCTAGTTCTGAAAATCTTTATTTATATACCGTTTATTCGCCGCCGCATCACAAAGATGGAATTGTGAGAAAAACTAAAGAAGAGGCGACTAGTGATGCTCCTGAATTTGACGGCGTAACTACAGAATAGTAATTGGCCTTAGGCTATGTAGTTGTTGGGGTCTTTAGAAACCCAATACTTAATTTTATTTTCTGGGAGAAGCAGGATTCTGTTTGGCTTTAATCCTTCCACGAATTCTTCTGTGTGAGAAACGAACAGCAGGGCTCCTTTATAAGCTTTTAGTGCTTCAAGTATTATTCTTTGGGACTCCATGTCCAGATAAGTCGTTGGTTCATCAAGAATTAAAAGATTATATCCCTGAAGCATGAGAAGAGCAATTGAGAGTCTGGTTTTTTCTCCACCAGAAAGTGTTCCAATTTTTTGGTAAATACGCTCTCTAAGAAAGTTAAATTTAGCAAGAACAGGCCTAGTCTGGTTCAGTGGAAGATCACAAACTGACTCTACGGTTTCCATAATTGTTTTATTAAAGTCAAAAGTTTCAAATTCCTGTGAGTAATATCCTATATGAAGATTTTTGTCTTTTAGAATTTCCCCTGAATCAGGCTCGAGGCGCTCCATGAGAATTTTTATGAAAGTAGATTTTCCCGCTCCGTTTGGCCCTTCAAGTGCTATTCGCTCACCCCGTCTAATTGAAAGTGAAACATCTTCAAGGATAAGCTCATCATCATAGCTTTTAAAAATATTTTTTGCGGCAATTGGGCGTTCTCCTGTGTGAATTGGATCTGGCAAATTAAATTTAATATGTCTTATTTCAGGAGGCAGTTCTGGAAGAGCAGCCGTTACTCTTTCAATTCTATTTTGTACGTTTGCCCGTG
>CAYXTY010000066.1:0-4452 GCA_964468505.1 uncultured Gammaproteobacteria bacterium
TACTAGAGAGGTTTTGCTTGGTATTTCTAATGCGAAGACATTTAAAGAAGCCTTGCAAATTGGTGCGAGGTTTACTGTTGATCCGTTAGATAGAGCTATTAAGCAGGCACAGTTAAAAGAGTTGAATCAAAAAACCAAAGATGCAATTGCTGCAACTTCAGGAAATACAGAAGTAAATCGTAAAACATTTTTAGCTGCTAAAAATCTTAAAAATATGTTAGATACAGGGACTGGAACTGCTGCGGTTGGTAAATCTAGTATTTTTTCAACTGCAAGAATACCTGGAACAGAAGCTTCAAACTTTAGAATCCAAACAGACACATTAAAATCTCTTTTAACTCTTGATAACTTAAAGTTTTTGAAAGGACCGACTTCAGATAAAGATATTGCTTTTCTTATGGCGGCAGGTACAACATTAAACAGAAGTATGACAGAAAAAGAATTTAGCAAGACACTTACAGATATATATGATACTTATGCAAAATATGTCCCAGAGCTTCAATATGTAGATTTAGTAGATCAAGCAAGTCAATCATCTTCTTCTCAAGATATGAATGCTAGTAATTATGCTAATGAATTATTAAAATAATCAAAGAATAAAATGGAAAAAAATTTATCAAAAGAACAAGTAAAAACAATTTTATTGAATGCTCCAAAAGGAAGTGATAATTCTTTAATTATTGAAGGTTTAGTAAATAAAGGTTATGTGTTGGAAGGATTTAATGACCAACAAGCACAGCCAGTAGTTCAAAAACCTTTAACTGAAAAAATAGGAAATGTTGTTTCTTCAGTTTTTCCAGGTGATAAAATAGGAAATGTTATAGGGACAGAAATTGCAAAAGCAACAGCAACACCAGAAGAAAGACAATTTATACAACAAGACGTAAAACCTAGAGAAATTGCTGGAGAAGCCTTGCAAATTGGTGCAATGATATTTCCTTTTGGAAAAGTAGCAAATGTAGCTT
Source organism: uncultured Gammaproteobacteria bacterium (assembly GCA_964468505.1). Classification (GTDB taxonomy): domain Bacteria; phylum Patescibacteriota; class Microgenomatia; order Levybacterales; family UBA12049; genus 2-01-FULL-39-10-A. The sequence goes on from CAYXTY010000066.1 coordinate 966, forward strand.
CTAAAGTAGCAGGAAAAACAGCAGGCAAAATAGCTTCAGGTGTAGCAGGTGGATTTATGGCTGATGTAGGTTTTAATTTAGAAGATGAAAACAAAACTTTAGCCGAAGCATTTATTCCAGGAGTAGGCACAGCTATTGGTGCAGCAATTCCAGCTATTGGACCAGTATCTAAAGCATTAAAAAGCACACAAACCCCAGAAAAAGTAATTGGTAGAGTATTGCAAGGAAAAACAAAAGATGTTCCTTTAGCTGAAAAAGCATTTAAAAACATAAATTTATCTAATATAAATACAAGGCAAGAACTATCAGAAAGACTTAACCAAGCAATGGAAACTCAAATGCAAAAAGTAGATGAATTTTTGGCAAAAGACTCTCGTAAATTGTCTTTAGATGATTATGCAATAAGAGCAGTCAATGATGCAGGGCAAGAAGTAAAAACTGACTTTATATCTAACGCATTAAATACCTTAGAAGATTTTTACAAAAATGCTGGAGACGAATTATCTGCTTCTAATGTTAATCTTTTAAAACAAAGAGCTTTAGAAGAAGGACTTACTCATCAAGAAGTAAATAATCTTTCTCGTATTTACAGCGAAGAATTTGGTAAAAAAGCATTTAGTAAACTTGGAGAGCCTTTAACAAGTGTAAATGCTCAAATGTTTGAAAATACTAGAAAAGGATTAAAACAAGCAGCTAGAGGTGGACTTGGTTATGGTAAAGAAGCTCAAGAAGCTGATAGACTTTATTCTGCTATGAATAACACAAAAAGAATTATTGATGCTGGAGTAGAAGGAGTAAATAAACTAGAACAAAGATTAAAAGATTATAATGTCTTGCAACAATTATCAAGAACTGCTGTAAAAGCCTTAAATACATTTACTGGAGGATCATTAAAAGCAGGAGTAGAAGCTCTAGGTGTTTCTAATGTTGGTAATAAAATAGATAACTGGGTTAATTTGGAGAAAACACTTAGAAAAGATTTAGAATTTATACAAAAAGCAAATGGTATCAATACAGAAAAAGGACTTGTAAATGCAATAGAAAAATGGGCAAAAAATGTCCAATTCCCTGGAGATAAAATTATAGATAAAATAAAGAAAAAGCCTTAATCTTGTAAATTAACAGCTAAAAATCTTATAATAAAAAATATTAAAAATAAAATTCCTATTACTTGCATACAAAAACGATACCACAAATAACAAAAAATAACAATGGATAACCAAAACCAAAAACAAAATAGCAAAATAAAAAAGTTATCTGATAATATGGGTAATGTAAATGTCGCCTTGTTAGATTCGGTTATAGAACTCACAGAAGCAGTAGAAAAAATAAAAATCGACCAACCAGATTTTACAGAAACTAATAAACTCCTTACAGAATTACTGGAGGAGTCAAAAAAAAAAGAGAACAACGAGAACGAAGAAGACGAAGAGATTACATATTCAATTTCTGATGAAGACAGAGCAAAACTAAAAGGCGATAAAGGGGAAAAAGGAGATAAAGGCGATAACTACAACCTCACAGATGAAGACAAAGAAGAAATAGCTTTGCAAATTGATGTGCCTATTGTTGAAAAAGTTATTGAAATAAAAGAGGTTGCTATAAAAGATACGCCGGAAGAGATAAAAATCAAACTTGAAACATTAAAAGATGATGAAAGATTATCTGCTAAAGCTATTAAAGATTTAGATTTTATTGATCAAACAAAACTAGATTTTGCTTTAGGGGTATTAGATAGCAGAACAAGATTTTTAATAAGCAGTATACAACAAACACAGCCTTCAGGTGGCGTAACCTCTGTCACAGCTTCTCTCCCCCTTTCTTCTTCTGGTGGCTCAACTCCAAATATATCTATAACTCAATCTGGCTCTAGCACAGACGGTTATTTATCTTCAATAGATTGGAATACTTTCAATAATAAGCTTTCTTCAACGCTTGCACATACTCATTTATTCGTTGGAGATAACACAAACAACGCAATAGACGCAGGTTCGGACTTTATATATGACGATAGCAACAGCAATTTCTCTGTTGGTTTTTTGGGTGATGTCGCTTTAAACGCAGACTATGGTAATGGACTTTATACTTTCGGAGATGTTTCAGGTTCTTTAAATGGAACGCAACTAAGAATAGAAGATATAAACTCGGTTGTAAATCTTATAAACCCTAGCGGTAATGTAGGTATAAACGACGGAACGCCAGAATTTACACTTTCAATAGATAAAGACAGAGGAACTCCAGACGGGTCAATAATTGCTAAAGGAACTTTTGGTGTAGGTAATACTCTTTTAACTAGCGGTGCAGGAACTCGTCTTATTTGGTATGGAGTAAAATCTGCTTTTAGAGCTGGAACTGCGGCAGGAACAGAATGGGACGACGCAAATATTGGAGATTATTCGTCTGCTTTCGGAGAAGGAAACTCTGCTACTTCTGACCATGCAATGGCTTGGGGTGGTGTATCAAGTGCTTCAAATAGTTTTGCAACTGCTTTCGGAAATGGAACAACTGCTTCAGGTATATCTGCAACTTCTTGGGGAGAAGGAACTCAAGCAAGTCGTGATTTAGCTACTGCTTGGGGTTATCAATCACAAGCTACTGCCTACCTTTCTACTGCTTTGGGTAATATAACTCAAGCATCAGGTTCACAATCATTTACAATGGGTGACCAAACAAGTGCTTCAGGTGATAACTCTTTTGCTTGGGGTGCTAATTCTCAAGCAGTAGGATTAAATTCTTCTGCTGGAGGATTTAACTCGGTAGCAAGAAATGACAATGATTTTGCTTTTGGTAATTCTGCAACTGCTTCAGGAACACATTCTTTTGCGGTTGGTGACCAATCTGTCGCTTCGGGTTTTGGTGCTGTAGCTCTAAGTGGATTAAGTTATTCTCAAGGAACTTACTCACTTACTTCAGGAGGAAATGCGGTAGCAAATGGACAAAGCTCTGCTTCTATCGGAGAAAATACAACAGCAGACGGAAACTATTCTTTCTCTACAGGTTATGCAACAATAGCTTTAGGTATTTCTTCTTTTGCTACAGGAGATACAACTCAAGCAAATGGATTAAACTCTTTTACTGGAGGATTTAGAACAGAAGCTAATTTTGACAACTCAAGTGCTTGGGGTAGTAATTCTATTGCTGACAACACAGAAGCTGTAGTTTTTGGTATAGGGACTTATGCTTCAGGTGTTGCTTCTTTTGCTGGTGGATTAACTTCTCAAGTGACAAATGAGTATTCTATCGGTTTCGGTAATGCTGTGACTGCTTCAGGGCGTTCTAGTGCGGCATTTAACGCAGGGACTACAGCTTCAGGTATTGGATCTTTTGCTACAGGAAATGCTACAACAGCTTCAGGCGATAACGCTTTCTCTGGTGGTTCTTCTTCTTTGGCTTCTGCTTCTTCTTCTATGGCTGTGGGTAACTCAAACACTTCTTCAGGCACTGGTTCATTTTCTGCAGGATTATCTAACACAGTATCAGGCAACTA
>CAYXTY010000067.1:0-4214 GCA_964468505.1 uncultured Gammaproteobacteria bacterium
AAAAACATCTTTTGAAGACAAACAATTAGAAGAAAACATTAAAACAATTATTACTGCAATTAAAAAATCCAGAATTAGAAACATAACCCTTAAGTCAACAATGTCCCCAGGAATCAAAATCCAAGCCTAGTATTTACAATGAAGGAATCATCCTCAAGCCCAATTCACAAAGCAGCGGATTACGTCGCAGGTAAAGCGCTTTGGGAAATGACCAGAACTCCTAGGTTCAGAGTTGATGATCCGAATGGAAATTTCGTACAAGCTAGGGATGCTCTTGCAGAAGGACGTTCTGTTCTTGCTTACTCAAATCACATAAGCAAATGGGATCCAGCGATTATCGCAAGATTCACAGATACATACTTAACCCCCATTAGAAATGTTTCTGGTATTGCAGGACTGAAACATTACGATCCCAATCGGCCAGAAAGTAGCGCAACTACACGAAATGCGACTAGACTTCTCCAGGATCATACTGGACTTGGAGTTATATTAGTAGTTCAGGATTATGACAGAGGAAGCTACCCCGAACCTTCACCTGCTACAGATGGCAAAAGCGTAGAGAGATTTAATGCGTCAGCTTTTATGCGCGCAGCTAGAGTTTTAAGATCAGAAGGACAAGTGCTATTTATTGCACCTGAAGGGACAAGAAGTAAAACTGGTGAACTTCAAGAAGCTGAAGATGGACTAGATACTCTCTTTGATTTATCAGGAGGAAGAGCTTTGGCAATGCCAATCGCTATTGAAACCGTTGGTGACGGAGAAATCAAACCAGGCCCTTTTAACAGAGTAGTGCTCAGACCAGGTGAGCCATTTTCACTAGATGAACTTGATCAAGATCAAGAAAAAAATCCCGATATTAGCAGAAAAGATCTTATGATGATTAGACTCGCAGCATTATTATCTCCTACAAACCAAGGACATTACAGAAGATTTTTGGATAATCCTCAATCTCATTCATAATGATGATCAATCTAATCTTGATATATTGACACAATATATTCTCCTCTGTTAATCTCTGATAATTCTGCCTGACATATGTCAGATTACTTTAAAATATTACACAGACTACCTAAAATTAAATTAATCCTCCCGATCTTTCTTCTATCTGTTTTCGCAATTCTTGCAAATTCAAAGTCAGTAATAGCCGCAGGAACTATTTCATCAGACAGTTTTGCTAGAACTGTTAACAATACTTGGGGAAATAGTGAAACCAATAATCCTTATACAATATCGGGAACCGCATCTGATTATTCTGTAAACTACGGGACAGGAAAAATAAAAGTTAATAATTCAACAAGCAGGTCAGCGTTACTTAATACTATTTCTGGGAAAGATGTAGAAATTAATCTCAAACTTAGCGTAGATAAATTAGCAAATAACAGAATTTATTATTATGCAGTTGCAAGAAAAAACGGAACTGACGAATACAGAATTAAAGTGAGCTCATTTAACACCTCTGTTTATCTCCAGCCTTCAAAAATAGTTGGATCAAGTGAAGTGGCAATCGCACCTGAAGTAAAAGTTGCAAACATAAACCACAAAATAAATACATTTATAAATATCAAAAGCCAGATTACAGGATCAAATCCAACAACTATAAAAATAAAAGCCTGGCAAGATGGCCAATCTGAGCCTAGCGCATGGGCTATCAATTCAACAGATTCAACTTCCTCTCTTCAAGGCAATGGAACTTTTGGATTAAGAATTCAAGGCTCAGGCGGAATTTCAAATGGACCTATTACAACAAGCTTTGATAATTTCACCATAACTGATCTTAGCGGACCAACACCCACCCCAACCAATTCACCTACTCCCACGCTCACACCAACTCCTACCATAACTCCATCTCCTACTCCAGCTACACCAACACCAACTATCCCACCCGGAGTAACCCCTTATCCAGCGATTTCACCATTCCCTTATCCTGAAAATATGCTTTATGGTACAAATCTAAACCTAAATTATTTAACTGCAAATATTAAAGATTCAAGCGGAAGAGATCTAATTGATATGGCAAATACGCTTGGAATAAAACTTATAAGAATTAATCTTTGGAACAGTCCAACTGACCCTAATACAGGTCTATCGACTGTTACAAAAGCACAATGGGATACTATCCTAAATAAAATGGCTAGCTATGGAATTAAGGCAGTTATCATGCCTCATAATAACTCGTATAACGCAACAGAAATTTTTAACGACAGATATGTCCCGTACATGTATGACCTGGCTGTAACGAAAGGCCTTGCAACAAATCCAAATGTGTGGCTAATGAACCTAGCAAATGAACCATTTGTAGTCCAAAGCAATATGGATAAAATGACAACTGCTCGAAATATTATTAAAAGCGCAAATCCTAATATGCTCGTAAATGTAGGCGGATGGAAAACTGAAAGAACCCCTTGCCCTGCAATTTATCAAGGCAGCCACTGTTGGGAAAATCCTGCTGATGCATATAAAGTAAATTCACTTAATGATTTTTACTCAATCCATCACTACGATTATGATAGACCCGAGACTCCCTTTTATAGATGCAACGTAGGCGCTGTACCACCTTTCCCTATGCCAGTAAATCCAGTCTATCCTGATCCATATGATTTGACACATGTATATATGTCTGAAGTTAGAGCAAACCTAAATGAACACTATCCAAATGAAAACAAACCAATGTTTTTAGAAGAGTTTGGTGCGAGCAACACACTTAAATGTACAGACCAGAAAGCAATTTTACCAACATTTCAAATGCAGGCAGATATTTATGAAGGAATCTATTCTGCACTTAGAGATGATTCACAAAGTCTTAATATAATCGGATCATCGAATTGGTCTCTTTATGAAAATTGCCCACTTGTAAATGCAAGGGGCCTAGCAATCCTATGGAAAGTTAATGCAAGTGGAGCCCTTGATTGCAACGGAACATATAAACTACTACCTGCAACTGATGTTTTAAAAAGCTTTGCGTTACCGACACCCACAGTCACTCCAGCCCTAATCCCTACGGACGCACCTACTCCAACTCCTTAATAAGTTTGACTAACCCCCTCAGCTCTCCTATTCTTATAAGCAGTGGGCAAATTTAAGATCATAATTTTATTATTCATACTAGCCTCAATTCCATTAACTATAATTCTTGGTCAAAGAGTTCAGACATATTTAAATTTCGCAGCAGAACCAGACAGGAAAATGGCTTTAGGAATTTCACTTCCTTATGGAAGAGCCAGTAAAGATATAAATACAGATGCTGCCATTGCCGAGATTGAAAAATTTGCATCCCCTGTTAGCAGTGGTGGTATCGGAGCATATCCTGCTTCCTATTCCATATGGACTGATTTCGAAGAAGGCACTTGGAAATATGGCTCTCGATCTAAGTTTCCAAATCAAAAACTATTGAATTATCTTGATTCAAAAAAAATCACTCCCGTCATCTTCATGGCACCAGTTGGATCAGACATGAGGAAAGCATATGGAACACTTGAACAAGCTAAAAAATATAGTAATCAATCAATCGCAGACGGATCATTTGATGTATATTTCATTGAATGGGCACAAGCTGCAAAAGCTTATGGAAAACCAGTTGTTCTTAGGTATGCTTGGGAAATGAATGGTAGCTGGTTTCCTTGGTCACCATACTCAACAAGATTAGGAAATGATTATTATGATGTGGGAAATACACCAGAAAATTATGTGGCTTCCTGGCGGCATATTTATAATCTCGTAAAACCAATTGCACCAAATGTTAAATTCTTTTGGTGCCCAGGCGGAACAGAAGGAGGAGTAACCCACATAAAACGTTTTTATCCAGGCAATAATTATGTCGATTATGTTGGATTTGACACATACAATTGGAGTCCAGTAAGGACCACCAACAACCCTGCTCTTTCATCTGTCTTCACAACACCTATTGGAAATATCCGAGAGATTGTAACAGGAAGCAGAACAACATTATCCCCCAAACCAATAATAATAGGAGAAACAGGATTACTGGTAAATAATTCATTACGACTAGAAAAGCTAGATTTTAATACTATTTATAGTAGCTACGAAGATCTAAAGGGAATAATTTATTTTGATGTAGATGTTGATTATCTTTTTGGTGCGAAAGCAGAAGCAGGCATAAATTGGAGACTTTCTGGAAAATCTGATAATCCTGCTATAACAACACAGGGCATAGATCTAAGACCTAAATACAATACATTTGTTACTCAGGATAAATT
>CAYXTY010000068.1:0-4203 GCA_964468505.1 uncultured Gammaproteobacteria bacterium
ATAAGAATGTTTAATTTTAGAACTGGGGAAATTTCATTTACAATTTCTGAAAATAATAGACTACTTAAATCTCTTCAGAAATTTCTGGTTAAATATATGACTTGGATTATTCTAATAGTCTTAACAGCTATTTCTACTTTTTCATTCATAATTTATTATCAAAACGGACTTGGGCTTTCTTATAACGATGCAAGAAGCCATCTGGATATCGGGCGCCGTGTTGTAGAAGGACTTAAGCCTGGATTTGCTCAGCTGGGTTCTGTTTGGCTTCCTCTCCCTCACGTGCTTATGATTCCAACGATCTGGAATGATTTCATGTGGCACACAGGGCTTTCTGGAGCTGTTCAATCGATGGTCTCATTTGTAGGAACTGGGCTTCTGATTTATTATTTCCTGCGGGAAATTGGAGTTAGGATGCTAGGACGTCTTGTAGGGGTCACAGTATTTGTCGCTAATGTAAATATTCTCTATCTTCAGTCTACGGCTATGACTGAGCTTCTCCTGATCGGAACTATGACAGCTGCGTGTTATGAGCTACTACTTTTCTTTAAGAAGGGCCAGCTTCCAAATGTAATAAAAGCCGCTTTTTGGGTAATGCTTTCAACTCTAGTTAGATACGACGGCTGGTTCTTGTTAGCATTTTCAATGATGCTTCTTTCAATAGAATTATTTAGAAGAAAAGGTTATAAAGTGACAGAGGGAGTTGTACTTTTCTTTGCGACATTGGGTGGATTTGGAATTTTTCTATGGTTTATGTGGAATCTTATTATTTTCGGAGACCCACTTTATTTCGTGTCAGGTCCGTATTCTGCTCGCGCACAGCAAATATTGCTTGAAGAGGCGGGGATTCTAGCGACAAAAGGAGATCTTTTGTACTCAATAAAAACATATCTCTATGCGCTTATTTACAATTCAAATGCTTTTATTTTAATTCTAGGAACTGTAGGAGCGATTACGTTATGGCTTGATAAAAAAGTTTCCTTAACAGTTAAATTAGCCTCGACTACACTGGTAGCTCCTTTAATATTTAATATCATCGCTCTCTACATGGGTCAGTCAGTTATTTTTATTCAGGGAATTTCAGGTAACACTTGGTTTAATGTCCGCTATGGAATTATGCTTATGCCTTCTCTCGCTATATTTATCGGATATCTTGTTTACCGCGCAGAAAGACTGAAGTATGTCCTGATCGGTCTCATGGCTTTTGTATTATTCTTTTCTTTTGCGAATTCTGACGCTGTAACGATTGATGATGCCAGAGTGGGATCAAGTCAAAAAAACGTAAGTGAGGTTTCAGGATGGCTAAAAGAAAATACCAAAGATAAAGATGGATTTGTACTTATATCTGCGGCTTCACATGATGCTATAATCTTCTCCTCAGGACTTCCAATGAAGAAGTATATTCACGAGGGAACTGGAGCATATTGGGACGTTGGAACTACTAATCCCGAAAAGTGGGCGAGATGGATAGTTATGAGAACAAATGACCAGAATGACTTAACATATAAACTTGTTAGTCAGTCAACGTCATTTAAAAATAAGGATTATGTTTTAGTAGAGTCATATCCGTTTGCAGACATATACGAAATAAAACCTGAATTAGTAGAGGGATTAAATACTAAAGCTTCATTAGGTAAGCAAAGATAAAAGTGAATAGAAAAGCATTAATTTCAATAACTGCCTTTATTTTATTTTCAATCTTCATGTTAGGTATAAAAGCTGACTCGAGCGAGAAGAATGTGAGTTGGTGGAAATTTCAATCAATTGACACCATGAAATATTCGAGGGATGTAGCCCGCGAAAAATTAAATGATCCGTCGTTTGATTTAATTATTAATAGGCAGATTGAGGCTATAGCTTCAACTGGCGCAACTCACGTAGCCATAGCAACTCCATATGATGAAGAATTTAACCCAATACTTACTAGATGGGTAAACGCAGCCAGAAGACACGGTTTAAAAGTTTGGTTCCGCGGAAATTGGTCTGGATGGGAAAAATGGTTTGAATATCCAGGGATAACTCGAGAAGAGCATCTAGCTAAAACAGATAAATTTATTAGAGAAAATGAAGATTTATTTGAGGATGGAGACGTTTTCTCGGCTTGCCCAGAATGTGAAAACGGGGGGCCTGGTGATCCAAGAATGAATGGAGACGTAGCGGGGCACAGAAAATTTTTAATTGATGAGCATGTGGCTACACAGAGAGCATTCAAATCCATAAATAAAAAAGTTTCTACTAGTTATAACTCTATGAATGGTGACGTAGCGCGTCTTGTAATGAATAGAGAGACTACTAAGGCGCTGGGCGGAATTGTGACGATAGATCATTATGTCGCGACACCTGAAAAACTTGTGAATGATATAGGAGAAATCGCGAGATCATCTGGCGGAAAAATAGTTTTGGGGGAGTTTGGAGCTCCAATCCCTGATATTCACGGTAAAATGACGAATGAAGAGCAGGCTCAATGGATAGAGAGAGCGCTAGGAATGCTGATAGATACTCCAGAGCTTGTAGGATTAAATTACTGGACCAACACGGGAAGCTCTACCGAGTTATGGAATGGTGATGGAGTGCCAAGGCCTGCGGTTAGTGTAATAACGAAATATTACAACACTGATGTAGTTAAAGTGAAAATAATTGATGAAACAGGATCAAAGATTAAGGATGCGTCTGTAGCACTGGGTAGTCGAGAATTCTCTTCCAATAAAGATGGGGATTATTTAATTCCTTATCTGGGGAATAACAGCTCATTATCAGTTAATTCTCAGGGATTTTATCCTATGGTAGTGGATTTAAATGATTCAGAAGAGATGAATATTTCTTTGAGGAAAACTGACGAAGGTTTTATATTTAAAATAAAAAAATTCATCAAAAACATCTTCTAACTTCCCTCTATATAATTATAGGTTAATCTGTTGACTTATTCTACAATTCTGGTATAATCCTATAACAATTTTTATATGAAGCTAAACAGCTTCATTTTTTGTAATATGAATAAGAAAGTATCAGTTATCACATTGTCTATAGTATTAATTTTATCGGCCTTCACAGGTAATGTTTTCGCAGCTACAGTCCCTTCATTTCCAGTTTGCGTAAATCCTCAGGGAACAGTTATATCAAGTCATGATTCTGGCACACATGGAGTGGCTGGAGATACGGGAGTTTATACTGGAAAAGATACAGTTTATTCTTTAACATCTGAATCTCTAACCCAGTGTCTTTGTGCTGATTCAGGCGCTGGAACACAAACAAATTGGTGGAAAGCATCTAGCTTAACACAAGATGAAATTAATATTTATATAAGTGAAGGTTGGATTTTAATTCCAAACGGTGCAGCTTGGGGACTTGAACAGGCTCCATATTTAGCAAAAAACTCTAGCTACGCATGTAAGGGTGGATCTGGGGGATCAAGTGAAACTAAAGTTGGAGGAGCAAGTGCAGTTAATAATACTCAGTCTATTCTTTCACTAGCTACAACAGGAAATACAATGTTTATTTTAGGAGTATTTCTAACTGGAATGAGCTTCATCGGAGCTGGACTCGCATCTACTTTCAAAAAGAGAAGTTAAAAAAATGAATTTCTCAAAGTTCCTCATTTTCCTAGGCATTCTTCTTATTGTTCTTAGCGGATATTTAGTTTATCAAAGATATAGTCCAAAAAAACTTGAGTTTAAGAATTTTAGTGCAAGTGCAAATACATCTTCAGAAATTAATCCCGTTAGCATAAGTATTCCAAGTTTAGGGATTAAAAACGTAATTATCCCCTCAATGATAAAAGATAATAAATGGGAAGCAACCACGGAGGGAATATCATATCTTTCTTCTTCTCCTGTTCCTGGACAAGATGGAAATAGTATTCTTTATGGACACAACTGGCCTAATATTTTGGGAGATTTATCCAAAATAAAACCAGGAGAAAAAATTGAGATAACTATGAGTAATGGAGAGAGAAGAATATTTACAGTCGAGTATACTTCAGTAGTTAATTCATCTCAGACTCATATTTTAAATCAATCAACGGATAAAAGAATAACTATTTATACATGTACAGGATTTTTAGATAGCAAGAGATTTGTAGCCACTGCAATTTTAACTAAATAGTCTCCAGTTGCCTTTGGTACTCTTTGATATCTTTTCAATTATATAAGCCTATTTAAATTCGATTAGCCCTCTGTTATAGTCCAATTACAAGAAAGGGGGTGA
>CAYXTY010000069.1:0-4135 GCA_964468505.1 uncultured Gammaproteobacteria bacterium
TTTCATATATCCTAAAAACTAATTTAACGCGGAGCAATCTGCCTTAATTATACCAGAAGAAGCTAAAATAATGAATTTTTACGTACTGTATAATAAAATACTTCATGAATCTAAAAACTGTCATTAATAAGATTAAGGACGAAGCAGCGGAAATTCTTATTACTAAAGAATTTAAAGAAGCTCTAGATGCAATCGAAAATTCAAGTCAAAATATTTTTATTACGGGAAAAGCTGGGACGGGAAAATCTACATTCATTAGTATTGCTAGAAGAACTAGTAAAAAGAAAATTGCCGTTCTTTCTCCCACGGGACTTTCTGCAATTAACGTAAAAGGTCAGACGATCCACTCTTTCTTTCATTTCCCTCCAAGGCTAATCACGAGGGATACAGTTCTAAATTTTAAAGGAAATGATAGAGCATATAGAGATTTAGACGCGATTATTATCGATGAGGTTTCTATGGTTCGGGCGGATATGCTAGACGGCATCGATATATTTCTTAGAGAATTTGGAAGAAGCGGAACTCTTCCGTTTGGAGGAACTCAGATTATCCTGGTAGGAGATCTTTATCAGCTTCCTCCAGTAGTAACCGAAGAAGAGAAGCCAATAATTAATAAGCTATATAAGACTCCTTATTTCTTTAGTTCTGATGTCTTTTCAAATAATAAATTTAAAACTATAGAATTTACACATATTTTTAGGCAAAAAGATCCGGAATTTATTAATTTTCTAAATTTAGTGAGAACTGGGAATATAACTTCAGATGATTTAAGACCACTTAATAAAAACGTTACCGATAATCTGAATGATAAGCACGTGACTTTAACTACAACAAATAGAGTTGCACAGGCGATTAATGACCAGCATTTAGCGGAGATTGATAGTAAATTAGTTCAGTTTAATGCTGAAGTTGAGGGTGATTTTCCAACTATTGGGAAAAGTCTGCCCATAGAACTAGAGCTGAAGCTTAAATCTGGAGCAAGAGTTATGTTTGTAAAAAATGATAAAGGAAAACAGTGGTTGAATGGCACATTGGGAACTGTAAAAGAGGTGGATGAAAAGATGATTAAGATAAAAATTGACGATGCTGAGGGTGGAAAGGTGGTCGAATTAGGAAAAGAATCATGGGAAAATATTAAGTATGAATATGACGCAGGAAGCCGTCAGGTTGAGGGAAAAGTCCTTGGTAAATTAATCCAATATCCGGTACGCCTTGCGTGGGCAATCACAATTCATAAAAGTCAGGGAATGACATTTAATAATATTAATTTAGATTTTTCTAAGTCGCCATTCGCTCATGGCCAAACATACGTTGCATTAAGTCGTAGTAGATCTATGAAGGGAATTTCATTAACGCAGGAAATCTGGCCAAACGATGTGATAGTTGATGAGGATATTAATAATTTCTTCGAAGTAGAATAATCTTATTCAGTGGTGGGTTCTTCAAGAGGCGTGTCAGCTAGTTCTACTGCTTTTTTAGATACTCTTTTCTTTTTTACGGCTACTTTTGGCTCTGCAAATGCTTCTGCTGGAGCTAGGGTTTCTGTCTGATTTTCTAATATTTTTAGGATTTGGTCTAGCTTAGAATTGATCGCGTCTAGTTCATTAGATCTTGAGGGTTGGGAATAATTTTCTTCAGGTCTTTTAAATGATGGTCTCTCGTTTCTATTATCTCTGCTGCCTCTTTCAAATCCTCTTTCTTCATGGCTTCTGTTTTTTGCGAAACAATCCCTGCAATAAACTGGTTTGTCACCACTTGGTTTAAATGGAACTTCACATTCATTTCCACAAGTGCTACAAGTGGCTTTATGCATTTCAGCTGGTCTAAATCTTTTTTCTGCACCAAAACTTCTTCCGCCGAAATCGCGTCCGCCGCCTCGTGATCCTCCTCTGTTATCTCTATTTGGATATCCCATGAACAAGCATTGTACCATTTCTAGATAATAATTGCTTTAAACATAGACTTATAGTATAATATGAGGCTATGAGTCCAGACAGAAGACCAAATTTTCCAGGATTAGAATTTGCGGTTGCAGAGGCTGAAAGACGAAGAGCTGCAGAAACACGTGCTGTTCACGCTGCTCCTCCTGCAGGACATGGAGATGACCATGGTGGTCATCATGGTGGACACGATGAGCATGAGGTGAGTCCTCATGATTTAGCGTCAGAACATTTAACAGCAAGTGCATTCCCTAATCTTTTAGGTGAAATGGCTAATCTTTACAATCAAATCGGAGTGGGTAAGTTTGTATATTTACAAGATAGTTGGCCTGCAAGAGTAGTACCTGGACAACCCAAAATTGTAGCGGATCCTCCGCTTAATTTAATACCAGATGTGAGCTACATAGGAGCTAACTGGAATATTAATTCTTCTAGAAAAGTAGAATTAGATCTACCAGCTGGAAGATTCTCTGACCGTTTTGGAAGATTTTCAAAGCATTTTTCAAAGACCTTTAAATCAACGGCACTACACGGATTATTCATAATTGCAGATGAAGCTGGAACAATTAATGTAGTGGGTTTAGGAATTCAAACTTTAAGAAGGGATCGATGGGAAGGGAATCCAGATTTGCAAGCTGAAGCATTAAATAGAGCTTTTGAGCATCCAATGGTTATTATTAAGTAAGTTTTACCAGAAGTTGATTTTTTTAAAATAAATACCTGCGATTATAAGAATAAGAATTGCAATTCCACCTGCGACAATTGGTCTTTCAAAATAGGGAAGAGAATCAAAAACTATCCAGATCCCGCGCCAAACTGCTACGACTCCTACAGTCGCTAGAATTGAAAACACCATTTTATTTTTACTTGGATATTGGATTTTTTTAACTTGTTTCTTTGCCATATATCTACTATATGTCTTTTAAATATAGCGGTCAATTTAATTCTTGACATATACCCCCCGGGGGTATATATTATTTTTATGAAACATAATTACTCCGATAAAAAAGAACAAGCCCAAAAAAGATTAAATATTATTAAAGGTCAGCTTGAAGGTTTGGAGCGCATGATTGAAGCTGATGAATACTGCATAGATCTTCTTAATCAAAGCCTCGCAATCCAAAATTCTTTAAAAAGCCTTGACTCAGTACTATTTGAGAGACACGTTAATACTCACGTAAAACATCAATTCATGTCAGAAGACCCAAAAGCTTCCGAAGAATTAGTAACGCTTTTTAAGAGAGTAAATAAATGAGTAAATTAATATTTTTAATTATAGGAATGGTAATTGGAGGACTCGCAGTTTATGGTTTTGTTTCTGAGAGATCATATGTTAATCCGGGATCTATGATGGGTAGAAATGGAATTTCTCAAGACCAAAGTGTAATTGACGCACATTTTATAGAACAGATGATTCCCCATCATGAAGACGCGATTACCATGAGTGAATTAGCGCTAGAAAAAGCCATACGCCCAGAGGTAAAAGAGCTCGCGGCAAGTATTATTTCTTCCCAATCAAAAGAAATAACACAGATGAAAGTTTGGTACATGGATTGGTATGGACGCGAATTACCCACAGGAGACGAAGTTATGCAGCATCATGGGATGATGTCAGGATCACAAATGCATATGGGGATGACAGGAACTGATATGGATATGCAGTCATTAGAAGATGCTCAGGATTTTGACAGAGCATTTATAGAGGATATGATTCCGCATCATCAGATGGCGGTAATGATGGCAAGTATGCTTAAAAATGGAACAGATAGGCCTGAGATGAAAAAATTAGCTGACGACATAATTATAGCCCAAACTTCCGAGATTAATTTAATGCGAAAATGGTTAACTGAATGGGAGTAGTATGGAGCATGTAGGTAATTCATTCAATTTAAGAAAAATTTCTTTAATCGCCACAATTCATTGTTTAATAGGCTGTTCAATCGGTGAAGTCTTAGGAATGTTTTTAGGAACATATTTTGGTCTTTCAAACTTGCTAACAATTGGTTTAGCAGTGTTATTGGCATTCATCTTTGGATATTCATTAACTTTAGTTCCACTACTAAAGCATCTAAGTTTTAAAAAAGCTCTTTCTGCAGCATTTATTTCAGATACGGCTTCAATAACAGTTATGGAAATTGTTGATAACGGAATTATAATTTTAATTCCTGGAGCGCTTCATGCGCACATTGATCAGC
>CAYXTY010000070.1:0-4093 GCA_964468505.1 uncultured Gammaproteobacteria bacterium
TGCAGCAAGCGGCTACTCCTGATGCACAAAACGCGATGTTAAAACTTTTAGAAGAACCGCCAGCCAACACACTTATTTATTTAGTCACTACCAATCATCTCTCATTTCTTCCAACTGTTCTTTCCCGAGCAAAAATTATAGAAGTAAAGAATGAAGAAGTTAGGACTGATTCTGAAATCCTAGAAAAAATTCTAAATCTAAACGGAGCAGGGGAGAGGCTTTACCTTGCGCAGGTTGTTAGCAAAGAAAAAACTGAGGCAGTAGCTTGGCTCGAAACAGCAATCTTATCTGCCAGAGAAAAAATGTTAGAAAATGTAGAAGACAAGCAAGAAGCTCTAAAACTCCGAAAACTCATCCACGAATTAGAGCTAACGCATTACACACTTAAAAGTTCCAATGCCAACCCCCGCCTCGCCCTCGAAAATCTTTTCCTAAGTATTTGACTCAAAATATCAATCCTGAAACAGAAAACTAAAAATTAAATCAAATTAACTTGACAATAATAATAGAATAAGCCTTAATATTATTAATGCCTAAGTCTAAATCCAGAAGTAAAAAACAGAAATCTCAATCAACTCTTAGTAAACTAACTGCTCTTCATCCGATAATAGTTATTTCAATTGCTTCTATTTTACTATTGGTTATCTCAGCAAATGTTAAAACCACTCAGTTCTTAGCTGTTAATTCTACACAGAGCGTATTAGGCGATGATGAAGACAGTAGTGGAAATAAAGAAGAAGATAAATCTGGTGAAGATAAATCCAATGAAGATCAAGAAGAAAACAAAGAAGAGGAAAAAAGAAATGAAGAGATGAAGAAGGTGGAAGAAAAGACAAAAGAACAAGAAAAGAAAAAACAAGAATTTCAATCATCAAAATCAAAATCAGTTTCACCAAAACCTTCAAAATCAACTATTACTCCTGTATCTAGCGACGATGATGCTGACGAAGATCTCCTAGATGAGGAATCTATTGAAAGTGAGCAGGAGACTGAAATTGAAACAGCAGATGGTCAAAAAATAAAGACAAAAGTCAAAAATGGAATAACCACAAAAATTGAAATAGAGCGCGGTGAACTAAAATTAAAATACGAATATAAAAACGGACAACTTGAATTAAAAGTCGAGAATGAAGACGGAGAAGAAGTTGAGCTAGATGAAAATGAGCTAAGTGAACTTGAGGATGAAACAGAGACTGAATTAGAGGACGAGGGTCTAGAGGTTGAAGCATTAGACGAAGATACAGTAGCATTCACTAAAAATAAGACTAGTGCAATAACAAATTTCCCTCTTTCAGTTGACATAGGTACAAATTTACTAATTCTTTCAACCCCTGAAGGTCAGCGAATAGTTACCATTCTCCCAGATCAAGCAATTCAAAATCTTTTAAAGACAGGCATTGTTAATACTATTGATGCTTCGGCGGATACTCAGATTTTAGATCAATTAGCATCAGGCAACGAAATTGTGAAGCTTGAGTTAAAAAATAAAGATATAGTCTATAGAATAAAAGGTTCAAAAGAACACAAGATTTTAGGATTTATACCTGTAAACTCACCAACAACGGCATTTGTATCAGCAAACAGCGGTAACGTAGTCGCACAAGAACGCTCAGTACTGACCTCATTTGTAGACCTAATTTCTCCCTAATTATCACAAGGCCTAAATATATAAATCTCTAACCTCTCGCCAACCCCCGCCTCACCCTCGAAAACCTGTTTTTAAACTTATAAGCTCATTAAACTCTAGAATTATCTATGATTTAGTTTTTCTAGCTGTGGCTCTTATTTTCTCTATTATTTTCTTTTCTTTTGCATGTGCAAGATCGTATACTTCGCTCTCGCTCATGCCAAGATTTAACGAACACAGGTTGGCTGAGAATTCATCAATTGTTACGGCATATTTATTTTTTAAAGTGCTAAATCTGTCATACAAATCATAAGGATCTAAATCTAGACGAGTCAGAGGTATCAATCTAAAACCAAGCTTTAGGACACGTTTTAACTGCTCTATTTCTGCATCAGAGAACTTATCTTTAAGCGTAGAAAAACATAAATAGGGTTTGTTTTCAAACTTCGACCCAATTGCTAGAAGCTTACCAACATCTTTACTCGAAAAATCAACAAAGTTCCTCGCTTCACCAAGAACCAATGCATTACCAATTTGAAAGTGGTTTGTAAATGAAGCGATAAAATCCACTTCGCCATCCTTTATACCTTTTACATTTTGAGAAGTCAGGTATTTAAAACTATTGCTATTAACAAGGTCATCCAATCTCCACAGAGCTAGTATGACACTCAAGCTCCCTGCTCCCGCATCCGGAATCATAAAAAGCCCATCAGATTTATAATGCCATTCTTTTTTGCTTCCACCTTCTAGAGGACCTATATGTTGGTTTTTAAAACAGTATCTACAGGTAAAATTTACGTCAAACTCTGTCAGATGATACCAGTCTTCTTTACCGCAGTTCTGACAAATAAATCTTAAACCTGCTCTAAATATGTTTTTCTTAAAAAGATGATCAATAACTCTTTCGGGAGTCAAAGGGCGAGGCTGACTTGATGATAAGACAAGGTCCTTATATAGGGTGCTATCCCAATTGGGGCCGCCTATTGTATCAGGAGTTCGTTTTCCCACAACGCCTTTTAAATCACCAAAAGTCATACCAAATCGTGGCTGCTGCTTTGAAAGCTGTATTAGGATATCTCTTACGCCTCTAATTTTAAAAACTCTACATCCATGAAGTCCTCCCATATATTCAACTATTCTGTTTGCAAATGTTCCCGCCGAACTTGTAGATATCTCCATGCCTCTTTTTTTAAATATTTCTTTTATTACTTCGTCGGTCTTCAGTGGATGTAAATTTACGTCTTCCAATAAAGCATCGTTGTAATAATTGATACCTTTATCACTAAGTCTTGCCTTATGGTGCGCACCAAATATAAATCTATAAGCAATTAAGTCATTTAACGCAGGGTCATTTGGAAAATCAAAGAAAAAATCATTTTTATAATTATCGCTAAGGTCTATTACATTCACCCAGAAAAGCCTTCCACTATAAGATCGACTGAGATTTTGATATTCTCTATCATCTGCGAAAAACGATGGCCGGATTAATGAAAGCGGTGAGAGGTCCTCTCCGTCGAAAATTAAATTGGTTGTTTTCTCAGATTCTATATATCTACAAGGAACTACATCTCTTGAGATATGCTCTCTTCGAGAACCCCATTGAGGCAACCAGTATCTCCTGGAAAGATTATGGCCTAGTTCAGTTTTAATCCAATCGCATATTTCCTCGAATAGTACTTTCTTTACAGAAGGCCCTTTTTGTAAGTCTGCTTCATTCTGGACGCGATCGTTAATGGGGTAATTACCAGCTTGAATAGCATAAGAAATTTTTTCAGCAAATGTTTTGTAATGCGTTGTGGGTATGAAAATTACTTCACATCCACTCGCTCGGAGATTCCAAAATTCTAAAAGATCGAAGTTATTGTTAGCATCACCTATATATATAACATGGGAGGAAAATCCTCCATTAAAGCGTGAGCGGGTAAGTTGATATGCAGTAAAGACTATAGGAGTAACACTCTCCTCAGTATTCGTTTTCTTTAAGTTAGCAAAAGTTGCTTTTGGTTCACTCGCTTTTAACATTGTCGAAAAAGAAGCATCAAAGTCTGCGGCAAAATCTACAGGATAACTTCCAAAAACAGTAGACCAATATTTTTCATCACTACCTTTTATATCTTTAAATAAAAGTGCCTTAGACTTTCCAGACAATGATTGTACTTCCGTAAGCCATACATGCCTAAGTAAAGGCATAATACTAAGTCCAGAACCAAATTGTTGCTTACCGTCTTTCATTTTCACAAACTCGCTAAATAGTAATATCCTCTTCTCAAATTTATTAGCCAATTCTTTTGGCAGAGGAATAGAGGTTAAGTTCACTATATAATCAGGATCAAAATCATCAGCTATACCAATTGAACGCATCTTTAACTCTTTAGAAGGAAACTTTTCCCAGATGGGAATCATAATATTTCCAATTCCTCCCCATAATGCGGTTGAGTAACGAACAGCATTTAAAATACTATCGTC
>CAYXTY010000071.1:0-4015 GCA_964468505.1 uncultured Gammaproteobacteria bacterium
GGCCGTCTGCGCTAAAAAGGGCTGTTCTCCCTCTCGCTCTTGGTATTGCTACAGCCACATCTGCAGGCGGACAACACTTCACAGACAGAATTTTTCAGCCAGTTTCAAATCCCGATCAAACTGCTTTTACCACCTACTACGGTCATTTACCCTTAGATTTTCCGAACACATCCATGGAGACTGGAAATATTGCAGATAATTTCAGACCCGCTGCCGGTTGGGGCAAAGAATATACAGAAACAGATATTCAATATTTCTTTGGGCAACTTGATGAAATAAGAAGAGCAGGTTTTGATGGAATAACAATTTCCTGGCATGGCATTGGAGACGTCAGAGATAAAGCGGGCATTGTTTATGGAGATGCAATGATGAGATGTGATAGCCCAGCTCCAGGAACAAAGCGTAAATTAATGGTTGAAAGGCTCGCAAACCCCGACGTAGATAGCTCTGATGCCACCATGGATAGAATCATGGAACATTTATGGGAAAATTATCTGGATAAACCAAATTACTACAGAACTCCTGAAGGATTACCTGAAATAGACTTTTTTACAGGAGATAATCCAGAATGGATTGACGATGCCAAGATTACGGAAAAACTATACAGAATAGAACAAGAATGGGGCATAAATGCAGTAATGAGGAGCGCATTAGGAAGTAACATTGAAGCTTTTGGAAGAAATAAATATGCTTCAGAAATTGATACTTTCCCTTATGGCTTCCAATTCTACGACCTATGGCCTTCTGGCCTCGAAATGACACCCCATCAAGCAACTGTTACAGGAGAGTACTCCAAGGTGGAACGAGGAATGGTTAAAGAGCGTGATTTCAAAGTAATAGATTGGAATCCAGATAACACAAGACAAAAAATAAGAGAAGCAAGAGAATCAGATTCTGTTTTATTTAATTACAATACGTTTAATGAAGGTCCCGAGACTACTGGGTTTACGGGAAATGAAGAAAAAATTGCACTACTCGGAGAAGAACTTTATGACCCAGGAGATGATATCTTGCATGGCACGTTTCCTGCCTTATGTATAAGCCCAGAAGATTTTCAGTTCGCCAGTGCAGAGACGAAAACCGGTGAAACAGTTATAGTATCCTTCCCTACGCCTTCACCAATCCCTTTAAAAGAAGCTGCATAATTTAATTGATATAATAGTCTTTTACAAAATGCGTGAAAGAATTAATTGGGTGGATGTAGCCCGCGGAATTGGAGTTTTACTCGTTATTTATGGTCATGGGCTGGCTGCAACTCCCTTAAGATTTATAATTTACTCCTTTCACATGCCTCTTTTCTTTTTTCTGTCAGGACTTGTTTTTCATAAAAGAAAAAATGAAAAATATTTAACAATTCTTAAAAAAGATTTTAAAAGAATTTTAATTCCATATTTTATTTTTGCGGCTATTTCTTTTACCCTTTGGCTTTCAAACATTCCTCTGGATAGAATTCGGTGGGATTTAGTCTTTAAACAAATAATTGGAATTTTTTATGGCAGCGGTAATAATGGATATCTCGCGATCAACATCGTACTTTGGTTTTTACCATGTCTATTTATAGTCAAACAAATGTTCTGGTTCATTTCCAGGCTGGAAATCAAACTGATTATTCCAATTCTCTTTTTATTTTCAGCTTTGGGCTACTGCTTTCATGTCTTCCTGCCAACCCTCAAACTCCCATTTGGTTTTGAATCTGCTCTAACTGGAGTCGTATTTTTTGGGATAGGATATTTATGGCTTTTTATACCAGAGAAATATAATCAATTCTTCATCAAGCGCACAATACCGATTTTATTAATCTTAATTTCATTAACTGTAATCTTTTCAATGACAAACTTTAATCTTTATAACCATCAAATAGATTTAAGACTTAATAGATTAAATAATTATTTCCTTTTTTATCTTGCATCTTTGAGTGGAATCATTTCAATAGTTTTAGTAAGCATGAAGCTAGATAGAAACAAAATTATGGAATACTTAGGCAGAAATTCTTTACTTTTATTCGTTTGGCATCTTGTGGTTTTTTCTTATATTTCAGATTTTGTATTTATATTTTTAACTTCTGAAAAAGTAATTGAGCTTAGAAATGTATATCTGGCGCCTTTTTACAGCGTGGTTTCAATACTGGTAATTCTTTCTATTTCCAAATTTATAAGAAAGACTTTTTATTTCTTTGGTCTTAAATTAAAATTACCAACTGCAAAGTAAAGTAGAGCAAGTGAAGTTCCCAATAGTATTCCTCCCATGACATCCGTAGTCCAGTGTTCACCAAGATAAACACGGCTTAAATACATTACAAAATCAAAAGCTAAAACTCCTAAGATAAAGATAATCTTCAAATTTTTAGAAAGCATTGGGCTTATCCAAATCGCAATCATTAAAACTAATGACACAAATGCAGTTCTTGCTGAGTGGCCTGACGGATATGAAAAAAATTCATGAGGAATATAAGCTGTTGGAAAATGTACCGCAAGTTTTGTCTTTAAAAATAAAACCGGAGGTCCATGATGCTCTATCATCATCTTTCCAGCTAGCTCTATTACTCCAGTTAGACAGTAAAATACTAGAACAATAATCTTTCTCGGAAGCTTGAAAATGAACAGCGTTAACAAGAGAATCACACTCGCAACTTCAGCGCTTCCCAGCAAGCTAAACGATGAAAATAACCCAACTACTCTTTCGGGTAAAAAGTCTTGAATTTTAACAGTTGTATTAAAATCAAACGCAGTAAATAGATCCTCTGCGACCAAAAAACTAAGAAAAATAAATAGTGTAAATACGGTTAAACCAAAAATGCCGGCATATTTTAGAATTCCCATGAAGACTTTTATTGTAGCAGATTTATTTACTTCGCTTATGGTGTTCGTGCATGTAGATAACTGCTCCACTTGCAATCGCAGCTCCTGCAATACCCACTACCGCAGCCGTTCTTTTTATGAGATTCGGGTGTTCTGAAATAAACATTCTTACTGACCTTGGACCTGCGAATTGAAGACCTACAGCCCTATCTCTATCTGTGTGCTCCTCAATTGCACTTCTTAATTTTCCAAACCTACCTGCTTGAACTCTAAGATCACCTAGGCTACTTACTCTTTCAGCTCTTAAGCTCATTTCAACTGGAGTTCCACTAGCTGGAATTTCACCAATTCCATCTGGATGATCATCATATATATTTCGCGATAAAGGATTTTGCTCAGGCATTAGAAGTGGATTATAACAGAAACTATTTAAATCTTGAGGTTTTTGAGGTATTCTCTAAAATCAGCGCTAACCTCTGGATGCTCAAGCGCAAGATCAACAATAGTTTTCATGTATTCCAACTTATTTCCCGTGTCATAATACTTTCCGCCTTTTATTTCAGCTGCTAAAATTCTTTTTCCATCAGCAAGCATTAGCTTTAACGCATCATTATAATAGAACTCTTGACCTTCTTTAAGATTTTCTAAAACCTGATCAAGATAATTAAAAATATCTGGTGTAAAAATAGAACCTGAAACAGTGGCTAAATCTGAAGGAGCATCTTCTTTCCCTGGCTTTTCAATAAGAACATCAGCTTCAATTACACCATCTTCAATCATTTTTCCGCCTGCAAATCCATATCAGTTTTAGCTCTTATACTTCCCATAACTGATGAGCCATATCTTTCATACAGATTGATCATCTGCTTAAAACGAGATGGGCTTGCGACTATGAAATCATCTGAAAATGTATAAATGAACGGCTCATCTCCGATAATATGTCTTACATTAATTAATGGAGTCCCATTCCCATATGGACCTTTTTGTCTTACATAAATAAAGTTTGCAAGCTTAGAAATACTTTCTACCTGCTCTAAAAGCGGAGCTTTTTTCTCTCCTCCGGCTTTTAGATTTTCTACAAGATCTTTACTTGCGGCGTCAAAATGATCCTCGATAGTCCTCTTGTGATACCCAGTGACAAGAATAATATCTGTTATTCCAGCATCCACTAATTCCTCTACCACGAACTGAATAACTGGCTTATCTACAAGCGGAAG
>CAYXTY010000072.1:0-4005 GCA_964468505.1 uncultured Gammaproteobacteria bacterium
TTTGCGGGTTCAATTATTTCGTCGGAGTGACTATCCACCTCTAACTTTATGAGGGTCTTCGTATTATCAGTTGTATCAATTACAATTCTATTCATAAATCGATCTTTACAGCCCCCTGCCTAATAATTTTCCAGGGCTCTTCTGTACAATCGATTACAGTGCTTGCTAAATTTTCTCCCTTGGTTTTTCCTTCTACTACTAAGTCTACAAGTTTTATGAGCGAATTATCAAGTTCTTCAAATTTATAAGGAGTTGGCTCTCCATGAAAATTTGCCGATGGGCCAAGTATTGGCATTCCAACACCCTCAACTATTTTTCTAGGAATTTCATGATCTGGAATTCTTACTCCCAAATTTTCTCCGCCACCCCTGACTAATTCTGGAACTTTTGAAATATCACATTGTAAAACAATTGTTAAAGCTCCCGGCCAAAACTTATTCATTAGTTCTTCAATCTTTGAATCAAACGAAACAAACTCTCTTACTCTTTCAATCGAATCAAATAAAACAGGTGTTGCCTGACTAACAGGCCTTTTGCGAGCTTCAAACAATCTCTTGATTGCCTTTTCATCGTCGATTCGACAACTGACCCCAAACGCAGTATCCGTTGGAAGAATAACTATTCCTCCGTCCCTTATTACTTTTATAGCCTCATCAATGTTATTCATAAATCTTCTATATTAATTTCTCTTTTATTTTCGCCCAAGTAAACAAAATTAATTCTGTAACCTTTTACTGGAATAAAATCCGTTATTTTTTCTGCCCACTCTATAATAGTCACAGAATTTTCAGAAGTTATAAATTCTGTGATTCCAAGTTTTTCTAAATTTTCCTGGCCTTCAATTCTATACAGATCAATGTGATTTAAGGTCTGAAACTTTTCAGAATCAACCCTGTGACTTCTAACTAAAACAAAAGTGGGAGATAAAATTCTATCTTTTATCCCTAACCCTTTTGCAATTCCTTGCACAAAAGTCGTTTTCCCTGCGCCTAAATTTCCAGAAAGCATTACAACGTCTCCACTTGTAAGTTTTACAGCAAATTCTTCACCCAACTTAATAGTTTCAGAATCGTTATTTGTTAAATATTTTTTCATATAATTCTTGTGGATTAATATATCTTAAACTAAATGCCAAAACTCCAGCAAAAATCAATAATACTCCACCAATTAAAGTTATTACTGGGAACTTCCTGTCCCTAGCGCCTTTTACTTCTGTTTTACTAGAAACTTCTGGAGCTTCAGTTAAATTTCTAATACCTATATAATTATTTCTCTCAAACGACTGCGCTATTTTACCAGAATCGCCTGTATTTGACGAAGAGCGGGTTGGAATTCTGGAAATAACTGAAGAAGTCGAGGTGCTTTTTGATAAAGTTGGGTTTTTGGACGGCTGACTCGTGACTGTTTTTGGAGCGGTTGGAGTCTTAGTAGGAATTGGTGTCTTTGAGGGAGTTGGAGTTGGAGGAACAAAAGCTGAAGATGAATTATTTGTAGAGTTTTTAGAAGCTGTTGTAAAAACTGTCCAGTTACCAGCTCCATCTGAAATTCTACCTGCTGATTGATTTATATCAGGTGCAATTAAGCCTCCTTGATTTCCATAGATTATTTGGTCTACGGTTGAATTATCAAAAATCTGAACAAGTTTTATTATGTCTCCACCATTATTTAGTTTGTTTGTCCATTCGAAGGCAATCAAACTAAGAGGCGCTAAACTCCCAAAGAGATCTAATTTATTATTCTCAGTTGAATCTCTTATTCTATAGATCGACAAATCAATCGGAACGGCATCTGGATTATAAATTTCAATCCAATCATCAGAGGTACTTGAAGAAAATTCATTAATCACGGGAGTCGCAAATGCAGTGGCAGGAAACAAAGAATATGCGATTAAACAGACAATAAAAATCTGCTTTTTCATTTTTTATGGTATATGCCAATAGAGACTAACCGTTCCATTTCTGTGGTCCACAATAATTCCTTTTCCAAGTGAACCATTATAGCTACATGTCGCACTCGTCGCATAAGCCTCCCCGGATTCCATTGCTCTAATTGGAGTACCGAAAGGATTCGCTAAATCAAGTCCTGTATGGGTTCCTAGGAAATAAACCTCTCCATACCAAGTTGTTACGTTTCCTGGATATCCGGGAACTGGTTGCTGATATGCTGAATTTTCCATATATGGCTTCGGGTCCACCCTATTTCCAACTACCCTATTATTTTGAACACTCGCGTTAACATAAACCTCAAAATGTAAATGCGGCCCGGTTGAACATCCACTTGATCCGACACCTGCAATTATGTCTCCTTTATTAACAGACCCAATTTTTGCATTAATATTTCCCAAAGCGATATTAATAGATGCTGCGTCTGCTTTAAGACGGGCGAGAAGCTCCTGAAATTTCGCTTCATCATTTTTAGTTACAGCTAGAAGCTGCTCTTTCTGCGCTTTCTCCGTATCTAACTGTGCCTGATAACTCTCAAGCTCTGCATTAAGCTGCTCTATTTTTATTTTTTTATCTTCAAAAATGTCTTTTTGGTTTGAATAATCATTTCTAGCTTGAACTGTGTCATAGATCAGCCTCTTATCATGAGCCTGAGCAATTCTTAAGTAATTAGCTTTTTTTACAAAATCTTCTACATTTGAAGATGCCAGGAGCATCTGAAACTTTGAAGTACTTCCAACTATATATGTTTCTTTTATTCTATTTATAAGAATTTCCGACAAACTATCCAGCGAGTCTTCAAGTTTTACAATTTTTTTATCTGCTGTATCTATATCCAATGTAAGATCTGAAATTTGAGCACGTGCTGAATCAATTTTAAGCTGTGTTAGTTTTATTTGATTATCAATAACTCCAATTTGAGATGAAAGAGTTTTTTCTTCTCCCTGAAGTGCGGAAATTTTTGCTTGCGTCTCATCAATTTGTCTTAAGATTTCCGCCTGATTTTTAGATTGTCCAGAGGTGGGAGTAGGAGTCTGGGCAACTGCAGTGATTCTAAATATAAAACTCAGTGCACTAAAAATGAAGATAGCTAAAATTAAGTATGGTAAGATCTTTTTGAATTTCATACTTTTATAATTATACACTTAAAAAAAGTGTTATTTTAAATATCTCAAAACAGCGAGGTAACTGGAGAAAGCACCAAGTATTATTGCCACAACAGCTTCAACTGCCAAAAGTTCAAGTAAAAATATTGGGGAGATTGGCAGAACTGGAATTCCTTTTAGGAAAGATGCGAGATAAGGAGTTACATAAAATAGCGCACCGATTGAAATTAACCAGCCAATCAGAGCTCCTATCAATCCATAGAAAATTCCTTCTAAGATAAATGGCCATCTGATATACCAACTCCCGGCACCAATTAACCTCATAGTTTCTATGTCTGATTTTTTCTGCGAAATTTTTATTCCAATTATAGTTACCATGATAAAAATCGAAACCATTGAAAGAATTATGACAACCGCAAGACCAATTTTTCGAAGAGCACTTGTCCAAGAGCTTAAAGTCGAAACCACATCTTTTTGAAATACTACCTCCTGAACGATCGTAGATTTTTTCAAAGTATCTGAAACAAGAGCGAGGTCTTCTATGTTGTAGGTGGCAATTTCAAGCGAAGCTGGTAAAATTTCAGCTGTAACTAAATCTAACAATAAAGGATCGTCTTTGTTTTGTTCTTTATAAATTCTTAAAGCTTCTTCCTTTGAAACAAACTTAACCTCAGAAATTAATCCGGATTCTTTTAATGAATTTCCAAGATCTTCAATGTCTACTTGCTTTGCCTCATCTCTAAAAAATGCTGTCACCTGAGGTTTTGATTCAAAATAATCAACAATTCTAGTGGATCCAAAAATAATTAATGCAAATATTGAAAATGCTAAAAACGTAAGCATCATTACGAATATTGCGGCAACTGCTTGATACGGAGATCTTCTTATATTTCTCCAGGTTGTGCTAAGTGCTTTCATTTTAGTGCCTCCTCAAAATCATCAGTTTTAACTTCCTT
>CAYXTY010000073.1:0-3850 GCA_964468505.1 uncultured Gammaproteobacteria bacterium
GCATAGGAGGAGCTGGTGGAGTTTTTTCTGGTAAATCTGTAACTAAAGCTTCAGTGGTTAGAATCATAGTTCCTACTGAAATTGCATTCTGAACAGCAGACCTAACTACTTTAAGTGGATCTACGATTCCAGCTTTTAACATATCGATTGGCTTTGCTGTTTCTACAGTTTCAATTTTTAGAACATCAAATCCTTGTCCAGTTGCAGCACCAGATCTTGCTTTAGCAATTAACTGACCTGCATCAAATCCAGCATTTTCCATAAGTTTTTTAAATGGCGCTTCAAGAGCATTTTTTACAATTTCATATCCTGCTGCTTCGTCGCGTGATGCTGTAGGGTCAACTTTCATTCTTGCTGAAATATCTAAAAGCGTAATTGATCCTCCAGGAACAATCCCTTCTTCTAGTGCGGCTTTTGTAGCTGCGACTGCGTCATTTACTCTTTCTTTTCTATCCTTTAATTCTACCTCTGTCGCTGCTCCTACATTTATTACCGCTACTCCTCCAGTAAGTTTTGCTAGTCTTTCCGCAAGTTTTTCTTTATCAAATTCTGAAGTTGTCTTTTCAATTGCCTTTCTAATTTGAGACACTCTAGCTTCAAGAGCTTTCTTTGCGCCTTTTCCTCCAATTATTCTTGTGTTTTCTTTATCAGCCCAAACCTTATCAGCTCTTCCACACATTTCAACAGTTACATTTTCAATTTTAATTCCTGTATCTTCAGAAATAACAGTTCCTCCGGTTAGAATAGCGATATCTTCTAACATTTCTTTTCTTCTATCTCCAAAGCCTGGAGCTTTTATAGCGATCGTTGAGAATGTTCCCTTAAGCTTATTTACGACCAGAAGTGCCAACGCTTCTCCTTCGATTTCGTCAGCGATTATTACTAAGTTTTTAGTTACTTTTACTAAGTTTTCTAAGAATGGAACGAATTCAGCGAGACTTGAAATCTTTTTATCTGTGATAAGAATATACGGATCGTCAATTTCTGCTACCATTTTATCTCCGTCAGTTACGAAGTACGCTGAAGCATAACCTTTATCAAACTCCATTCCCTCTTTATATTCAATCTCAGTAGATAATCCTCTTCCCTCTTCAACTGTTACTACTCCGTCTTTCCCAGTTTTTTCTAATGCTTCTGCGATAAGAGCTCCTAATTCTGGGTCTCCTGCTGAGATTGTCGCAACATTTGCTATGTCTCCTGGCTTTATAGATTTTGCCATTTTCTTTAGCTCTGCTACTGCAAAATCCCCAGCTTTTTCTAATCCTCTTCGCATAATCATAGGATTTGCTCCAGCTGTAATCCTCAGAATTCCTTCGTCAACAATTGTTCTTGCGAGAATTGTAGAAGTTGTAGTTCCATCTCCTGCAATGTCAGCGGTTTTTGAAGCTGCTTCTTTAACCAACTGTGCACCCATGTTCTCAAATGGATTTTCCAGCTCTATTTCTTTTGCAACACTTACTCCGTCATGAATCACGCTTGGAGCTCCCCATTTTTTATCTAAAGCGACATTTCGTCCCTTTGGTCCAAGAGTTGTTGCCACAGCGTCAGCTAATTGGTCTACTCCTCTTTTTAGTAATTCTCGTGCTTCTGCACCGTATTTAATTTGTTTTGCCATATTATTCAATAACAGCCATTATGTCTGACTGTTTTACTATCATCCAATCTTCACCGTTAACTTTAACTTCGTCTCCACCCCATTTTTTATACATTACTTTTTGTCCTACTTTTACAACAATTGAATTTTTAACAATCTCTCCATCATCCATAACTCCAGTTCCAACTGCCATTATTTCACCCATTTGAGGTTTTTCTTTTGCATTATCCGGAAGAAGAATTCCTGATGCTGTTTTTGATTCCGCTTCAAGCGGCTTAACTAGAATATTATCGAAAAGAGGCTGTATGCTTAATTTATTTTTCATAATCACTCTATGGTATAGTCTGCCATTTTACAAAACCAAACCTAAAACGTCAAGAGTCTAGATCTTTTCTGAGGCTATCGGGGTTGACACATAATTCATTCTTGATATACGATTAAGTTACCTTGCCAAGTATAGGTCTTAGTAAACCAACATTTTCAAAAAAGAAACTCCTTTTATTAGGATTTTTACTGGTGATTCTTTTAGTAATCCCAGTCACAGTATTTTTAGTTCAGCAGCAGCAAAATCTCCAAAGCCAAGCTAATCCAAATACCACTCTTTCCTTCGTACCTCCTGATAAGACTGCAGCAGTTGGAGAAAAAATAGATTTTGATATATGGATCTCTCCTGGAAATAACCAGGTTAACTTCGTAAAGCTTGTTATTAAATTTGATGCTACTAAACTTTCTACAGAAACAGAATATTTCGTGCTAAATCCAGCTTCAAATCTGTCGATTCTCGAAGGACCAATAATTGGAGATGAAGGAGACAGCATGTCAGTTATTCTCTCAGTAGAAAATGATCCAACTAAAGTAATTAGGGCAGACGTTAAGATTGGAACTATTAGCTTCGATACGCTAGATGTAGCTGATCCACCAACAGAAATCTCATTTGATGATCAGCAAGTTCAAATTCGCTCAATTAATGGAGCTAACCAAGATGCATTTAATGAAAATGTATTCCTTAATGGAACTCCAGCTACGCTTACTATTCAAGGTGATCCAGACGTAACCCCAGATCCAAATGCGACCTTAACTCCAACAATTACGGGCGCTCTAACACCAACCATCACTTCAGCTGCCACACCTACCCTGACTCCTACTCCAACTTCAACCACTTCTGGGGAAGGTGCAGCTCCTTCCACCAATCAGGCTCCAGTTTGCGAAAGCTTAATAACAGATAGAAGTCCAGATGGAACAGCACCTCTTTCTATCACATTTACCGCAACTGGATCTGATACCGATGGAACCATAAGCAAGGTTACATTTAGCTTCGGCGATGGAACAGTTGAAGATGTAACAACTGGTGGCGGAATTGGCACTGACACAGTAAATGTCCAAAAATCATTTACATATAACAATGCAAATAGCTTTACAGCTTCAGCTCTTATGACTGATGACAATGGAGATGTAAGTAGCGACAGCACTTCCTGCGCAGTAACAGTCACAGTATCAGACGGAGATGGCTCGGGAACGACAGTAGATAGTGGCGATGCGACAATTGCTCCAACTGGGCCTACTCAAACCTTATTTGGAATCGGTGCAATCGGTGGACTACTATTTATAGTAGGCGCTCTCCTCTTCTTCGCCCTATAATCAATTCATAAACATACTCTGTCGATAATATAATCATTCCCTTGCGATTCAAACAAAAGACGTTAAGTTTTTGTGACGTAGCGAATCAGGGGGATTCCTCACAAGCTTGTTGAGGAAGGGGCGAAATCACCCGATAAGCGGAGAAACAAAAATAGTCTGACTTTGCTCGCAAAAAGTTTTAAGCCACTTTCCAAAAAGTGGCAGAAGAAATTATTTTTCAATGAGGGAGAAGAGGACTTCTTGGGGGATACTAACTTTTCCAGTTTCGGTCATTCTTTCTTTTCCTTTTTTCTGTTTTTCCAAAAGCATTTTCTTTCGAGTAACATCTCCTCCACCAACCACCTTACTACCATGCATCAAAACATCTTTCTTATAAGCAGAAATTTCTTCACGCGCTATAATATTACCTCCGATTATAGCTTGGATGACTTGCCTAAATTGCTGACGCGGAAGTTTTTCTTTTAGCTTTTCTGCTTTTTCGCGAGCGATATATGGAGCTTCATCTCTATATGCATATTCTGAGAGAACATCTACTGGAACGTCATTGATTCTTATTTCTATATTTACTAAATCCGCTGGTCTATAATCTGAAA
Organism: uncultured Gammaproteobacteria bacterium; assembly: GCA_964468505.1. Classification (GTDB taxonomy): domain Bacteria; phylum Patescibacteriota; class Microgenomatia; order Levybacterales; family UBA12049; genus 2-01-FULL-39-10-A. The sequence continues at coordinate 3,826 of CAYXTY010000073.1, forward strand.
TTTCATAATCTATACTGGCATATCC
>CAYXTY010000074.1:0-3844 GCA_964468505.1 uncultured Gammaproteobacteria bacterium
TTAATAGCACCAATTGGTGTCTCAGCATATTCCCAGTTTACCCATTCAGTTGTATTAATTGAAGCTTTTTTAATTCTTGTGTGAGGAGGAATTTCACTTTCTCCACAAATAAATATTCTTTCAGCTGCTACCGCATCAGCTAATCTAAAAATTGCACCAATATTATATGTGTCCAAAACATTATCTAAAATAATATAAATTGGATTCTTTTTTATTTTCGCAAACTCTTCAGGAGTCGGCTTCGTTGTTCTTAATTCCCTTGCCTTTAATTTCATTTCCCTATTTTACTAAAATTAGTTACTCCAAACTAGAGGCTAACCAATACTTGATACTATGCTTAGCTTTACCTATAATCTAATCTACTAAAAATGTCGCCAGATGAACCTAACTTATCAAGAACTGCTCAGTCTCTAATCAATGTTTTCGAAGAAATTGAAAAGGAAAAAGATGATGATAAAATCGTCGTCAATCAATTAATATCTAAGGTCGCCTCATTCTACGAAAAATTCAGAACCGCTATGGATTATGGCAGTGAGGAAACAATTCCTAGACGCGCAATAGAGCGAATGCTTAAGAGAATGCTTTTCCTAGAACCAGATTCTAAAAAACTTGCTCAGCATCTTTTAAGAGAACTTGTTTGGGCAGGATATCTTCCAAATGCGACAGTCCCTGAATCCATTGTTAACGAGCTAGCAAATTCAATTTCCCTGCATCTTAAATTAAAAAATATAGTTTCTAGAAAAAAAATTATAAAAAGAGAAGAACTAAATGAATTTACTATTCAAATTCTTTCTTGCGAAATTCTCCAAGCCTTAATTCCTTCAAAAGAAAAAACAGCAGTTGCAAATTTCATGTTTAAAAATTTAAAAGATACCGTAAAAATAACTGATGACTCAGAACAAACGCGCGATATTCAAGTTTTTATAGCTATAAGAAAAGTGTTCGGTGGAGACGATATCGCGCTTTTACGATTTAGACTTTTTAGAGAAATTTTTGGAAAATTAAATGAAGGAAATATTGATCAAGTCGCAGGAAATTTTGATGGTGGATACAAAGAAATTAAAAAACAACTTACCTATCCTAAGAAAGAAAAAATCGCCAACCATATTAGAAAAAAGACTCCATCTTTTTCAATTCTTTTTGATGTTTTGAATCGCGAAAAAGGAAATATAAAAGAAATTGTAAAAGACGAGAATGTTTTTAAAGATCTCGTATTTGAAACTTGTGATAACAAATATTCTTTAATTAGAAGTAAAGTTCAGACTGCGATTGTAAGAAGTTTTATTTTTATTTTATTTACCAAAGCAATTCTTGCATTAGCTGTTGAGGGAACTTTTGAAAGTATTTTTCTAGGAGGAATTCAATGGACATCAATTATTCTTAACACCGCTCTCCCCCCGCTAATCATGGTAATTGTGGGACTAAGTATTAGAACTCCTTCTAAAGAAAACTCCGAAATTATTTATAAAGATATTCAAAAACTTCTTTCAGAGGAAAATCCATCACTTAATCATAATCTAACCGTAAGCTTAAAAGAGACAAGTAAAAAAACAGTTTATGATTATGTTTTCTCACTTCTGTGGTTCCTTTCAATCATCGGAACTTTCAGTGGAATTTGGTACATCTTGGGACTCTTAGATTTCAATATTCTAAGTAAGGGAATTTTCATTTTCTTCATTGCTATAATTTCTTTTCTTTCGTATAGAATTTATCAAACAGCTCACATCTATACAGTTACAAAAAAGCAAAGTATTTTTACGCCTTTCTTTGACTTCCTATTTATCCCAATCGTTAAAGTTGGAAGAAGTCTAACTGAAGGAATTTCTCAAATTAATTTTTTACTTCTTGTAATAGACTTTTTAATTGAAGCTCCTTTTAAAGGAACAATTGGATTTTTCGAACAATGGTTTTTGTTTGCTGCTAATAAACGCGAGGAGTTGGAATAGTTACTGAGCTTCAACTACTGTAGGAATTGGTGAAATCTTTTTTAATTCTTCTCTAGATTTCTTAGCTTCTTTTAATTTCTGAGATGCTTCTTTAGATTTTTTAAGCGCAGCTCTAGCCTCTTGAAGTTTTTTCTTTCTTTCTTCTAAAATCTTTTTTCTTTTTTCGCGAGCTTCTTTTTTCTTCTGAATCATTTCTTTTACTGCTGTCTTCTGAGCTTCTACCTTTTCTTCCTGAAGAGCTTTTTTAGCTTCAATTTCTGCTTCATTCTGTGCTCTTTTTTCTAATTTTTCTAATTTTTTATCGGCGTTTTCTGCTTGAGTCTCAATTCCTAAAACTGCCGTTTCTACTTCATCTTCTAAGTCTTCGTCTATTGCTCCTTCAAAATCTGTAGGATTTAAATAATCCTCTACATTTACTTTCGCGATTAACAAAGACTCATTTGCTGATTCTAACTTAAGAGATAATTCCTCAGAAGACCCATTAGAAGCAGCAGAAAGCACTTGCCTATTTAATCTAAGTGAGTCATTTATGGATTTTGCAATTTTTGTCACATCACGACCCGCAAGCTCCGCTTCTTTTAGATCCGCTGCTAATTCTTTCGATTCTCTGGAAAGCTCATAAAGCGCAGTTGAAATTCCCCTGTTGCTTCCTCTCGCATGCATTACTCTAAGCTCGGCCATTCTCTCCCCTACTATTTCATTTCTAACAACCGCTCTTTTTTCTGGAGTCATAGCTATAACCAATTTTATTTCCTGATATAAATTATCTACAAAATAAAGCGGGCTGTCTGGAAGAATAAATCCAGGTCCATTTGAGACAGCTGGAAATGTATTCTTATTTTGAGCAAGGGCAACAGGAGTAAAAGTTAGAAAAACAAAAACAATTAGTGGAACAATTAACTTATTCATCTTACTAATTATTGATATAAATTTTTAATTAAGTCAAGTTTTTCTATTGACAGGAAAATTTCTCCGGCTCATAATAATATACACTTATGACAGCGACCGGACATGCAGTAGTTGGAACAGTGATTGCCGTAGCAATCCCAAATCCCATCATAGGAATTCCCCTAGCGGTACTTTCCCATATAGCTTGTGACCTTTTCCCCCACTGGGATATTGGAACTAACAGAGATAAAAAACCAAACAATAGATTTGTTGTAGAAGCTGTTGGAGACGTAATTTTTAGTTATCTTATTTCTATTCTTCTAATTATTTTCCTGTTCCCCCAAACAGATATGACCTATGCGTTAGTTATGGTTTTTGCAGCTCAATTTCTGGATTGGGCTTCTGCTCCGTTTGTATTCTTTAAGATTAAAAAACCAATCTTTTTTAATCTCGTCTATAAATTCCAGAAAACATTTGATAATAGACTAGATAAACCTTGGGGAATAATCGGCCAAGTTAGTGTACTAATAGTTCTTATTCTTTTGGCAACCCGCATCTAAAATGGAAAGTAAATCTAAAGAAAGATGGCACGGAGCCCATCATTATTCAAATAAAGTTCATTTATTTTTAATTTTTACTTTATTTTTATTTGCTGCTGCACTTTTCTGGACCTACGCAACTCTCCACGATGAAAGTCTAAAATACGAAAATATTCCTGTCACATACGTTACTCCAACAAATGCGCCTGTTCAAAATGATGTTGCATGCACCATGGATGCATTACTTTGCCCTGATGGAAGTTACGTTGGACGAAGCGGCCCAAATTGTGAATTCACCAAATGCCCTGGAAATTAATTGACATAAATCTCATATTTTGAAATACTCTATCTATGGACGAAAATACAACCACCACAGCACCATCTTCACCGACTCCTAGTCAAACGCCTCCGTTAGCTCAAGCCCCAGTCACAACTCCTCCACCTGCAACTTCTGAAACCCAGACTCCACTA
>CAYXTY010000075.1:0-3821 GCA_964468505.1 uncultured Gammaproteobacteria bacterium
TTTTTGTCGCACATAACGTAAGGTTCGATTATGGATTTATAAGAAATGAATTTAAAAGAAGTGGTATTAAATTTTCTTCTAAGCATTTTTGTACAGTAAAGCTGGCTCGTCTTTTGTATCCAAATCAAAAAAGATATAACCTGGATGCAATTATTGAAAATTTTAATATAAAGTGCGAGAACCGTCACCGGGCATTTGACGATGCAAAAGTTTTATGGGAATTTTATAAAAAATCGCAGGAGTCGATTAAGCCAGAACTATTTGAGCAAGCTGTTGGAATAGTAATGAAGAAGCCTACACTACCTGGAGCTATTGACCCAGCGTTTTTCGATACCATTCCAGAAAATCCCGGCGTTTATATTTTTTATGGAGACAAAGGATCAGTGCTATATATTGGAAAAAGTATAAATATAAGAGACAGAGTTTTGTCTCATTTTTCTAATGATCATTTATCAAGTACTGACATGAAAATTAGTCGGGAAGTCCGAAGTATAGAATTTATTGAAACTGCAGGAGAATTAGGAGCGTTACTCCTTGAATCGACTCTTATTAAAGAGCAAAAACCATTATTTAACCGTTTGCTCAGGGAATCCCGAAAAATGCCAATACTTTTAAAAACGACTGACGATAAAGGATTTAATAGTGTTGAAATAAAAGTATTAGATGAAATAGATATTAGTGAAATAGAAAATATTCTTGGAGTTTTTAAGTCTATAAAACAAACAAAAGAATTTCTTCATAAAGTAGCTAAGGAATATTCGTTATGTCCTCGCTTATTAGGTCTTGATAAGGGAAAGGGACTTTGTTTTTATTTTCATTTGGGACAATGCAAAGGCGCATGTAATGGAGAGGAAATAAGTTTGAAATATAATTTAAGGTTTGACGAAGGATTTTATAATAAAAAAATTAGACCGTGGAGATTTGATTCGCCAATTATTATAAAGGAATTGGGGGACAGAGAAGAGTCCCATGTCGTAGATAAGTGGTGTTATTTAGGAAGCATTAAAGACGAGGCATTTGATATTGAGTCGCTTAAAAAAGAATACAGGTTTGATTTTGATACATATAAAATTTTAAATAAATTTATCATGGACCCCAAAAATGAAAAGAAGATAAAAGTGTTAGGTCTGCAGAACTGATATATTTCGTAATTAGTTTGATTTAAAAGAGGTATATTTCTAAATAAGTTTTCCACTGATATTATGGGGTTACTTAACTGCCCATGTTAAATAAAAAATTAATCATTAGTTTTCTTTCCTCATTCGCACTATTCTCATTGTTTATTACTCCCACTTTTGCTGCTGCTCCAGATGGCGCTGGTCCATGGGCTGACACTGTAGTGTCTACTACTCAAGGAATGCAGAAAGACGGAAACCCGGTGCCAGCCATAAGAAGTAACCCATCCTCGGCTCTTGGAGTTGCTGAAAATAATACAACCGAAGGAAACTTTTATTCATTAGGATTTGGAGGAGTAATTACTCTTGGATTTGATAATGGAATTTCTTCGGGAGTTATTCTAGTAGAAGCTACAAATCCAGGATATCCTGATGAAAAAGCTAAGGTAGAAGTTTCAGAGGACGGCGTAACTTGGGCAAATGCAGGCCAGGTGACTACTGACGGACAGGTTTCAATCCCAGATTCTACTGGATGCGCTAAATTTGTTCGAATTACAGATATAAGTAACCCAGAAGACTTTACTGATAGTTTTTCTGATGCTTATGATGTAGACGGAGTTCAGGCCCAGGGTGAAGCTTGCACGCCAGTAACTCCTACACCTACTCCTCCACAGGGCGGAACTTGTGGTTGCAGTACAAATATCACTCAAAAAAATAAAACAAATGTAAATATAAATGTTAATTCCAAAGCTAATACGGGAAAAAATAAAGCAAATAAAAATAACGGCGGAGATGTAGCTATAAATACCGGAAATGCTACTTCTAATACGACAGTTGCAGTTGTTGGCGGAACAAATTCAGTAACGGGTGAAGGATGCTGCTGCGACGGAGATACTAACGTGACTATTTCAGGAAATGGAAATGGCTCCACTAACACTGTAAATATAAATTCTAAAAAATCAAAACCAAGCTCTTCTAAAAAGATATAATAGCCTCCGACTTGATAAAAAAATCAAGTCATGTATAATAGTATTAGAACCTAAAGCCAAGAAGAAAGCCCCTGGTCTTCTGTTCTTATTTCCATACACCCTAGATTAGGATTTATTTGTCGTAATAAGCAAATATAACTAAAACATAGTTAGTAGTAGTATTTATAAGCATTTATTTACAATTATTAGTAGTCATTAAAATACATAGTTAAACTGCATGAAAGCATTGACAGTATTAGTTAACTATGTTATATTTCACAGCTCAAGCAAAATTATGACGAAAAATATAAATGATAATAAATTCTTAACCGTTACTGAGGTATCGGAAATATTAAGACTAAGCGTACTTACAATTTATAAATATATAAAAACAGGAAAAATATCCGCATTTGAATTTGGGGGTCATTACCGTATTTCTACGACTTCTTTAAATGACTTTATCCAGCAACACAGACTTGATATTCGAAAGGGGAAATTTTCAAATGAATAATGGTTTTAATGGTATAAGCCTTATCGTCCCTGTTTATAACGAAGAGGGATCAATCGAGGAATTGGTGAGTAGAGTTCATGAATCGCTTTCAAAAGCTAAAATATTTTATGAAATTATTTTTGTGGATGATAACTCGAGTGATAAAACTCGAGAGATTGTAGTTAATTTATCGAAAGTTTATCCCTTAACTCTACTTATTAAGAAGGGTAAAAAAGGTAAGTCCTATTCAATAAAAGAGGGAATGGAGTCTGCTAAGTTTGATGCTTTGGGAATGATTGATGCTGATCTTCAATATCCTCCTGAGGTTCTTCCTGAAATGATACTAGCGCTAAATGAATTTGATGTAATTGTAAGTAATAGAAAGAGATATGAAGAATCAAAATCAAGAAAATTATTTAGTCGAACATTTAGGTTTGTGTTTGGAAAACGACTGTTTGGATTAAATCATGATATTCAGTCAGGATTAAAATTATTTAAGAAAGAGGTATTTAGTACTGTCAAATTTAGTCCTTCATCTGCATGGACTTTTGATCTGGAGTTTTTACATCGAGCAAAAGAAGCAGGTTTTAAAATCAAAGATTTTGACATCGTTTTTTCAAAAAGAGTAAATGGAAAATCAAAGATTGGATTTGTCGGGCAAACATTCGAGATAGGATTTAATGCATTAAGATTAAAAGCAAAAAGAATTCATCCGGCTCATATTCCCCCGACAAACGGGAAATCAATGGCGGGCGCTGGAATTGGATACAACAAGAAAAAATATATAACCCACACTACTATTCCTCATAACTTATCTGCACTAAAAACTTTCACAATATCTCATAAAATAATTATTTTACTCATTTTAGTATTTGCCGCTTTTGGATTATATATAAATCCATTACTGGCTTTAAAAATTATAGTTGGTACTTTAACCGCAATATATTTTGCAGACGTATTATTTAATCTATATTTGATTTCAAGAAGTTTGAGTGCGCCAAGAGAAATAAATTCAACAGATGATGAGATTAATAATCTTGATGAAGCAAGTTTGCCAGTTTATTCAATTCTTTGTCCTTTATATAAAGAAGCACAAATTATTCCACAGTTCCTAGAAGCTATTGGAAAAATTTCATGGCCTAAAGAAAAACTTGATGTAATTTTACTACTCGAAGAAGACGATGTTGAGACAATTCAAACTGCAAGAAATATGAACCTGCCTTCATATGTAAGAATTCTTGTAGTTCC
>CAYXTY010000076.1:0-3809 GCA_964468505.1 uncultured Gammaproteobacteria bacterium
ACCAACTGCCTCTTTTTTCTTGGTACCAATAACTTCAAGAGGAAGAGTGGTATTTTCAAGAATCGTTCTGTCATGAAGGAGTTTTAAGTCTTGGAAGATTACACCAATTTTCTTTCTAAGCTCAGGAACTTTTCTACCAGGAAGCTTTACAACATCCCAGCTATTTACGACAACTTTTCCCTGACTTGGAAGCATTTCTCGAATAAGAAGTCTAAATATGGTAGTTTTACCTGATCCCGTAGGACCTATTAAAAAAACGAACTCTCCTTTATCAACTGAGAAGGAGACATCCGAAATTGCAAAAACCCCTGTGCCAAATTTTTTTGATACATTTTCAAGGCTAATCATCTTTTTTATGGACGTGGTGGGGATTACTCAAGAACTTCTACTCTTCCAACATCCATTAACCAGCCTGCATGTTGGGCTTTTTGAGTCTGGCCCCACACTTTAATTTTTTTATTTAAAACTAGAGACATATCTACAGTTGAAGACGTTAAGTAAACATATTGACTCTCTCCACCCGGACGCTCCAAATGAAACTGTCCTTCTCCTTCAATTCCGCCCTCTTTAAGAACTCCTTCTACAGTGTCTTTAAAAGTAGTAGTATCATTTGAACCCATCGATGTTCCTTTTGATACCTGAGATTTATCTGTTACCTCTTTTGTAGGCTCAAGATTTGCTGTAGTTCCTTTAGCGATTAAAAATCCGCTTCCACCCCCCAAAAGGACCATAACAACCACAACTATTGCTATCATCATTAAGGGAGATTTGCTTGATTTTGAGTCAAATTGTCGCACTAATTCTTCCTCTGTTTTCTTATCTTTTTCCATAAGATTAAGTTTCTGGACATCTCTAGTAAACCATAAATAAGACTTTTAATCAACCCTATTGGGTACGAAGTTCAGCCTCAATAAATTTATCAATATCTCCATCCAGAACTCCCTGCGTATCTGAAGTTTCATATTCCGACCTCAGATCTTTTACCATTTTATAAGGATGCAAAACATAACTTCTAATCTGATTTCCCCATCCGGGAGTTTTATATCCTCCTTTTAAAGCAGCTTCATTTTTCTTTCTTTCTTCTTCCTGCAAAAACCATAGTTTTCCAACAAGCAACTTCATAGCATATTCTCTATTTTTTCCTTGGTATCTTTCTGAATGCGCAGTAACAACTAATCCTGAGGGTTTATGCCTAAGCCTAACTGCAGTTGAAACTTTATTTACGTTTTGCCCACCATGTCCGCCTGATCTATAAAAATCCCACTCCACATCTTCCTCTTTTATTTGAATTGCTCCCGCGTCTTCAATTTGAGGAATTACCTCAACTAGAGAAAATGAGGTTTGGCGAAGCTTATCTGCATTAAATGGAGACTGCCTAACTAACCTATGAGTTCCAGCTTCTAATTTTAATAAACCATACGCATAATCCCCATCAACTAAAAATGTAATACTTTTTAGCCCCGCCTCTTCCCCTGGCGTTTCATCAATTGTTTCTAACTTAAAACCTTTAAGCTCAGCATATCTTGTATACATTCTATAGAGCATTTGCGTCCAATCCATTGCCTCAACTCCACCTTGGCCTGCATGAATCGACATAATCGCAGGAGATTTATCATAATCCCCAGAAAAATAAAGTAAATTTTCAAGTTCTCCTAACAGTTCTTCTGCTTCGTCAAATCTTCCCTGATCAATCATGGATCTTAGACTTTTGGCAGTTTCAATGTCCTTTTGAAGACCTGCCATCTCCTTCATTTTTTCGGTGGCTTTTTGAGAATCTTTCCAGAAATCCGGCATCATAGACTCTCCCTCAATATGCTTGAAGGCTATCTCTTTTTCCTGGATATTTATTTTTTGAAGAACTTTTTCTGCTCTCTCTCTTATTTCATCCATGTTATATTTCCGAGCATAGTTTTACGCACATGCTTTTTGCTTCATTACTTGGAAGATCTTTAAGCCCCTCCATGTCTCTTAAAACTTTCTGGATCTGAGGAGAAGATGATGCCACTTCTTGCGCATTAAGCCCTTCGATATTTTTCTTAATTTCATTTATCTTAGAACCAACTTGATTCGCTACATTTACTCTAGGAATTTCTACATCAGGTTTTTTAATTGGAGTGGGCGTTAAGGAAACATTTTGACCTAATACTTCATCATTATTTGAGAAAAATGTGGTTTTAATTTCTCTAACTGCGAGAATCGCAACTACGACAAAAAATGTAGTAATAATTAATCTTTTTTTGTCCCATTCTTCGTTAGATTCTTCTTTTTTTCGAGTCTTTATAGGCTCTGGGGTTTCTTCTTTTTTCCTGAAAAACATATCTTAATTCTAGGGTTTCAACCTCACTTTTGCAAACGTGTAGCGCTAGTCCAACTTAAATGATAATATCAGGGTATGATGCCAGTTGATGTTTTATGTATAGGGAACGCTACAATTGACGTTTTTGTTCTTCTTAAAAATCTTCAGAAATTTTCCTACGATAAATTCTCCAATAATATTTCATTTCCACTTGGCGAAAAAGTTCCACTCGATGAACATAAATTAACGCTAGGTGGAAATGCTGCTAATCTGGCTGTAGGACTCAAACGTCTTGGACTAAACACTTCACTTGCTGCAGAAATTGGAAGCGATGAATTCTCAGAAAAAATAGTTAACACGCTAAAAAAAGAAGAAGTCGATCAAACATATATTAAAAAGGGGGACAGACAAACTCCATATTTTAATATCGTTCTTTCCTACGCCGGAGACAGAACAATTCTTGATGAAAGAACTCCGAGTGAAGAAGTTTTAGAAATTGGAAATGCTAGCCCTAAGTATTTTTATTTAACAGGATTAAATGGAAATTGGGAAAAAATATTTCCTCAAGTAATTTCGGACAATACAAACTCACTATTTGCTTTTAATCCCGGGAGCAGACAGTTAAATGAGGGATTTGAAAATACTCTGGAAATACTTCCAAAAATTGAAATTCTTTTTGTAAATTTAGCTGAAGCACAAAAAATAATCAACGAACAGGAAACTGATGTAAAGAATTTAATGACAAAGCTCAAAGAGAAAGGTCCCAAGATTTCTGTTGTCACAGATGGGATCAATGGGTCATATGCTATAAACAAAGATAGCGAAATATTTCACATTGGTCCTGTTTCAAAAGATAAACCAGTTGAAAGAACAGGAGCTGGGGACTCATATGCAGGGGCATTTTTATACGCAGTAATAAAAGGCAAATCGATAGAAGAAGCTATGAGATACGGAGCAATAAATGCTGACAGTGTAATAAAAAAAATTGGCGCACAAGATGGGCTATTAAAAGAGAGCGAAATCGAACAAATTTCCAGTGACAATCAAAACTTTCAGCCAACAAAAATATGACAGACTTATCTAAAATAACACGAGACGGTAAAGCGCTTTTCCTAGCATACGACCAGGGAATGGAACATGGTCCATCTGATTTTGACGATGAAAATGCAGATCCAGAAAATATAATTAATATTGGTCTTAAGGGAGGATTTACAGGAATTATTTTTCAAAAAGGAGTTGCTGAACAATACTATAAAAAAGAATATGAATCGACAGTGCCGTTAATTATAAAACTTAATGGAAAAACTAATTTAAACTCGGATCCTGATCCATACTCTCCTCAAATTTGCTCTGTTGAAGAAGCGCTAAGAATTGGCGCTTCCGCTGTAGGGTATACGATTTATGTTGGGAGCCGCCATGAATCAAAAATGTTTAAGGAATTTAGTAAAATCGAACAAGAAGCACACAAAGCTGGGATTCCATTTATAGGCTGGATGTATATAAAAGGAAGCGG
>CAYXTY010000077.1:0-3803 GCA_964468505.1 uncultured Gammaproteobacteria bacterium
AGATCATCTTTTATTTCTTTATAATTCTCGATTATTCCGTTATGAACTACTGCTATATTTTCCGTGCAGTCCAAATGAGGGTGCGAATTTTCCTGCGTCACACCTCCATGCGTAGCCCAACGAGTATGTCCTATCCCAATCTCGCTTTCCGGTAAACTTACCTTAGCGTCCCCTATTTTTCCAACGTGTTTTTCTACCTGAATTTTATCTCCAGACTTAACCGCAATTCCCCAAGAATCATAACCTCTGTATTCCAAAAGCTTGAGCCCATCAAGGATCATATTAGGCGTATCAGTGGATTTTCCTACATAACCAAATATACCGCACATATTAACTTGAATTATACCATTTTAGAGGTTTTAGGGGTTAATTAACTACTTCACCTTCGACTGGTTCATCTGGATTTTTTTTCTTCTCTTCTTCTTTTGGAGTTTCCCCATTAGCTTCAGCATTATCTGAATCAGAAACATCTCCTGGTGTTGGACTCTCAGGATTTTGACCTGCAGAATTCATTTGCTGTCCAATTTTCTGAAGACTTTCTGACAATTCATTTGTTTTTGTTTCAATTTCTTCTTTAGAATCTGAATTCAAAACATCTTTTAGAGCTTTAATTTTATCCTCAACCTCAGTCTTTAGCTCAGCTGGCACCTTATCTCCGCCGTCTTTTAGACTTTTTTCTGCAGTAAAGATAAGTGAATCAGCCTGATTCTTAGCCTCAACCATAGCCTTTTTTTCTTCGTCTTCTTTTGCATGTGCTTCAGCATCCTTTGTCATTTTATCGATTTCTTCGTCAGTTAAGCCTGTTGAACCTGTAATTTTTATACTTTGTTCTTTTCCTGAAGCTTTGTCTTGAGCTTTTACGTTTAGAATACCAGACGCATCGATATCAAAAGTAACTTCTACCTGGGGCACGCCTCGTGGAGCTGGTGGAATTCCATCTAAGATAAAACGCCCTAATGATTTATTATCAGCTGCCATTGCGCGCTCACCTTGCAAAACATTAATCTCAACTTGAGTTTGATTATCTGCAGCAGTTGAGAAAACCTGAGACTTTGAAGTAGGAATAGTTGTATTTTTTGAAATAAGAGGAGTAGAAACTGATCCTAAAGTCTCAATTCCAAGAGTTAAAGGCGTAACGTCTAATAGAAGAACATCCTTAACTTCTCCGCCTAATACTCCAGCCTGAACTGCAGCACCAACTGCTACAACTTCATCTGGATTTACTGATTTATTTGGTTCTTTTCCGAAGAATTTAGTTACTGTCTCGACAATCTTTGGCATTCTGGTCATTCCTCCGACCAAAACTATTTCATCAATCTCAGTTACTTTTACTTTTGCGTCTTTTAGAGCTTGCTCTACTGGTTTTAGAGTTTTCTGGACTAAAGGATCTACGATTTGCTCGAGTTTTGCACGAGTTAGAGTAGTTGTAAGATGAAGCGGGCCATTTTCTCCCTGAGTAATGAATGGCTGATTAATTTGAGCTTCTTGTGAAGTTGATAATTCAATTTTAGCCTTTTCTGCTGACTCTCTAAGCCTCTGGAGAGCTTGTGGATCTTTTTTAAGATCTACGTTATTTTCTTTCTTAAATTCTTCTGCTAAATAATCAATTATTGCTTGATCAAAGTCGTCTCCTCCAAGATGAGTATCTCCATTTGTGGACTTAACTTCATAGACTCCTTCTCCAAGTTCAAGAATTGAGATATCAAAAGTTCCTCCTCCAAGGTCATAAACAGCAATTGTGTGTGCGTTTTTCTTGTCCAAACCATAAGCTAGCGCTGCTGCGGTAGGCTCATTTATAATGCGTAACACTTCAAGCCCTGCGATTTCTCCAGCTTGTTTTGTAGCTTGACGCTGAGAATCATCGAAATATGCTGGGACTGTAATCACAGCTTGAGTTACTTTATCTCCCAAATAAGCTTCCGCATCAGCTTTTATTTTCTGAAGAATCATTGCTGAAACTTCCTGAGGAGTTAATGTTTTCCCATCTACTTCTACAGTTGCCATTCCTTCTCTTCCCTCTTTAATAGTGTATGGAAGCCATTTCGAATCAAATTGAACACTCTCATCTTTAAACTTTTTACCCATGAGTCTTTTGATGGAAAAGATTGTGTTTTTTGGTTTAAGAACTAGCTGACGCTTTGCAACATCTCCCACAACGTGACTTACTGGGTCAACCACTGAAGGAATAGTGTTACGGCCTTCTCTAGAGTGAATCACTTTTGGTGCTCCACCTTCCATTACGGCTACACATGAGTTTGTTGTTCCTAAATCAATTCCAATTATTTTTGCCATATTAGTTTTTTTGTCCTCCTACTATTACTTGAGCGGGTCTTAAAACTGTATCATTTATTTTAAATCCAGGTCTTACCTCTTCAAGTACTTTATCTTCTGTTCCTTCTTGCACTGAAACACATTCCATTAAGTGTGGGTCGAAATCTCTGCCTTTGGTTTCGATCCGCTCCATTCCTTCATTATAAAGGGCATCTAGAAATTTCTGAATAGAAAGATCTAGACCGGCGTCAGTAATATGCTTCTGTGCAAGAAATAGATTATCTAAAACTGGTAAAAGTTTCAAGATCAAATCTTTATTTGCTGCCATTATCCAAGCACTTTTCTCCTCTGTTATCCTTCTTTCAAGATTCTGATAATCAGCAAGCGCTCTTTTTAACTGATTTTCAAGGTTCTCAATTTTTTCGCTACTTTCGTCTTTTTGTTCTTCTGATAAATCTGTATTCTCAATCTCCTCTATTTTATCTTCTTCTAAATCGTCTTGCTTAATCATATTTTATTACCAGCCTTTTGCGACTTCTTCAATTAAATTTCCAAAATATCTAACGGTTGGAACAACCTGAGTGTAATTAAGTCTCGTTGGACCAATTACTCCTATTTCTCCTCCACCATGTTGGGGAGTTGTGTATTTTTTAAATACAAATCCATATGGACCAGCCAAAGTTGGACCAAGATCTTCCCCCATAAGAACCTGTATTTCGCTATCTGCGCCAGCTGCTGCGAAAAGAACTCTAAAACATTCAAACTCATCAATTGCTGAAAGCAAAGTTTTCGTTATATCTATATCGAAAAACTCTGGCATCTCGAGCAAATTTGCATATCCTGAGATAAAATATTCACCATTATCCGTTGCTGCAATTGCGATTGCTCCTGTTTTACTGGCTAGAGCTCTTGTCACTTCCTTAAGAAATTCTGCCTCTTTATTTCTTATATCCCAAACCTTCTCTTTCATACTAACTTCTTCTGCAACAGAAAGATCTTTTTCCTTCATCAACTGTTTAACATAAAATTTCATCGCAGCTGGTGTGGGAACTCTTCCTGAGGAAATGTGAGTCTTTTTTAGATAACCGTAATCGGTTAATCTCACCATTTCATTTCGGATTGTTGCAGGCGAAGCTGAGAGAGAATGTTTTTTCTCAAGAGTCTCAGAGCCTACTGGTTCTGCCGTTTCAATGTACTCCTCAATTAGAGACTTTAAAATCTCTATTTGACGTTGTGTCAAATCATGCATAACTTGTAAAAATCTAGATTAGCAGTAATATAGCACGTCTGCTAATTCCTGTCAAGACCTTAAGTTGTTACTAAAACGAGGAGACAAACAAATAAACTTATTTGTTTGATAAAAATTTAAAATTTTTCTTTACGATAAATATGCTGATTAATAAGCTAGTTAGTGATCCTAAATACAAACAAAAAATTAAAAATATTGTAAAACTACTCTGAGCTGACCCATCCAACTCAGCCCCCGTTATCTGAGTTATAAATTCAAACAAAAGTAACGACGTAGGAAAAAT
>CAYXTY010000078.1:0-3723 GCA_964468505.1 uncultured Gammaproteobacteria bacterium
TATCTGTTCTAAGCGCATTGGTTGTTACGCTTACCTTTTTCTTCATAGGAAAAGCAGCAAAGATGGATTTATTTGAAAAGTCGATTGCCTTTCCTGTTTTACTTTTTTTAACTCTGCCAGTTAATCAAGTTTCATTTAGGGGACAACTTTTAAGTCTTTTTTTAGTTGCTGTAATGTATTGGGGCTTAACAAAATATGAAGAGACTAAAGACAAAAGATTTATTCTACTTCTTATCCCCTTCTTTACTCTTTGGTCAAATCTTCACGGAGAATTTCTCCTGGGATTAGCTTTATTTGGGCTTTGGGTAGTTATATATTTAGCAAAAGAATTTTATCTAGACTATAGAAATAGAATAAAAGAGCTAATAATACGAGAAAGATTCTTGATTCTTGCACTGTTTGCCTCCTTATCATCTGTAATGATAAATCCATTTGGAGCAGGAGTTTATTTAGAAACATTTAGACATTTAGATGACCCACTCCAAGCTTCAATCGTAGAATTTCTTCCACCTGATTCATTTTCATTTGTTTGGTGGCATCAATTAATTGCTGGGATGGCTTTAACTTTAGGGCTCGCACTTCAAGGAACTAGCAGAAAGACATTTGATCTAGCGCCTTTCTATTTGCCATCATTTATTTTATTTATATTTACCTTTTGGGTGAGCAGATATGCATGGCCGTTTTATTACTCAGCAATTTTTCTTTTTAAACCTTTAATTTCATTTCTAAAACCGGAGAGTAAAAAATACCAGTTAATAGTAGGAGGTGTTTTTACAGTTACTTTTCTTATAGTTTCGCTCTGGAGTAAATATCCATTCACAGAATTTAAAAATATGAATTGGGATGAATATTGCAGAAGATCTATAAGCTGTTCTCCGGGATCTGCAAAAGCCGTTATTGATAATAAATTAAATAATGAAGATTTACTTACCTTATATGATTACGGAGGTTTTCTTATTTGGAATTATCCCGAGATTAAGCCAACGATTGATGGAAGAATGCATTTGTGGAGAAATGAGAGTGGATACTCAGCATTTGGATATTACTATCCGATTGAGCAAAATCTAGAAGATATTGATAGTAGTCGATATAACGCAGTTTTAACATCTAACAGAAAACCTATTTATAATAGATTAATTGAGCTTAGACAGGAAGGAAAATGGGAAGCAATTCACGTGGACAAATATAGCGCATTATTTGTCAGAAAATAAGTATTGTTTTTACTTAAGTTCAGATGTAATACTATTTAATATGGCTCTAAAACCTCTCTCTATAAATCTTCTTCCCGCTCCCCTTCCTCTAAAAAAACTAATTGGTCCTAGTTTTATTTTTTTAGGTCTTGGACTTGGAAGCGGAGAAATTATTCTTTGGCCGTATCTAACTGCAAATTATGGTATGGGAATTATCTGGGCAGCATTACTAGGAATTACATTTCAGTTTTTTATGAATATGGAGATCGAAAGATATGCTTTAGTTCATGGAGAAAGTGTATTTGTGGGACTTGCCCGAAAACTAAAATATATTTCATTCTGGTTTTTGTTATCGACTTTTATTCCATGGATTTGGCCTGGAATAATAGCATCCTCTGCTAAATTATTTGGTGCTACAGTAGGAATCACCGACACAACTTATCTCACTATTATTTTATTAGTCGTAATAGGACTTATCCTTTCTTTTGGTCCTGTTTTATATAAAACCGTGGAATCATTTCAGAAAATATTAATTGGAATTGGAGTCCCTACTATATTCGCACTCAGTGTTATTTTAGCTAAGAAAACAGACTTTGCTGCACTTGGCAAAGGCGCTGTAGGAATTGGGGACGGTTACATGTTTTTTCCAGAAGGAATAGTTATGGCTTCATTTTTAGCTGCATTTGCATATGCCGGAGCTGGAGGAAATCTAAATCTTGCTCAATCATTTTATGTCAGAGAAAAAGGTTATGGTATGGGGAAATATGCTGGTAGGATTACGAGTCTTTTTACTGGAAAGAGTGAGGAAGTTTCCTTGACGGGATCTAGATTTGAAGTTAATGAAGAAAGCTTGGCATCGTTTAAAAAATGGTGGAGAAATATTAATATAGAGCATTTTGTAATTTTCTGGATAACCGGAGGAATTACCATTGCGCTCCTTGGACTCCTTTCTTATACAACAGTGTTTGGACTTGAAGGAAACAAACAAGGCATAGGATTTGTAATAAACGAAGGAAAAGTAATAGGTGAAAAATTATTTCCATTTGCGGGTACTTTCTTCCTTATAGTTGGGGGTCTTATGCTTTTCGGAACTCAACTGACTGTTTTTGATGCAACAAGCCGGATTCTTTCAGAAAATATTGTAATTTCAGCACATGAGAAATTATCTGAAAGAAATATTCCAAAAGTATATTACATAGTTCTCTGGCTTCAGATTCTGGCAGGTATTGTTATTTTGCTTCTTGGTTTTACAGAACCCCTAGCACTTCTCGTCACAGCCGCAATGTTAAACGCCGTAGCAATGTTCGTGCATATCGGCCTTACTCTCTGGCTTAATTCAACAAGCTTGGATAAAGCTCTTCGCCCAAGCTTAATTAGAAAATCAGCCATGCTTCTCGCTTTTCTTTTTTACGGTGGATTCAGCGCATTTGTAGTCTACGATCGTTTCATCAAGCCTCTATTTTAGGCAGCTGGTTCAAGTCTATCGGGAAAAGCAATACTCCACGCTGTTGTTGGTCCTTTTCCGTCTGGCCAAAGAGTCGTGACAAATTCATGACCCGTATCTTCTTTGTGTAATGAGCGTAAGTGTGATTCTCTAAATCCAACGTCAGCCAATACTTTGTCACCTGAAACCTCTGTCATTCTTGGAGTAACTAATGGATAAACTTCTCCATATATTGAATCAGGATTTAATAATCGTCCCATCGGGACTTTTGAAGGAGTACGATCTTCGAATGTATACCAGAGATTTCTGGGCTGAGCGTACATTTCAGTTTCTCCAAATGAAACAAATCTCGTCATAATTCTTTTCGTATCTGGATTAAAAGTACCGCTAATTATTCTTTGTTTGCCAGTGGTATCGGGTAGCACAGTAGTAACTTCAAGCCTTTGAGGTTGAACAATATATCCATCATCAAGTATCGATCCTCTTCCAGTCTGAATTGCTCTTGAGTGAAGAGCAATTACTGCTTGAGCATCTCTAAATTCCTCCATAGATGCATATTTACTTGTAAACCCTAAATAAATCGCAGATAGTGCGTTTGGATGATAAATTTGAGCCCATTTTAGATCCATCAATCCTGATTGAAGTAAAAAGTCTGCAGGAATTTCCGCACCAATTGCACTAGCAATGTCAGCAGTAATTCGATCAGTGTCAGTGGGCACTCTTCTAGGTTCTGATAAAACCAACTGCCTCACTGCTACCTTATCTCTCACTGCGCTAATTTTTTCGTTTTTTCTTAGTCCTAGAATTGGTCTTTCTGCCATAATGGCGGGATTATATAGGTTTAAAATTAAACTTGCAATAAATTATTTTAGGCTTTTTATAAATTTTTCTATCTCACTTAAAAATCCACTCTCATCTATTCTATGAAGAAGCCAACTGTGATTATATTTACTAGATGTAATTATTTCAGATTTTGGGATTAATTTATTTAACTTATCGCCCATCTTTATTCCTGCTTGCCTGTCCTTGGAACTATATAATAGTAAGACAGGGACATTAACTTTAGATAAATTATCTTTATTTAAAAAT
>CAYXTY010000079.1:0-796 GCA_964468505.1 uncultured Gammaproteobacteria bacterium
GTGGGGAGTAACATTTGCGAGAGAGAACAACCGCTGGTAAATAGTAGTGAGACCAGATATATACGTACACTGATCTCAGGAAGATCATGAGTAAACATTGGTGGACATAGCAGAAATTGATTGGAACCGTATTGAAGAATACATTTGGTATCCAATCCTTCAAAATAGAACTTCTAGCCTCGTAGCAGAACATTTTTTATGAGTAAGTACCACATATTAATGTTAGAACTAAGGTATTAGTGAATCTGTGCAGGTTCCTGCACACTTTTAAAAGACTGCAAGAACTTGCAGTGATTGTGCTGCTCGATCTCTTGACTCTTTTTTGGTATTATTAAAATGTGAGAAGGAATACATTGAATAATGTTAAGGTTGTAGACTTATTTTGTGGAATAGGTGGCTTGACTCATGGATTTGAGCTGGAAGGACTAGATGTTGTTGCAGGGGTTGATAATGATGACACTTGCATTTATGGATATGAACGCAATAATAAAGCAAAATTTATCCATAAAGATATAGCTGACTTTACAAGTAATGAATTAAATGAATTGTATGGTGATTCGAAGCTAAAAATATTAGTAGGTTGTGCCCCGTGTCAGCCCTACTCTGGTTTAAATAGAAAAAAAGGGGTTGGGCGAAATAAAACTCCTCTCGAAAAATTTGCAGAATTAATTGAAGCTACACAACCCCATATCGTTTCTATGGAGAATGTTCGAGGATTAGCAAATACAAAGAAATATCTTGAATTTAAGAACTTCCTGAATATATTAACAAAAAACAATTATCAAATTGAGTATCA
>CAYXTY010000079.1:806-3394 GCA_964468505.1 uncultured Gammaproteobacteria bacterium
TGGAGTTCCACAAAACAGAAAAAGGTTGGTACTACTAGCTTCGAGACTAGGCAGAATTTCTCTATTACCACCAACACATAAAGGAAAAAAAGTTACTGTACGGGAAGCAATTGGATCTCTTGAGGCAATTAATGATGGCGAAACATCTAAGAATGATCGATTACATAAAGCGAGAAAATTAAGCTCTTTAAATAAAACTCGAATACAAGCAACTCCAAAGAATGGTGGTAATTCTGAATCATGGGATGAATCATTATTGCCTGAGTGTTACAGAAAAGAATCAGGAGAGACTTACAAAAAAACAGTCTATGGAAGAATGAAATGGGATGAGCCAGCCCCCACTATGACAACACAATGTACAGGCTTAGGAAATGGTAGATTTGGACATCCAGAGCAAGATAGGGCAATAACTTTGAGAGAGGCAGCATTAATTCAAACTTTTCCACTTGAATATGAATTCGTTCCACCAGATGCAGATGTTGTTACAAGTCATGTAGCAAAGTTTATAGGGAATGCTGTGCCAGTAAGACTAGGTGGTATAATAGCTAAAAGTATAAAAGAACACTTAAAGACATATGGCACCGCAAACTACCACGCATGAAAAATTCTCCTTTGAAATCTCCTTGAGCGTACTGAATCACTTGGGTAGAAATTTATATAGAAGCTTCGTAACTGTTTTAGGAGAGGCTATCTCTAATTCGTGGGATGCAAATGCTGAGAATGTGTGGATATACATTGACAAGAGCAAGAACAGTTTAGTTGTGAAAGATGATGGCGATGGAATGTCGAGAGAAGATTTTCAAAACAAGTTTCTGAAAATCGGTTACACAAAAAGGAAGGATGGTGGTGCAGTTTCATCTAAAGGGAGGCCATATATAGGAAGAAAAGGTATAGGGAAATTAGCTTTGTTATCCTGTGCAGGTAAAATATCAGTCATAGCGAAGACTGAAGGTCAGGACTATGTGGGAGGTGTTATTGATAATTCAGGTTTGGATCAAGCAATAACAGACGATTTAACACCTAAACAATATCCTCTTGGTGATTGGCAGCCAGACATTTTTAGTCAGTATGCAGAGGGCCATACTCATGGAACAATTATTTATTTTGAAAATGTTAAAGATGGATTAAAAAGTAATCTTGACTATTTAAAAAAGGCGATTGCTCTTTATTTCAGATTTTCTTTATTAGACCCGTCATTTAATATTTTCATTGATGGTGAAAAGATTACAAATGAGAACTTGAGTGATTTAGCAAGAAAGACTGAGTTTTTATGGAATATAAATGATTTAGATGACCCGTACATTAGTGAGCAATTAACTGATGTCAAAGAACGCAAGGTGCTCCCTTTTGATAAGAATGTTAAGGGATTTATTGCTTCCGTGGGTAAACCCGCAGATCTCAAGGTTATTAGCACTACAGAGAAGGTAAGCGTGGATTTATTTGTTAATGGACGATTAAGAGAGAAAGATATTCTTAGACACATGCCAACTGCTCGAATTGCAGAGAGCTATCTTTATGGACAGGTTCATTTCAATGATCTGGATGATGAGAAAGATCGTTTTACAAGTAGTCGTGAAAGTGTAGTTGCAGATGATCAAAAGTATAAAGAATTCTTGGAAAGTTTTAGAACAAAAGTGATTGGAATTATTCTACAAGATTGGGATACATGGAGAAGGAAGCATAAGAAAGATGGAGATCCAGAAAATCCAGAGATTTCCACAAAACAAAGGAGAGCAGAAGAACTATTTAATGCAGTTTCTGAAGAGTACGATATTCCCAAAGAGGACGCAGAGAGTAAAAAAATTGTTGATTCTTGGGTAGATAGCTTTAGTTCAGATGCGAAGTTTAATTTTGTATCATATGCAGAATGCTTTATCGCAGAAAATCTAATTAGAAAATATATTGTAGAAAAAAAGATTGAAATATCACCTGTTGCTCAAGCAGAAATAGATAAATGGAAAAAAACAGAAGAGGGAAATAAAGATTCGGGAAATATAAATATTGACCTTAGGCAAAATAATAGCGATTTAAGTTATCTGGACATGAAGTTCCTTGCTCATTTAGTTGAAAAACCAGGTACAGAAAATTGTTTACCAGTAGATTCAAAACAATATCGACCCATAAGAGATGCACTTATGCATACAGCTCTTTTAACAGACGAAGCCAAAAGAAAACTGACATCTGTATACGAAAATATTAAAGGTAGGCTAAAAAAACTGCTTACTGACAATCTTCAATCTCAAAAAAAGCTGGATCTATAGAAAATGTAGCTATTATTTTGGCAACTACAGGAATTAATTTTGAACTAAAAGAATCTGAAATAAATCATGCGATTAAGTATGTTGAAGAAAGCGGCCACTATAAAAATCGTCTCTCTGACTTTTTGGGAATAAGCAGGCCTACCTTAGATAAGGTTCTTGATGAAAATCCCGACTTTTTACATCAATCAAGCGTGCTGATGCACTTTTCTGTAAAAACCTCATTGAATGGGTAAAAAAGAAAAATCCGTATTTAATTCTAAAAACGAAATATTCCGAAGAGTTTCACGATACTATAAAGTTTGGATTCGACCCAGAGATAGAAATATA
>CAYXTY010000079.1:3404-3685 GCA_964468505.1 uncultured Gammaproteobacteria bacterium
AATATAAAGAGTAAAAAGAATTACAGAAGAAAGCACAACATCAGAAAAAGTATTCAATATATTAAAAAAGCCCTTGGATATGTGGAAAAGTTATGAGTATAACGAGATACTCTTTATATATTTTGAAGAAGAGTTGCGGTATTACTATAATTTCGGATTTGGAACAGCTAGTGTAGCATATCCTATCAAGCTAATTAACGAATTAGGACAGGCTAAAACTGCTAGTGTGGAGATGGGGAGGTGTGACCTCCCGTCCAAAGAATCATTTATAAAAACATCTA
>CAYXTY010000080.1:0-3616 GCA_964468505.1 uncultured Gammaproteobacteria bacterium
CTAAGATATGTTTTTCTACCCTCATTTCTTACTGTTTTTGGCTCACCATTTATTTTCTTAACATCCTCTAGCGTACTTTTTCCGGGAGTCACTTCGTCTAGTCGTGAATAGTCTTTTTCTAGATTACTAGTTGTTAAAGATGGTGAGGGATTATCATTTGAACTTCCTGAGTTAATAAGAAAAATTGCAAGAATAGCTACGAATATTATTACTAATATTAAAATAAAAAGAATCCACCATTTTTTATTTGTTAAATTATCCATAATTTAGTTTATTTCTAAAAATTGTAATTATTAAAAATAGTTTCTTTGATCCAGCTATGACCTACGGGGCAATAATTTGGATAAAGATTGCCATCTTTTCTTTGTGGAAGCACAGTTAAAGCCATAAGTTCTGCCATTGACTCATTAGCTCCTGATGAATTTAAGCCCAAGCTTCGAGCATAATCTGTGCTATATGTGTCTATAAACCAGAATGAATCAGAATCGCTGACATATCTATAATAACATCTGGAATCTTTTGGATAATAAGCTTGATCTATAAAATTTTGATAGAGACGTAAATTACCATTTCTTATGATGTGACCTGATTCATGAGTGAGACGGCTTTTTCTTTCCTCGCGATTACAGCGCAGTCCATAATTTTTTAATTCTAAATCACTCGTTCCATTTCCATTTGATGTTACTCTCGAAGGACACCCTCCAAGTTCGCCATCATTTACAAAATTTATATCAGTAGGGCCGGAGTCTCTTAAAAGTTTTTTCCATTTCCATGACACACCAACTTCAGAGAGAATGTTATAAATATCTCTTGCCTCATTGTCTAAGTAAGGTGTATTTCCTTTTAATAAAATTCTAAATTCATTCCAAAGACAGCTTCCATAATTTCCGCTTGGACACTGAGCTGCTTCAGGAGCATCTTCGCGTCCGCAAATATTTATAGGACCAGCTCCTCCGCAGGTTTCACCCGCGACAGAACATTCTCCGCAGTTTTCTACTATTCTTGGATCACCGCAATTATCAAGACCAACGAATCTACCGCACCGTTTGGCTGATGGGATTTTTCTAGCGCAAAACTGCGCATCAGACTCTTTAACACATGCTGGTGGAGCATCAGGGACTTGGGTGAAAGGAGGTGTATACGTATCTGCAGCTATAAATCCTGCTGCTCCCTGACTACTTCGATCTGCACCAGGGGCGATTTCTTGAATAACATAATTGGTGTATCTGATAAGCTCAGGTCCATTTAAAATAAAATCAGGTCGTGTGACGAACGTTACAGCCGGACAATCTACGTTTTGTAGGTCACCTAAGTCTCTTCTTTGATCAAATCTTTTTCCTGAATTCAGTCCCGCATTTGCTACCACATTTCCCTCAATTCGCAGAGGATTGTCATTTCCAGTTGCAGTTCCTAGTGTTATAAAACTTCCATCTGTTGAATATATTCCATCTATTTCTGTTACATCGGGACTGATTCTGATATCGCCACCTACGATAAATGTAACTGTTGAGCCTGGGTTAACTTGAATATTTGATTCAATTCTTAGATCGTCTTCGATTAAGAAAACATAATCTCTTCCATTTGGGAAAGTGTAGGTTTCAGGGTTACCGCTTCCTCTTATAGTTACAGAATTTGTTGATTTATAAATACCATTTAATAAATTTGCTTTAAGTTCACAGTCAGGGCCGCTATTTGTTGTACAAGCCTTGGTGGATGTAGTTCCAAACATTTGATTAACAGTAAGTCTTCCTTTTTCTATGACGTTGCTCATGTAAGTATAGGAAGTTCTAATCGTTCCGGGTTTTGCAGGTGTAAAGTTATTTCCACTTACGAGCCAGCCTTGATTTGAAGCTTTAGCTCTATCATTACCAGTATTAGATAGATCCGGAGTGTTACCTGTAAAGACTATTCCGGATGTTAAGTTGTTTGCAATTGAACTTGAAGAAACGTACGGATAAGTGGTGTTACCGCAGACAGGACTTGTTCCGGCGGGAATTATATTTCTATAGTTGTCTTCATCTACGCGTACATCTCCGCCGACTGATTGATACCATGGATCATCATTTTGTTCTTTTACTCCAAAGTCTACATCTGTTACATTCCCCGCAGCAGTACAGAGAGCCACCCCATCCTGATCTGTGGCATCATCATTACATGTTGGACCGAGTGTGAGGGCGATTCTGAATGGGGAAGTGCCAGAGGGGTAAGTTACTCTCCAGCCTGCACCTCTTCCATTTGGTCCGCTGAAATCAACCCAGTATTGGCCTGCAGGAAGACCTGTTGAGGAGAATCCATTTGCTGTTTGGGTAAAGTTAGTTATGGTTCTCGTAGATCCATCACCCCTGTTAGTAATAGTAATACTTTCGCTCCCAGATCTTGCGACATAAGGCTCACTGTCAGTTTTTCTTCCTTCGGGGTTATCTGAATCTACATAAACTCCGCCTTGAATTGAGTAGGTGCTTCCTGCAGGGGGATTAAGCAGAAAATTAACTCTGGAAATATCTTCCGTTCCCATATTTACTACGAGATCGTTTCCGATTGATCCATTTATGGTGTAGCCAGTAGCAAGTGTTCCTGTTTGAAGTCTGACACGATAATTAGTATTTTGAGGATTTTCATCTACTATGTAAGTGCCTGAGTCAGAAAGAGGACCTGTTCTGCCTGTCGAAGCTGAATTATTACCAGTTCTTATCTGAATTGTTCCGCCGCCCGTGTATCTTTCATCAGGCGTTGCTCCACCTGTCTGAAGTCCAGCTGTTCCATTGGTGTTTACATAAACAGATCCGCTTATTGAAAATTCTGTAGCTCCTGCTGGTTGGATGAACCAATCCTGTCTTTCATTTGCACAATCTATATTTACATCTTTATCATTTCCACCTACCACACTTTCTCCGGTTCTAAGTCCACTAAGTCTTACGGTATATGCGCCTCCCTGATCTTGAATTCTTGTAACTGTATAATCTGGAGCATCTCCAGGGCGGGAATCGTCGTTTCTGCCTTCTCCAAGTACGGTTATTTTTACACTTCTTCCATAGGCTTGGCAGCCAGTATTGATAGTGGGCGTACAAACTCCTGGAACATATCTATATATATTTCCGAAAATATTAAAATACCGGCGGGTGAGTCTAAAGTTAACATTATTATTTCCTCCTGCTGGGGCATTAATATTAGTTTTTGGATTATCTCCCTGAATATTTAATCTACATAAATTTATACCGTCTAGCCTTATGTTATGGTCAGAGCCAGGATTTAGATCTCCAAATCTGTATCTTCCATCAGAATTTGTCCTGCTAGTTTCATTGGCGCCATTAGGATCCATTCTTACCAGGTCATCACGTCGTCTAGTGTCTTTTCCATCTAAATTACCATTGGTATTTTCGTCTATATAAACAATTCCAGAAATTTCCCCTCTATCAGGAGCTATACCAAACCTAAGGGTGGCGTCTCCATTTGTATCGCGACACCGGTTGTTGGTCATCCGGTAGCCGTTTGGTACATCCAAACAAATTGTGTTATTGGTTCTTGTTGTTGTCCAAACGAAATATGGATCGTTTCCATTACCACAACCTGTTGCTGAATAGTTGTCTGAGTCCCCATTTCTTAAAATGTTAAACCG
>CAYXTY010000081.1:0-3206 GCA_964468505.1 uncultured Gammaproteobacteria bacterium
TAATATCTTATCTATTTTTATATAAGGAAGGATTTGATTGCCGAGGGCTTTTGGTATTAGATGAATACTTCAGGAGAAACTTCACAGATTACGAACTTCTACTAAAACAAGCTACGGAGACCGGTGCTCAAACAGTCTGGCTTGAATTCTTTTCACGAGCTGTACAAACAAGCCTCGAGAAGGCACTAGGAAACATCACGGAGAATAAAATCAGGACTGAAGTACTTCATACCCATCTTGATCTAAATGAGAGACAAAAAGACATCCTGAGCCTTCTTGAAAACCCAGATGCAACAATTACTAATCGTCAGCTTCAGAAGTTATATAAAATTTCTCAAATAACCGCATCTAGGGATCTTGCAAAACTCGCTTCAGTACTTCTTATTTTCAGTCATGGAAAAGGAAGATCAATCTACTATACAAGAGTCTAAATTTCTG
The DNA here is from genome assembly GCA_964468505.1 of uncultured Gammaproteobacteria bacterium. Lineage (GTDB taxonomy): Bacteria > Patescibacteriota > Microgenomatia > Levybacterales > UBA12049 > 2-01-FULL-39-10-A. The sequence goes on from CAYXTY010000081.1 coordinate 439, forward strand.
AGTAAAGGTTTATAATCAAACAATATCAATCTATCAAGCAATAGCTCTTTTAACTACATGCTTATGGTGTTGAGGTTGGCGATGTGGTCACTGACTGAGGAGCAAACGTAGGCTGAAAAGGAATTTGAGTTGGAGAAGCTGTTGGGGCAACACTTGGCCTATTATCCCCTATTAAATCTTGAAGAGAAAAAGGCTTTGAAGTTGGTAGCGATGTTGGAACTACGGTAGTAGATGCTCCGGCCACTTCTTCTTGAGGCTGATTTACAATCGGCGGTTTATAAAGGGCAACTTCAATTATTTTATTCGTGGACGGTCTATATAAAACAGCTTTTTGTGCGGCATTAAAAATAAGAACTTTATCATCATTCTGAGCTTTTGCGAAAAATGCTTGTCCCCTCAGCTTGGATGCGTCAGAAATACTGGCGATAGTGGGAGTTTCAGCAGGAATATCCATAAGAAGTCCTACTTTTTCAGTGATAGTATCAATTTCTTTTTGAGCCAAATACGAAGCACTCTCAGGCTTCATGCTATACGCGGCAATTGGAATCACAAACAAAGCAATTACCACCAAATAAGCTATAAAAACACGTCTATTTCTAGTGGGTTTTGGGAGAGATCTAAGAGTTCTAATAACTTTTTTCACCTTTCTAGAATAACTTTTTAAGGGCTTTTATGTCAAGCTAAAATGCTAAACCTATTCCACTTTTGAAATATAGTTGTAGATTGTTCTGGATAGATTACTCATTCTTTGCCTCGCAATATCTTCATTCGTTTCAGAAACCATGCATAAAAGATAAGGTCGTCTTGGTAAGTAAACAATCCCACAATCCATATAAGCTTTTTCACCTGTTTCTTTATCAATAAAATCTCCTATTTTATGCGATACTGTAATATCTGGAGGAATTCCAGCTACTAATTTATCATTAAATTTACTATTTGCTAAATAATTTAGGATCGCTGAGGAACTTTCCTTCTCTAGAACTGCTGAAAAATACAGAGCTTTTAAAATAGATGAATAATTCTTTGGAGTAAGAATAGCTCCATTTTGATCAGCCAAAAGATCTATATCTACTCCATTGTAAACTTCATTAAAGTCTGCTTCTTGTACACCTGAAGCTATCATTTTCGCTGCAGTATTATCAGATTCCTCTAACGAAAGACGGATTGCTTCAGACATTTTTATTTTATGTCCCGCTCCTTTTTGATAAAGAGTCCCAAACTCATTATCTAAATGCTCTTCTTTAATTTCTAATACTGGATCATTTGTCATATGCATTCTTTCCCGCTGCTTGTAGTAAGCCATTATCACTGGGACTTTAAAAAGCGAAGCAGCGTGGAATTCCTGCTTTTCATTTACACCTATACTTGTACCAGTAGGCAAATATTCGAAGTAAATTCCGAAAGAATTTCCATAAGGCGCTACTTCATTACGAATTTCTTTTCTTAAATCTAAAAAGTTTATAAGTATATCTTGAGGGAATTCCTGAAGAATTCGTTTTGAGAGATACGGATATTTCTTATATAGCTCCTCATTTTCTAAGGATTTTTGAAAATGCCTTTCATTTGAAAAGTAAATACAAACTAATACTATATTAATCCCTATGCTTAAAAACAAAATAAAAGCTAAAAGCTTTTTATTCATAGTTTAATTTAAGTTAAGCTTATTTTTAAAAAAAATCAATAGACATTTTTGATTGTAAAAAATTAGCAATTAAACATCATTGGGTTTGAATTGAAACCCAGCTCATTTTAATATCTGTTAGCGCTGCCTTATTAAGAATAATCGTAAATCCATTAACACTTCTGTCCGTAATAGCGAAGCTGTATTCTTGGCCAAGTAACGCTTGTTTTTGTGCATCTGTTCCTGAAGCTTCTAGATTAGCATTAATTACTGGCACATCTTCATACGCATTTTCAAATGTTACTTTTACTTTTGTTTGACCTTGTTTTACAGTTACTGTTCCAGCTGCATCTTTAGAGAATTTAACCTGCTGATCAAATCTAACTTTATCCTTAAAGATAACTTCACCTAAGAAATTAGAGATTCCAGTGACGAGTACATCTGTTGCTCGGAAACTATCAATAACACTTAATGCGCCTTCAACTAATACATTTCCTCTTGCTTTAACATCTCCAGAAATTGTCGCAACACCTTCTACATCAAGTGATGCAAGCACTATGTCCCCTGTTGTGAAAGCACTTGGAGTTGCGCTAAATCCAGTTTCCTTCTCCAACCTTCTTCCTTTATCTGAAAGCGAAGAAGAAATAGAAGCAACATTAGTGTCCAGAAGTGAAAGCTTGCCAGCGATTATATCTAGTCCTTCTATCTGATCCGCTCTAAGTCTCTTTACATGAATCTCATCAGCAGTCAATTTAGGAGTGATTATTTCTAGCCCTGCAATTAGTCTATCTGTAGTTATCTCTGAATCTCCCTTAAATTTATCTTTATTAGCTAAAATCTTAGCTAAGATATCATCTGATGAAAGCTGAACTGACTGATCTTCTTCAAATAGACTTACGAACGCATCTCCTAAGTATGATGATGATTTAATATAAATTACTACTTTTCCTACCCCTTCTCCGTCCCAACTTTCCATAGCTTGTCCGATAACTGGGCCTGCTTTTTGCGCTTTCATAGCGACACCTGGAATACTTGATGGAATAAGATAATCTCCAGATTTAATTGCACCATTTTCCGAAGATACTTTTACAGGGACACGTCCAGCAAGTGCCACTGGAACTGCATTTGCTCCATCTATAAATGCGTC
>CAYXTY010000081.1:3216-3513 GCA_964468505.1 uncultured Gammaproteobacteria bacterium
TGCTGCGATAAGCACAGTATCATGAATTTCTTCGTCACTTGCACCCTGTGATTTTCTTACAAAAGTCTTTTCGTTAGGATCTATTGCTACCAAATCTCCTGCTTCAAGCGTAATATCGCGAGTTGGATAATCTTCAGCTACGTCATAAGCACCAGCTCCAGTAATCATTCCATGTGAGAACATGAATGAGCCTGTATTGGCTGAATTTCCTGTATTAACTTGGCCCGAAGGAGAAGCCATAAACCAAATTGCCGCTTCATTTCGGAAATTATTAGTAATTCCTACATTTTGAGTATT
>CAYXTY010000082.1:0-3470 GCA_964468505.1 uncultured Gammaproteobacteria bacterium
ATAGGTGTTTTGGACTATCAATAAAAGCTTTATTGTTACTTGCATAATAATTCTAGATGTACTTCTTCTGATAGATATAGAGAACGATAAAAACGCTACAGTTGCGATAATTGAAAGCCCCAAAACTGTAACAGTTGCTTCTAATAACTCCGCACAAATTGGAACTGCAAAAATAACAATTCCAAAGCCCAAAATTACAGTTGCTGAAGAAACTGTAATAACTTTCACTCCAACCCCTGCCCCAGAAAACTCCACAAAAACTTCTGAAGCCAAACAAGCCCAATCTGGTTCAGGTGATTTACTTTCTCAAGTAAATGCATATAGAGCTACAAAAGGGCTGTCTCCAGTGTCTCCAGAGACTCACACGTGTGCATTCGCTAACACTAGAGCTTCTGAAATTACTTCAGCTTTTAATCATGATGGATTTTCTAGCCGGGTAAACTCAAAAAATCTTCCTTATCCCTCTTATTCTGAAATTGCAGAAAATATTGCGATGTCCTCAAACCCTGCGGATGTAGTGCAAGCCTGGATAGACTCTCCAGGACATAACGAGAATATGTTAAAGAATACGCCCTATGCTTGCATAGGAAATTCAGGAGATTATTATGCGTATGAATCTTGGCGGCCCTAATGATTGTCAGGGATAAATTTTTCCACTATAATATTAGCTTACTAAAAAGTAACTTCAAATATGGATAGTATTATTGTAAAAGGCGCCCGCGAGCATAATCTTAAAAACGTAGATCTTAAAATCCCAAAAAATAAGCTGGTGGTTTTTACGGGTCTTTCTGGTAGTGGAAAGTCATCTCTCGCCTTTGACACAATTTATGCAGAAGGGCAGCGTAGATACGTCGAAAGTCTATCTTCTTACGCTAGACAATTTCTTGGAGTAATGAAAAAGCCTGATGTAGATCTGATTGAAGGATTGTCACCAGCAATTTCAATTGATCAAAAATCTACTTCGAGAAATCCAAGATCAACTGTTGGAACTGTAACGGAAATTTATGACTATCTAAGACTTTTATTTGCGAGGATTGGGCATCCTCATTGTTCTAACTGCGGTAGAGAAATTTCCAGAGTCTCACCCGAGCAAATTACAGACCAGATTATGGCTTTTCATGCACACCTTGGAGCTAAGCAAGTTAAGGCTATGATTATGGCTCCAATAGTAAAAGACCGAAAAGGAGAATACGGTCAGGTTTTCGAGGATCTTCGAAAAAGAGGGTATAAACAGGTTAGGGTAGATAAACATGTTTTTGATTTATCAGAAGAACTGGTGCTGATTAAAACGAACAAGCATTCAATTGAAGTCATAATCGATAAGATCATGCTTAATGACAAAACAGATCGCTCAAGGGTCTCTACTGACGTTGAGCAGGCTCTTAAATTTGGTGAAGGAGAAATAATTTTAGCTGACATAAAAGACCAGGGATTTGAAATTCCAGCAACTCCTAAAAAAATGGAGGATCATCTTTTTTCTACTAAATTTGCTTGTCCAGTGTGTAATATTTCCATCGCAGAAGTCGAACCTCGTATATTTTCTTTTAACACTCCTCACGGAGCGTGTCCAAGCTGTAATGGTCTTGGAAATATCTTGACTGTTGACCGTGAATTAGTTTTTAACAATAATCTCACTATTTTAGAAGGAGGAATTTTGCCTTTTTCAAATCTTCTTTCTCACGATACATGGTTCACGAGAACTTTTAAAACATTTTCTGAGGCTAATGGAATCCCAGTAAATATAAGACTTTCTGATATTCCAAATGAAAAAAAAGATATTCTGCTTAAAGGAACTGGAGACAAGGAATATTTTGTTCACGGAGAAAATAGATGGGGAAGAGATACTACCATAACTGAGAAATTTCCTGGAGTTCTTCAGGAATTAAAAAATAGATATCAAGACACAGACTCAATGTTTTTCAAATCTCAAATTGAAAAATTTATGAGATATGAAGTTTGCCCGTCATGTAATGGTTCCCGACTCAGAAAAGAAGCAATGGCGGTTTCAATTGACGGAAAATCCATAGTTGAAGTAAGTGATATGCCAATCGATAAATCTCTTATTTTCATTAGCTCTCTTAACAGTAAGATTAGCGACAGAGAAGAATCTATTGGAAAACTAATCCTAAAAGAGATAAAGCAAAGGTTAACTTTTCTTAGTGATGTAGGACTAGATTATTTAACTCTTTCAAGAGGCGCTGAAACTTTAGCAGGAGGAGAAGCTCAAAGAATTAGACTCGCATCTCAAATTGGATCCGGGTTAACTGGAGTTTTATACGTTCTGGATGAACCATCAATCGGACTTCACCAAAAAGATAACAAAAAGCTAATCGAAACTCTAATTAAATTAAAAGACCTAGGAAATACTGTTTTAGTGGTTGAACACGATGAAGAAACCATGGAAGCTTCAGATTACATTGTGGATTTTGGACCGGCTGCTGGAGAGGGCGGGGGACAAATTATATTTGAGGGAACAATAGATGAAATTAAAAAAGACAAAAATTCTATAACCGGGGCATATCTTTCAAAAAGAAAAAAAATAAAAGTTGAAAGCGCAAATCCAAATGGCATTAATGACAAATTAATTATAAAAGGCGCTAGAGAACATAATCTTAAAAATATTGATGTAGAATTTCCACTTGGAAAACTAATTGTCGTAACTGGAGTTTCAGGAAGCGGAAAATCAACTTTAATTAATGATATTTTGTATCATGGACTAAAACAACTTGAGGATCCATTCCACAGAGAAAAACCTGGAGAACACGATAATATTCAAGGCTACGAAAATATAAAACATATTTACTCAATCGATCAATCTCCAATTGGACGTACCCCAAGAAGCAATCCTGCTACTTATACTGGCTCTTTTAATTACATAAGAGAAATTTTTGCAAAGACAAAAGATGCAAGATTAAAAGGCTATGGACCAGGAAGATTTTCATTCAATGTAAAAGGGGGTCGCTGTGAAGCTTGTGAGGGAGAAGGACAAATAAAAATAGAGATGCAGTTTTTACCTGACGTTTACATAACTTGCGAAGTGTGTGAGGGAAAACAATACAACAAAGAAGCACTTGAGGTTTTATTTAACGGAAAAAACATTTCTGAAGTTCTTAACATGAGTGTTTTAGAGGCAGCTAATTTCTTTAATTTTATTACACCCCTTAGCAATCGACTACTAACTTTAAATGATGTAGGACTTTCTTATGTAAAATTAGGTCAACCAGCTCCAACTCTTTCAGGAGGAGAAGCGCAGCGTGTAAAGCTTGCATCAGAACTTTCAAAAAGAGGCTCGCATGCTTTGTATCTTTTAGATGAGCCTACATCAGGACTTCATTTCGCAGATCTCGAAAAGCTTCTTCATGTTCTTAGAAAACTAGTAGATATTGGAAATACTGTAATCGTCATAGAGCATAACCTTGATATTATTAAGAACGCAGACTATATAATAGACTTAGGCCCAGATGGGGGAG
>CAYXTY010000083.1:0-3452 GCA_964468505.1 uncultured Gammaproteobacteria bacterium
TCTGGATGATCATCATATATATTTCGCGCTAAAGGATTTTGCTCAGTCATTTGAAGTGGATTATAACAGAAACTATTTAAAACTTGAGGTTTTTTAAGAAGTCTTTAAACTCGATACTTATATCAGGGTGTGTTAGCGCTAATTCTACAATTGTTTTCATGTACTCGAGCTTATTTCCCGTGTCGTAATATTTTCCGTTTTCAATCTCTACTGCATAAATTGGCATTCCCTGTTCCTGTAAAAGATTAATCGCATCCACTAACCATATTTCTCCGCCTTTTCCTGGAGCAAGACTCCTTAGAGCTGGGAAAATTTCCGGAGGAAGAATATATGCGCCATGAGTTGCGATATTCGAAGGAGCCTGATCTGGATCTGGTTTCTCTACTATCGCTTTGATCTTAGAAACTTTTCCCTCAACAGGCTCTAAATCTGCAATTCCGTATCTTTTTAAATCTTCTTTCTTATCAATTCTAACTCCAGAAATAACCACTCCTCCATATTTTTCATAAACCTCTATCATTTGCTGTAGGCGTGGTGGCTCTGCGTAAATGAATTCATCTCCCCAGAGAACTGCAAACGGCTCATCTTCGATTGCTGGTTCAGCTGAGAGAACTGGTGTCCCATTTCCGTAAGGACCTTTTTGACGAACATAAATAAAATTAGCCATCTCCCCTATTTTTTTAACCATATCCATGAACTCCGTTTTTCCACCGGCTTCAAGATTTTGCATGAGCTCTGCATTTGGTAAATCAAAATGATCTTCGATCGCTCTCTTAAGTGAACCTGTCACGATAACAATATCTTTTATTCCAGAGGCAACAGCTTCTTCAACTACATATTGGATCACAGGCTTGTCTACAATCGGAAGCATCTCTTTAGGCATTGCTTTGGTTTGAGGGAGGAATCTAGTTCCAAAACCTGCAGCGGGTATAACTGCTTTTCTGATTTTCTTCATAAACTTCTATATATCATAGGACATCATGTCAATAAATACAATTACCCTCGTATCTTTACATGAGGCTTAAGATTTGGTAAAATAATTGACATATCCGCCAAAAATGGGCGGATTTTAAATAGAATGGCAACTTCGCCGATTACCTTTACAAAACAAGCAGTTGATGAACTAAAAAAAGTTACTTGGCCTACAAGAGATGAGGTTATAAGATTAACTGTTTCTGTAATAGTAATAAGCGCAGTAGTAGGTCTTTTCCTAGGGGGAATTGACTTTGCTCTTACAAAAACATTAGAAACACTATTAAATAGATAATATGGACGACACAAAAAAACAAGATCAAGTTGAAGAAAAAGAAGAAGCTTTAGAAGAAGCTGAAATAAACGCGGAAGAAAAAGAAAGATTAACAGAAGAACAAATCAAAGAAGATACTACCATGGTAGAGGCTCCAGATTTATCAGATGAAGAAGCTGAAATAAAAGAAACTCCAGATAGCCTAACATCGGAACAAATTAAAGAAGACACAAAAATGACTGCAACTCCAAAAATCTCAAGCGACGAAAGTGAAGTAAAAGAAGCGCCAGATAGCCTAACAGAAGATCAAATCAAAGAAGATACTGAGATGGCTCCAGTCGAAGATCCAGATGAAGAACTTGAAAAAGCAAAGCAAATCCTAAACGCAAGCGACAATGTAAACGCTAGATGGTATATCGTTCACACTTATTCTGGACACGAAAATAAAGTTGCTAAATCTATAAAACAAAGAGTGCAATCTCTAGGATTTGAAACTAGAATTTTCGACATCATAGTTCCAACAAGAAATACTATTAAGGTTTCTCAGGGTAAAAAAGAAACAGTTAAGGAAAAAATATTCCCAGGATACGTTCTCGTAAAAATGATCCTTGACGATGAATCATGGTTATTAATCAGAACTACACAGGGAGTGACTGCATTTATCGGAGCCGGAAACAAGCCTACACCAATTTCAGAAAAAGAAGTTGAAGCTATCCAGAAATTTATGGACGCTGAAGAACCACTTTACAAAACTGCATTTACAATAGGTGAAGCTGTAAAGATAGTTGATGGACCTTTCTCAGACTTCTTAGGAACAATTGATGATATCGATGAAGCTAAAGGAAAACTTAAAGTTCTTGTAAGTATTTTCGGACGCGAAACACCTGTTGAACTAGACTTTTTACAAGTAAATAAGTTATAATTCAAAAACTTGATTGATCTGGGAGACTTTTAGTCGTTTGGACCAGTAGATAAGATAGATAAGCTTAAAGGCTTCCCTCTTCTCTACTCTTCCCTTCCTAGACCATTCACAAATTTAAACAATGGCTAAAAAGATAAAAACAATTATAAAAATTAATATTCCAGCTGGAGCAGCTACACCTGCACCACCTGTTGGAACAGCATTAGGTCCTCACGGACTTCCTATTATGGAATTCGTGCAGGCTTTTAATGAAAGGACAGCTGAGCTAAAAGGAAATATTATTCCAGCAGTTATTACAGTTTATGAAGATAGAACTTTTTCTTTCATAACTAAAAAACCACCTATGTCAGAACTTATTAAAAAGGCAATTGGCAGAGGTGGAGCAAATAATCCAGGAAAAGAAGTAGCAGCAACTCTTACCAAATCTCAAGCTGAAGAAATCGCAAATACAAAAATGGAAGATCTTAATACAACTGATCTTCCTCAAGCAGTAAGTATCGTTAAAGGAACTGCAAGAAGTATGGGGGTAAAAGTAGAATAATGGGAAAAATTAGAGTAAAAACATTTGGAGACGAAGAACAAGAAGCAAAAGATAAAGCTGAGCAAGAAGTAAAAAAGGCTGAAAAAAAAGCACGCGAAGAAGCAACTGAGGAAAATAAACAATCGGAAACTGAAGAAGTAGCAACTGAAACTTCTGAAGAATCAAAAGAAGAAACTACAACAGAAGAAGAGAAACCAAAAACAAAAAAGAAAAAAGAAAAGTTTATTAAGAAAAAAGGAAGATCTGAGGCTTATAAAACTAAGCTCATGGAAATAGAAAAAAATAAAACCTACTCCCTATCAGACGGAATTGAACTTTTAAGAAAAGTTAAAATTGCTAAATTTGACGAAACAGTAGAACTTCACATAAATACTACAGAAGCTGGAATCAATGGAACTGTGAAACTTCCACACGGAACAGGAAAAGAAATTAAAGTTGCTATCGCTGATGACGCAGTACTCGCAGAAGTAGAAAAAGGAAAAATAAATTTTGATATTTTAATCGCTAGTCCAGATATGATGCCAAAACTAGCTCGCGTTGCTAGGGTCTTAGGACCAAAGGGTCTTATGCCAAATCCTAAAAATGGAACTATTTCATCTGATCCAGCTGAAGCAGCTAAAAAATTCCAAGGTGGACAAATTGGCTTTAAAACAGAAAGTAAACTTCCTATAATTCACTTAAGTGTCGGAAAAACATCTTTTGAAGACAAACAATTAGAAGAAAACATTAAAACAATTATTACT
>CAYXTY010000084.1:0-3410 GCA_964468505.1 uncultured Gammaproteobacteria bacterium
CATTTCTTTCTCAACTACTTTAACAAGAGTATTCATGAGGGGTTCTTTGGTATTTTTTAATGCCGCAATAAAGCTCCACGCGTTTTTTATCTCATCTATCGGACTGGTTTTTTTATACATTAGAAGAGCCTTACCTTTATAAGTTAGAAGAATTAATCCAAAAGTTTTATCCACATGCCTATTATAGTCTTTTTCCAAGGTAAAAGGTTGAGAAGAATCTGCTGCGGGACATGGACTCGAACCATGGTAAACGGATCCAAAGTCCGTTGTCCTACCATTAGACGATCCCGCAATATGTTTGATTATACCTAAATTAGCCTCCGGAAACAAGAAAATAGCTTGACTTAAGCACAAAAAGAAAATAATATATGCGGATATGACTAGGGAATGCTATGAGAGACATTGGGGTGATGAGCCACCGATTAATCTACATTTTCAAGCTGTTTTGAGTGGAAGATTAATTGAGCCTTGGAATGTGCCTATTGTGGTTGATGATGCTTCCGAAGCTCCAGCTCGAGTTAGAGTTTCAAGACAAGGAGAAAAAGGTACAACTCCTAAAGAAAGACCAACTGGTGAAAGCGGAAGACTTGCACCTGGAGGCAGTACGACTGTTATTGAATTTAAAGGTGAGCCAATGGCTGGAGATCCGGTCAGTCAAAGTTTACGATCAACTGAGCCTAGACATGACCCAGGGTTGTAAGTTTGTTTAGTAAATCCCCTTTTGCTAGAATTATCCCAAGCCCGAGTGGTGAAATTGGTAGACACGTACGCTTCAGGTGCGTATGTTCGCAAGGACTTGGGAGTTCGAGTCTCCCCCCGGGCACTGAAAATTTGCGCTCAAATTTTCAGTGTAAACACTTTTAATTCAGCCTTTGGAATGATAAAATGACTTTTACGCGGATGTGGTGAAATGGTATACACGCTACCTTGAGGTGGTAGTGCCCTAAAAAGCGTGGAGGTTCGACTCCTCTCATCCGCACTATTTTATCTCAATATTAATTGCTTGCAATCCACTTTTTAAAAGAGCATAATCGCCGCAAGAAGTGCTGGAAGGGGGTGAACTAAATGATAAAAAAATTATTTTCTGGGAGTTTGATTTTTGTAATTGTCCTAACTTTATTATCTGCTTCAGCTAATTTTGCTTTCGCAAGAAATAATCCATCATGGCATTGGGAAGAGTATCAAATATCACAATTTGTTAGCTCCTACATGGCTGTAGACGATAGATGTGATGATGCAAATATTCCCTTCAAGGTAACGGTTTTTGAAAATTCTGATTACTCAGGTTCTAGAGCTAGAATCTGTGGTAGATGGGATGATCTGACTCAATTGCCACAACAGCGAATTGCCAATTCACCCACTTTTCATAACACTATTTCATCAATTTGGGTAAAGGAATTGGGAGTTGATTCGGTGGAATTCCATGATCTTAAAGATCAAGAGGGACAAGCAAACGGTTTCCAAAGTACGGGTAAATTTGTACTTTCCGGTGAATCTAATAATTCATTTTCATCTGTAAGACCAAGAACGTATTAACTAGCGCTAAGCTAAATTAGAGCGGAGAGTAGTCTGATTACAATCCGCTCTTTTTTGTGGATTTGAGAGATTTGGAATTTTCTGGTAAAATCTACTGACTTGGACGGTTAGCTCAGCTGGTAGAGCGTCGCATTTACACTGCGAATGTCGCGGGTTCGATCCCTGCACCGTCCACTCGTCAGATCACGATCTTACCGCTTCAGTTTAGAAAAGCTAAACTTACGCTTATCGATCGGATCCTCCTCTTCAAAATTGCAATGCAATTTTGAAAAAGAAAGAATGACGAACAAAATCGGTGCATGAATAAAGGTCGATTTTGTTATCCCTAAATGGAAATCGTTGGGAAAAACCGTGAGGTTTGTCCCATTTAGCTGAGGTAGCCAAGGTGGTCAAGGCACCTGTCTGAAGAACAGGCCATATGTGTTCGACTCACATCCTCAGCACCTCATCGCTTGTTCCAAAATCCAAACATTTATCCTCTGATATGCTGATTTTATGATCAATTCAAAAATAATTAGAGCTTTAACGGTGTTGGTCTTGATTATCGGAGTTATTTTTGTTTTTGAAAATTCTAAAAATCCTAAAACCCCCTCCCCTGCTAAATCTGAAGTCCTTGTTTCAGGAGAATTTGACCAAACAAAAATGAAATCTGAAGAAGAATGGAAAAATATCTTAACGCCCCAGCAGTTTGAGATTCTTCGAAATAAAGGAACGGAGCGCCTTTTTACGGGAGAGCTTCTAGATGAAAAAAGAACAGGCACATATTATAGTGTCGGTTGTGATCAGCCGGTATTTAGATCAGAGCAGAAGTATGATTCGGGAACTGGTTGGCCGAGCTTCTGGGACCCATTTATTCCAGAATCAGTTGTTCTACGTGAAGATTACGAATTAGGATATAAGAGAATTGAGATTTTGGACAAATGTGGTGGACATCTGGGTCATGTGTTTGATGATGGGCCACAGCCAACTGGGAAAAGATACTGCATAAATTCATTAGCATTAAGGTTTGTTCCTGACTAAGATTAACTATCCTATAATACTACCCCTTGACATAATTTGATACTGTCTGTATAATGCCGATTCACTTATAGTAAATCGCTATAAGCCAAGTAAATGACAGAAACAAGAAAACTTTTATCTTTATTCACCGGAATTACATTCGTAGCCTTTTTGGCTTTCCAAACTATGTCTATGACAAATGTTTCAGCTACTTATGGTGGTGGAGATAGCTGTAATCAAGAATTCACATACATAAAAGATGAAGACTTTGATGATAACAGAATTGATATTAATATTACCAGTTTTTCTGGAGATAATGACAGAAGAGTGATTATTAATCCATCAACAGGTTATTCATTAACATTTATTGGTATAGACTGGACAGGTTCAGATGCAAATGAAGCAACTCCTTCAGTTGGAAACGGATCTGATACTATTACATATGACGCGCCAGATAATCAATCAATTGATAATGTAACTGTTAAAGTTAAGAAAGTTTGCGTTACTCCAACTTTAACTCCAACTGTTACGCCTAGACCAACGACTATACCTACAGTTATTCCAACTGCAATTCCTACAGCAGTTCCAACAACAGCGCCAACTCAAGCACCAACAGCAGTTCCAACAAGTATTCCATCTATAACTCCAATGGTTACTATTTCAACGGATCAAAATGAAACTCCATCTGTTTCACCTGAACCAACAGTTACCGCAGTACCAACTGTAACTCCAACAGATACACCTAGTTCATCTTCAAGTAATAATAATTCTTCAAGCAACAATTCATCTTCAAATAATGAAGTAAAAGTTGCTGGAATCAGTGCTTTAGCTTCAACTGGTGGAATAATTGATAGCTTAATGAACTCAGTTTTCGT
>CAYXTY010000085.1:0-3253 GCA_964468505.1 uncultured Gammaproteobacteria bacterium
TTGCATCAGTAGAATTAGATTTTATAAATAAATTTGGAATTGGAAAAGCTAATTTGGAAGTCTTTAAAAAAGTGTTAAATAGTCTTATTCTCAAGCTTAAATCTGAAAAATATTTTGTTCTTGTAGACGGATTTGATTTAAAAATTCCAAATCAAAAACCGATAATTAAGGGGGATCAAAAAAGTCTCTCAATTGCAGCTGCGTCCATAATCGCAAAAGTTTATAGAGATAATCTCATGAGAGAAGCGGGAAAATTATTTCCAAATTATTTATTTGAAGAAAATAAAGGATACGGAACCCTAGCTCACCGAAACGCTCTAAGAATCCATGGACTTTCTACCCTTCACAGAATAGATTTTTGCAAAAATATTAACTAATTCTGATTGACTTAATAGCCTCACTCTGTTACTATTTCGCCTTATGAGATTCCCAGAAGGATCCCCTATGCCAGCTATTACTGGTGTTGGTGAAGCATTGCCAAAAAGAATAGTAACAAATCCTGAAGTTGCTGAAATAATTGGCGCAACTCCACGAGCTTTTGACAAAGTAATAGGCAGAGTCGGTGTAGAAACTAGACATTGGGTTACACCAGGGGAAAGAACCTCATCAAATTTTGCGGCAATTGCCGCAATGGGAGCCATGAACATGGCTGGAATCTTACCAGAAGAAGTTAAATCATTAATGGTAGGTACCTCATCACCTGATCATATTTCTGTATCTGCAGCATCTGAAGTTCAAAGACAATTAGGATTAAGGGATGATATAAGAATTTATGATATAGGTGGAAATGCTTGCGTAGGTTTTCTTCAAGCACTTAAAACCTCCTTTGTAGATCTTTCAAGTGAATTAGGAGAGGGAGGTCCTCAAGTTGTGGCAGGCGTTGAAGTTCTATCAAGAATGGTTCCTAACAATGCACTTAAAGGAATTTTTGGTGACGGTGGAGGAGCAGTAGTAACTGAAATGGTTACGCCGGATGAGGGGGCACCAAGAGAAATGGGATTTGCTTTTGGAGCTGATGGAAGATTTGCGCAAGATCTTCTCATTCCAGCTGGAGGAAGTAAACTTTTTACAACAAAGGAGACACAAGAAGCTGACCAACATTATCTTCACATGAATGGAGCTGTGATTAAAGACCAGGCAATACTTAGAATGGCTCAAATGATGAGAACTGCACTTAAAGAATCGGGCCTTCCGATTGAAGAAGTTGAACATTTTATACCGCATCAAGCTAACATGGAAATCATCACAGGCGTAGCTGATGAGTTAAATTTCCCGATGGACAAAGTTGCAGTTAACACCATTAAACGATCAGGAAATACTTCAGCAGGGACAATACCAATCGCACTTAACGAAAGTGTTAGAAGTGGTGCGGTAAGAAGAAATAGTATTGTCGCTTTTGCCACTTTCGGTGCTGGCCTTGAATATGGTGCAGGAGTTGTATCTATGGTTGGTCTTCCAAAACACCCCAGGTAATCTACTTTCATTGAGAAAAATATGAAATCAGAATAGTTGTATAATCATTATTCTGGAGAGGGGGTGAATTATATGGCAAAACTTAATCCTTACATGCATTTTAAAGATAACGCTAGGGAAGCAATGGAATTCTATAAATCAGTCTTTGGAGGAGAATTAACAATGAGCACTTTCAGAGAAGGAATGAATGACACTGGTCCAGCAGCAGATAACATTATGCACGCAATGCTAGTAATTGGTCCTGAGATGACGATTATGGCTTCTGACACTCCACCAGGAATGGAATCTAATCCTGGAGCAAGTGTGGGATTGTCCTTAAGCGGAGAATCAAACGATGAAGAAAAGTTAAAGGGTTTTTGGGAAAGATTATCCGAAGGTGCAAATATATCTGTACCACTAGATAAATCACCATGGGGAGATACCTTTGGAATGCTCACTGATAAATTTGGAATGGAATGGATGGTAAATATAGCAGGAAAGAAAGAGTAATCTTTCTTTTATTGAAATCTTAAAAAGCTCACGCGAAGTGAGCTTTTTTATTGGAAATCTAAGATCTGCAGCAAAGATAAAGTAATAGTTTTAAGAACATTAACATCGTTTTATGCCTAAAATAGTAACCTATAGTTGTTATTGCGGCTAATTTAGCGTATAATTCGCAAATGTCAGAAATTTTAAAAAGAATTGAAGATATAGCTAGTTTTAGAGTGAAAACCCCCGGTCATGAAAATGTCGTCGGGATCACTTTAGATGATGGGCCAAACATGGATAACCTTGAAGCAGTGCTGGGAACTTTGAAAGACAATGGGGCCACTGCAACTTTTTTCTGGATTGTTGATTATGCAAAACAATTTAAAGTAAGAGAACCAATTGTTTTTGGAAGACTTTTACATCAACTTAGAGATGATGGTCATGAGATAGGATTGCATGCGCCTAGAGATTACAAACCAACGATTAAAACTAAATTGATATCTGCATTTTCAAGAGAAGAATTAAGCGAAGCTTTAGGTGATCTTAAGGGGATTACTGATATGCCAATTGAGCAATATTTTCCACATATGCTTCTTCAACCAAAATCGATTCTCGATGCAAGAAGTCTTGGTCTTTGGATGCCATTAAGAGATGCTGTACATTACGCCGATGCAGCAGCACCCGTGAACGATCAAGTAGAAAAATTTTCTGGAGCCAGATCTGGCAATATTGTTGTATTCCATGACGGGATAAGTATGTATCGGCAGGTAACATACATAACAGATGTTTTACCTCAGGTTCTTCATAATTTAGGAGAAAGTGGAAACGGACTGGTAAAAGTTACACAAATGCCGAGAGTAATAAGAATTTAATATCCTATATTCTTGAGCTGTAAATAGGTATCTGTTAAAATTATGACGTGCGTCTGTAGCTCAATGGATAGAGCACTTCGCTTCGGACGAAGGGGTTGCGGGTTCGACTCCTGCCAGACGCGCACTAAAAAATCTGACGCGATTTTTCAGTGTAAACTCAAAAAGATTATGAATTGGTACGTTTACATTTTAGAATGCAGTGACAAAACTCTCTATACTGGGATTACAAATAATCTCGAAAAAAGAGTTTTAGTTCATAATTCTAAAAAGGGTTCAAAGTCACTCTTAGGGAAATTACCAGTAAAATTAGTGTATAATGAGACGCTTATTGATAGATCCGAAGCTTCAATAAGAGAAGCTCAGATAAAAAAGTTAACAAGACAAGAAAAATTAGAATTAATTTCGGGCCGCTAGCTCAACGGTAGAGCAATTCCCTCTTA
>CAYXTY010000086.1:0-2974 GCA_964468505.1 uncultured Gammaproteobacteria bacterium
CTAAATATACTTTTTCTATTTCATCCGAGACTTTTTTCCATGAATGAGATAAGCCAAATTCACGATTAACTTTGCTCATTTTTCTTATTTCCACTGAGTTTTTATTTTCCAAAATATAATTAATTTTATCAGCTACACCTTTATAATCTTTATCTCTTAAAGTAAATCCATTCACATTGTTTTTTACTAGATATGGGAGCGCAGTATTATTAGATACCACAGGTACTAGACCCTGACCCAATGCTTCGTATACCACATTACAGAAACTTTCCCAAAGAGCCATATGCACCATAGTTTCTGCGTTTTTTATTAAATAATATTTATCTACTCCCCTGACAACTCCAGCAAAAAATACTCTCTTTTCAAGATTCAATTCTTTTATAAGCGCTTCTAGTTCCTTTTTATATTCTTCGCTACCAACTGGCCCTGCAATTACATAATTTATATTTTTTGGGAGCATTGATAGTGCTTTTATAGCTGTCTCATTATTTTTAATCATATAAATTCTTCCCATCTGAAGAATATACTTTCCATATGAATTTACTTTTTCTTTTATCTCTTTAGTTGCAAGTTTATCTATATCCATATAAGCCTCATCCTCTGCGCCATTTATAATAGTATGAAGTAGTTTTTTTCTTATTCCCTTAGATTTCATCTGGTCATATTCCCACTCAGACACTGCTCTGACCACGTCCATACTTAAGTTAATTAAAATGGTACCAACGCTGTAATGATAAATTTGTTTAATAAGTGCAGTAAACTTATTAAAAATTCTCCATTCAGGATTAAATCCACCATGTGGAGTAAGGGAAAAAATAAATTTTTTCTTTTTAATTAATTTAAGCCAAATAACAAAAAGCATTATTTGAAAATGTGGAAAGATATTAAAATTATGTAGAGATACCACATTAGTATTATCCCAATCTAATTTAGGAAAAAACCCGAATCTACCATACGGATATCTAATAATTTTAATTCCATTCAGATCTTCTTTATCTTTTAAAACATTTTTTTCAATTAAGGTATCCTTCGAAGTATGCACAGTGACATTCCATCCATTTTTCAGGAAGTATTTATGTGTCTCATTTATGTTAACTTCTATCCCTGCTGCCACTGGATAAAAATACTTAACAATAATATCTATATTTTTCATATTTTTTTTAATTCAAAATATACACCATCATATAAGTTGAAAAGGAAATAACGAAGAATATTCCTAAAAGGGATATATGATCTTATTCTTTGTTTTGTGTTTGTTTTGTCACAACGTAAATCAGCTTTTAGAAGTGCGAACTTTGACTCCGTATAAAACCCTTTTTCGGTAAAATAATCCATAGATTTTTCAGTAAAGAAATGCTTATGTGTTGGATCTTGAAATGCCCAATCGCTTTTCGCATAAGGAACTATTATTTTTAAAATTCCATTTTTTTTCATTATTCTATGTAGCTCAATCATTGTCGAGGGAATATCATCTAGATGCTCTAGCACATTATCCATTAAAATTTCATCTGCAAAATTATCTTTAAAAGGATATGGGGATTTATTCAGATTAACAAACTTATCCTTTTTCACATGCTCAGAAAAATCACAGTTAATGTAATCGTCTAAGTACTTTTCTCCACACCCAAAATTTAGTTTAATTATTTTCATAATTTTTTTGCTAAATAAACTTTGTTTAAATACTCAACTGCAAAATCTACATTCTTTCTAACTTTTGGAATACTTACATTTAAAATTTTAAGATAACTACTTCTTGAAATAACAATCTTATTGTAGATGGCAATTAATATATCCGAATTAACTTTTTCAATATTTATTACCCATTCTTTTAATCCTAGATCTTTCATCATTCCATTTGTCTTATATTCATACTCTATAGCAATCGATGGGACATATCCCGTTAAGGCAAAAATAACCGAATGCATTCTTGTACCAATTAAAAAGTGGAGATTTTCATATATACCTTTAATTTCAGTATGGGAGTAATTTTTGTTTATTATGTACACATTCTTTAAATTTTTAAGTTTGAAAACAATTCTTTCATTCACTTTTCTATCATTGTCATTATGAAAACTTGAATCCACCTGAGGAATAAAAACAACAATTTTCTTTTTATTATTCACGAGGTATTTAACAAATTCAGCAATTTCATTTTCAAAAATTAACTGCTTATCATCTGGCAACCATTCTCTAACTGTAATGCCTATTAAGTTATCAAAACTATTAATTCCCATTCCGCTTAACTCTTTTTTCATCTTATTTTTTGTGTTTGTTTTAAATCCAAACGCAGCATCAACCGTCTTGTATATCAATTTGTTTTTAACACCAATCGATTTTAATGTTCTTAGAGTATTATTTTCTCTTACAAAAATAGCGTCCACCATATTTAATATTATTTTAGTAATAAGTTTTTGAAATACATTTTCAAAAGGTCCAATCGACTGTGAATATAGAATAATTTTTTTTCCTAAAATTATTGAAATAAGTATTGAATGTAGTTGAATAATTAGTGTTAAATTGCTTTGAATGCTCTTTGAACCTCTCAAATATCCACCACCTACAGGCACAATTAGATCGGCATTTAAAAAAGAATTAGAAGTTTTACGAATCTGAGCTGGCATTAGAATTGATGTATTAATTTTTAAAAACTTATAAATAGACGCCCATAATAATGTAATTGCTAATACATAAAAGACATTGAGAATTCTACTTAAAAAATTTTTACTTTTATAAATACAAAAATAAAGATAAGAATTTAAAATAAAATCAGCACCATCAAGACTAGTGTTTTTAGAAATCTTATCAGCAGTTAAAACTCCAATATTCGAGGCGGGGTATTTCTTATTAAGGAGTTGGAGCATTACAGAGAGTATTGCCATATCTCCCCTGTTGCGCTTTGAGTAATAATGCGTGATTAAGATTTTCATAATTATTTTTTTTCATCCTTAATAACACTATTTATATATTTGGAATA
>CAYXTY010000087.1:0-2969 GCA_964468505.1 uncultured Gammaproteobacteria bacterium
AGATGTGGATTTCATATTCGCTTATTTTTGCCCTCTGGACTTCTATCAGCATGATCCTTATCAAAAAAATGATGAAGGATATTTCCCCTATGGCATTTACTGTAATTTCTCTTTCATTCGTTCTTCCATTCTCAATTAGTTTATTGTTTTTCCTAGGTATACCTGCTTTTAACTCAGAGTTCTGGAAATATATTTTAATAGTTTCAATACTTGATACGATTGCTGCAGTTATTTACTACAAAGCTCTTTCAATGTCAGAAATATCACTCCTAGCCCCTATCTCTTCTTTTAACCCGGCGTTTGTTTTAATATTTGCCACAATATTTTTGCATGAAAATCCGACACCAGTTAAACTAATTGGAATCTTGCTAATTATAATTGGCGCGTATTTACTAAATGTAGATCAAATAAAAGCAGGAATTTTCAAGCCTGTTGCGAAACTTTTATCAGATAAAGGCGTGAAATTATTTTTGATTTCAAACCTTATTTGGGGCATGACTCCTATTCTACAAAAAAAGGCAATTTTCGAAACTACACCCATATCTCCACTTTCTGTACCAATTATTGAGGCTATATTTATAATTATTTTTCTCTCACCATTCTTTTTTAAAATGAATAATTTAAAAAAGTACACTCATGCAAACCTGAAATGGCTTTTGATTTTTGGATCACTAGCTACAATTGGACAATTTGCCGCACTAACAGCATTTACTTTGAATAATGTTGCTTATGTAACTGCAGTTTTTAAACTCTCAGCTCTTTTTTCAATTATTTTAGGAGCTGTATTATTTAAAGAACATCACATTCAGGAAAGATTCTTAGGAGCATTTGTAATGGTAATAGGCACTATATTAATAGCTTTATAATTTGTTAAAATCAAATTATGAAAATTATTTTTCTAGGAACAAACGGATGGTACTCGTCTCCCACCGGCGATACTCCTTCAATCTTAATTGATACTAAAGACCACTATCTTATTCTTGACGCAGGAAATGGAATCTATAAATTAGATCAGTTCATAAAAGAAGATAAACCAATCTCTCTTTTTATCACTCATTTTCATTTAGATCACACTTCAGGTCTTCATATTTTAAATAAATTTGATTTCAAACAAGGAATTGATGTTTATGTAGGAGCCGGTAGGACAAAAGACTTTGAGACTTTAGTAAATCCCCCATTTACAGTTGGATACAAACCAAGACCAGACAATATCTATAATTTAAAAACTGAAATTAGACTTCATGAATTATCTGAAGAAGGCGAAAATATTCCATTTAGGGCATATGCAATTGAGCAACACCATGCATACCGAGATCACGGATATAGGTTTGAATTAGAGGGAAAAATTATTTCATACACTGGAGATTGTGGATTTACTGATCAAGCTAGAAAATTAGCAAAAGACTCTGACATTTTTATTTGCGAATGCGCTGCTAAAGATAATACAGAGTCAGAATGGGGACATTTCGATGCAATTCAAGCGGCTACTTTAGCAAAAGAAGCAAATGTAAAAAAACTCATACTCACACATTTCGGGGCTCATATTTATACAACATTAGAAAGTCGAAAAACAGCTGTAGAAAAAGCAAAAGAAATTTTTCCTGAAACTTACGGAGCAAATGATCTATCGGAATTTGAGATCTAAACTACTTCAGCTCCTGGTTCTATGT
This sequence comes from uncultured Gammaproteobacteria bacterium, assembly GCA_964468505.1. GTDB lineage: Bacteria > Patescibacteriota > Microgenomatia > Levybacterales > UBA12049 > 2-01-FULL-39-10-A. Next base: position 1,671 of record CAYXTY010000087.1, read on the forward strand.
CTTTATTTGGCTCAAGTAAAACAATATCTTCACTTCCTGTTCCAGTGGCCATAAGCATTCCTTGAGATTCTTCACCCTTAAAATTTCTAAATTCTAAATTAATGATAAATGGCAAAATTTTCCCCACCATCTCTTCAGGCGTATAGCTCATGGCAATTCCACTAACTATTTGGCGCTGAAATTCTCCAAAATCCACTTGAAGTTTTAAGAGCTTATCTGCGTCTACGACTTTTTCGCATGCGGTAATCTTCCCCATTCTTATCTCTACTTTTTTAAAATCGTCAAAATTTATTTGATCCATATTTTTCCATCGCCTTCTATTAAGGAATTTCCCTCTTCTGGACCCCATGAACCAGATGTATACTTCGAAATATTTTCTTCATTCTCCCATGTTTTTAGAATATTGTCTAGAAGTTTCCAAGAATTTTGAATTTCATCCGAACGAGAAAACAAAATTTGATCCCCCGAAAATATATCAAGAAGTATTTTTTCATATGCATCAAGTCCAGTAGTCCCGAAGTCATCTTTATAATTAAATTTCATATTTACGCTTCCCAATTTTAGCTTTGCACCCGGCTGCTTAGCTATCAAACGAAGAGTAATTCCCTCATCAGGCTGAATTCTAAAAGTTAAAACATTTCCAATTTCAGGGCATCCATATTCTTTGAAAAGCAAATGACAAGTCTGAATAAAAACCACAGAAATAGTTATCACTTCCTTTTCCATTCTTTTACCAGATCTAATATAAAATGGGACACCAGAAAATCGAGGAGTATTAACTAAAAGCTTCATTGCAACATAAGTCTCTGTATCAGACCCTTTTTCCACCTCTTCCTCATTTTCATAATCATCGTATTGTCCCCTCACTACATTTTTATTTGCTAGTGTCACAGCGCCAGTTACTTTTGCTCTTTCATTTCTTACATCTTCTTTAGTAAAACTCCTAGGCTGCTCCATAGCGACAGCTGAAATGAGTTGCATAATGTGGTTTTGAACAACATCTCTAAGCATTCCTACGCCATCAAAAAAATTTCCCCTATCCTCAATTCCCTCTTTTTCTGCCCATGTAATCTGGACATGATCTATATTTTTATTGTTCCAAACAGGCTCAAAAATACTATTCGCAAATCTGAACGCTAAAAGATTCTGAACTGTTTCCTTTCCAAGATAATGATCTACTCTAAAGATCTGCTTTTCATCAAAAATTTTCGAAAGTTTCTCTTCAAGCATTTTCGCGGTTTCTGCATCTTTCCCAAAAGGTTTTTCTATAACTACCCGAGTCCACTTATTACTTCCCTG
>CAYXTY010000088.1:0-2924 GCA_964468505.1 uncultured Gammaproteobacteria bacterium
CAGGATCAAAGTCTCCTTCATATCCACCATCTCCAAAAGGTGGTCTTAAGAATTTAGCGATGTATTGTGCTCCAAGGGCTTTTTGAAGTTCTCTATGATTTCTGACTGCTTCTCTTTCTATCTCTGCAGTTGTTAAGGCTGGTAGGGAAGTGTGTGAATAAGTATGAAGACCAAAACCATGGCCTTCAGCTTTTGCTCTTCTTACGATTGGTCTAATGTCAGGGTTATTTGCTAAAACATCTCCAGTTGGTAAGAATGTCATTTTTACTCCATTATTTTTAGCTACATCTAGAGCTGCTTTAAACATTAATTCTCCCTGAACAGTGGAACCATCTGGTCTATCTTGATCATATCCATCGTCCATTGTTAAATAAATTACTCTTTGTGAAGGATCTCCCTGATTGAATATCATTCCTGGTTTAAGTGGAGAAGAGGATTCAACGGCAATTCTTCTTTCAGGCTTAGGAGTTCTTAAAGTTCTATTAGGAAGTGTTCTTCCATTTGCTTCATGAGAAGCTTCTTCGATAGCACCTAAGTCTCTAATTGCCTGCGTTCTATCTAGTGGACTAATTGGTTCACCCTGTGGATTTACTAACGTTGGTTCTTGTCTTTGTGCACCTCTAGCTTCGTGTGGTAACCATAAGTTATGTGTAGCAGCAGCCATAGTTGTTGTAACCGCGACTTCGCCAGCTCTTCTAAGAAAAGCTCTTCTTTCCGGATTTGCCGGTTGTTCAGTTCTAGGCTGTGGTGTTTCGTGTCCTGCCATATTTAGAATGTGAATGATATAATATTATAGGTCTATTGTCAAGTCTTTGTGTGTTTAAATTTTAAATGCAAATGTTATACTTATGCCGTGGATAGATCATCACTAATTGGCCTAAATCATTTTAAAAATAAAGAAAATATTTTAGTAGTTGAAGCGCCAACTGCGCAGTCTGCAAATGAAACTATTTCAGAAATACTAGAGAAATATTGTGATTTAAAAACTACGCTTTTTCTTTCAGGTGGAAATACGCCTAGAAAACTCTATGAGTTTATTGCCTCTGAGAAAAAATTAAAAGTAGGTGCTGTGGGGCAAGTCGATGAAAGATATGGGGAAAAACTTCACAAAAAAAGTAATGAAATGATGATAAAAGAGACAGGACTATTAGATTATTTTGAAAGTTCGAATCTAAGATTTTATCCTATGATTGAAGATGGAGGCGACATAGAAACAGCCTCGAAAAACTATGATGAGGCTCTTAGATTTATTCTTAAATATTTTCCAAAAAGTGTAGGAATTATGGGGCTAGGAGAAGACGGGCATACGGCTGGGATTCCAGCAATTCCAGAGATTTCTAAAAAAATGATTGAGGATGGAAGCGCACTTGTCTCTTTTTATGATGCTCCAGGATATGGACCAAGAATTACAATGAATTATCACGCATTAAGTGTATTAGATCTAATAATAATTTTAGTTTTGGGTCAGGAAAAAAGAGATATTCTAAATCAGATGTTTAAGTTTAATGGAGAGCAAGATGAAATTGAAAAATTTCCTGCCAAATTTTATTTAAAACCCGAAATAGCCTCAAAAACGATCCTCATTACAGATCAGATAGTCTAAAGAGATCTTTCTACCTCAGCGCGAATAGCAGCTCTGTCGGGGAAAATTTGCCTGACTGCATCTCTAAGAATTCTTCTAGGTCTTGGGCCTTCATTAATTAGTTCTCCTGATTCTACATCCAAGACTGTAATTCTAGCTTCTGGGATAAGGGAGCCTTCAATGCCGGGGGAAGCTGTAATTATTCTTTTAGTTCCACGGTTTTTTATTTTTCTAATCAATAATCCGCCGTCTTCAGTCATGTCTGCAGTCCAGCGGCGTGTACGCGCCCCACTAAGTCCCGCAAGCTCTGCGCTTACAGTTCCAATAGCCCATTTAACAGTAGTTTCTGTGGGCCCTGGTCTTAATTCTTCTGTCATGTGCGTAAATATACTCCTTGAAGTTTAGGCTGTCAAGGTTGGTTTGATGGTTTGGGAGGATTAAGTAATCTTCTTGCTTCATCGAGCGCTGTTTGGGTAGATGTTCCGGGATTTTTAAAATCGCCTGGAAAAACAACCTCAAAAGATGGATCACCATCTTTTCCGCTATAAAACGTCCTTATGATATAACGTCTACCATCTTCTAAGGCTCCAGGAAAAGTAACTCTTGTTAGGTCAAGACCTCTTCTTCCATCAAATTCAAATCCATCTTTTCCTGTAAAATAACCAGCTCTTTGTTCTTGGGTTATTCCAGCGCGCGCTGCAATTGCGTCATTAATTTCTTGAACAGCAGTCTTTCTTTCGCCTCCATCAAGTCTTGGTTCTTGGGGAGCTAATCCTTGTCTTTCAGCAATTGTTGGTCCTGGCATAGCTTCTAAATATACTCTTTGATAAAATTTGTGTCAAGAATTATAATCATTTGATGGATAGCCCGGAAATATTTCAAGAGCTTAAAAGTCCTTTTGTTCTAATAATATTTGGAGCTACTGGAGATCTCACTCATCATAAGCTTATCCCCGGACTTCTTTCACTTTTTAACAAAAAAATGCTTCCTCCTGAATTTTTTATAGTGGGTTTTTCTAGACGTGCGTATACTGATGAAGCATTTAGGGATTCGTTTGAAGATTTAACTAAGCAGGAAGGGTGGAAGGAGTTTTCCCAGCATCTCCATTATGAAAAAGGGACTTTTGAGAATAAATCAGGATACGAAAGCTTGATTAAGCATTTGAATAAATTAGATACTAAGGTGGGCGCATGCATTACTCGCTTCTTTTATTTAGCAACACCCCCGCAGCATTATTCAGATATTTTAGATAAGTTGGTTAGTACTAAATTATCCGAAGGTTGCGGGCAGGGAAGTAATAAGTGGACTCGGGTAGTTATAGAAAAACCTTTTGGGAAAGATG
>CAYXTY010000089.1:0-2779 GCA_964468505.1 uncultured Gammaproteobacteria bacterium
TGCTCCCTAAATACTTCCTGATGTATGTGATAAACAATAAGAAGCACTTTTTCTCTAGCGTATAAAGAAGTAAAAAATGGTATACCGTTTTCAGAATCTACTACAACATCAAATTTGCCTTTAAATTTTAACACGTAATATAAAAATGCCCACGGATATACAGTATAAGTTCCACCTCGTCTAACTATATTTATTCCATCAATCTTTTCATGCTTTTTTAATTTACCATCATTACCTGCAAACAAAGTAACTGCATGTCCTTTTTCTACCCATCTCTTAGCTATTTCGTGTATATATGCTTCAGCTCCTCCAGCCCATTTGTGTTTTGTATCCCTCCAATTAAAAATTAGAATCCTTGCTCCTTCGGTAGGAATTGGTTTTGAATTTTCTGATTCACTAAAGAGATCCTTTAGATTTTTACCAAAGGAAGTAATATAACCATGCACATAATGAAGCACTAGTGCAATCACAAGATTTGCGATTCCTAAAGCTGTCATAACTATCGCAAAGTCTCTTATACTTGAATGGAATAAATACAATGCTCCAATCTGAACCAACGCTAAAACAAAGCTAACAAACGAAAGGAAATGCTGATTTTTGATTTGATGATAAGTAACAATATTTGTTGAAATAGTGAAAGCCACCATTGCTAGACAGTACAAGGGAAGATACTCAACTATTGCATTCGCTCTATCTCCAAAGACTAGTGGAACTACATAACTTCCAAATATACCAATAACTATAAACGCTCCAAATGATGACAAACCAGAGGCAAGTATCAACTTACTGAAAACATTCTTAGAATCCTTACCTGCTCCTTCTTTGTGACTTACCAGAGGTAAAAGGAATTGAGAAAAAAGAGAGCCTGCAAAATAAACCATTTTTCCTGAAAGTGATAAGAGCGCATATTGACCTGCCTGAACAGGGGAGAGAAAATGTTTCGCAAGAATTATATCTGAACTTACATAAGCTACAGTCGAAACCTTTAGAAGAATGGAAGTTCCATAGAATTTCCATGGGAAACTAACAACACTTTCTACTCTCATTTTAATCTCTTTTGCTTTTGTTCTTCTTGCGCTAATCCAAAGAACTAAAAAAGTAAATGTCATTGAAATCGGCAAGGCCGCATAAACATAATTTTCAAATCCAAAATTAACTAAAAGAAATGTAGATAAAAACTTCGCAGATGCTTCAAGTATTGAGGCGGCAGCTAGTAATGCAAATCTATGATTACCTCTTAAAAACCCGCCATCGACGGACGCCATTACACCAAGCACCCAGACTGGTGTAAATAATAAAATCGGAAGATTTCCATCAGACTTAAAAAAGTTAGCAATCAAGGGAGTAAGAATTACCCATAGCGAAGCGACTGCCAAAGAAATAATAACTGCTCTATTTCTGGTGCTCGACCAAAACTTTTTAACAGGTGCATCATACTTTCCAAAAAGATAAGCACTTTTATATGTAACTGCTCTAGATAATCCATTTAATGGAATTTCCGATAAGCTTTGAATTCCACCAATAAGAGCAATCAAACCAAACTGCTCAACTGAAACAGAACGACCAAGATAAACGTTATAAAGGAAGTTGAGAAAATTAGAAAGAATAGTTGCGGTAATTAAAAACGCTCCACCAAAATATCCGTATGGAGAAATACGGAAATCATAATTCTTGCCTTTTACTTTTGATTGGTGATTTTGAATTTGAAATGAAGGGTTTACGTTAACTACAGATTCTTCTCTAAAACCAAAATCTTCATCAGTTACTTCAACTGGTTTTTTTACTTCTGCTGTTTTAATTTTTGGTTTTTGTAAATGAAGCCCATGAACTGTTTTTTCCCAATAGTGAGGTTTAAAGATAAGCTGATACAAAGCGATCATTGCTGAAATACTTATCATGAACCAATAAATTGGGATTAAGAAAACAAATTTTATAAGATTCCATTGATTTTTCTTTGCAACCCCAATCATGTAGTAATAAAGGAATAAAAAGTTTCCTAAAACAAGGGACGTTATCGCCATATAAAAAACAATTGAAGGATATATGGCCTCAATGGCAGGACCCACATAAGCATAAAGCGCAAAGTAAGAGAAAGTCGCAATCCAAAGAAGTGGATTAATAAGCACGAAGGCAACTTTTCCTCCAATAACTAACTGGAAAATTAACGAGTGGTGGGAATTTCTGATGTCTGGTCTGTGGCCTCTGGTGTGAACGAGGTAGGTCTGCATATATCCTTTAATCCACCGTGACCGCTGTCTGAACCAATTCTTTACGTTACTATTAGCTTCTTCAAGCGTTACAGAATCAATCATTGCAGTTTTATATCCTCTCTTAAAAAGCCTTACTCCTAAATCTGCATCTTCTGTTACATTAAATGGGTCCCATCCACCGACCTCACGTAAATTAATTGTCTTAAAATGATTACTTGTGCCACCTAATGGAAGCGCTGTATTAAATGACTGAAGCCCAGGAAGAGTAACATCAAACCAAAGTGAATATTCAGCAGTAAAAAATCTTGTTAGTAAATTCTGGTGTGGATTATAATAATTTAACTTTGCCTGTAAACAAATTGTATCTTTATCTGTTTTAGCAAAACCTAAATATGCTTTTTTAAGCTGAAGCGAATCTGGAATATCTTCAGCATCATAGATTACTAAATATTCACCTTTTGCATAAGCGAGTCCATAATTACATGCCTTAGGTTTAGTCTTTGGGAAAGAATGTGGAACTACAAGAATTCTTACATATGAAGGCAGGTTCATATTTCTTGCAGTTTGAA
>CAYXTY010000090.1:0-2773 GCA_964468505.1 uncultured Gammaproteobacteria bacterium
GCCGGAAATGAAGAACAAGCGTTCCTAATTACTTTAGTATTTATGGTCTTGTTTATTATTTTATGCGTAATTCTATTGTTGTTTTATATTAGTAGACTGATTGTAATTGCTCTGGGTGTAGCTATTTCTCCTTTTATTTTTCTACTTTGGGCAATTCCTAAGACTGCAGATTTTGCTGAAATTTCCATTAAGGCTTTTTTCGTTACAGTGTTTACTGTATTTGTACATATTGTCATCATTCAACTTGCTTCAGCTTTTCTCACTTTTCCAGGACAAGTAGGCACTAATTCGCTTTTATCAATTTTAATCGCAATTGGTCTACTGTTCACTCTATTAAAAACTCCATCTTTTATGATGCAACTTATTTTTTACAACACTGGCAAAACTGCTATGAGAAAAGTAGGCAGCCAAATTATGAATGTCTTAACGACCAATAATAACAATGTTGGCAACAATAATCAGGGAGTATCAGCAACAACCAGTAGAGGTGAACAAATAATTAAATCAAGGAGGTTTGTTAAAGCATGAGGACAACTATAATTCCGGCTCAAATAACCACAGTTGAAGATAAAATTGCCGGTAACTTAAACTTTACTCAGTTAATTTTATTAGTTATTCCACTGATCATTAATTGCTTAGTCTATACACTTCTGCCGGAAAGAATGCATTTAAATCAATACAAAACAGTTTTAATGCCAACCAGTTTTTTTATCTTTGCCATTCTAGCTTTCAGGATTAAAGGAAAGGTTTTAATAAGCTGGTTAATATTAATTGTTCAATATAATTTGCGTCCTAAATATTATATTTTTAACAAAAACGATCTTTCTGGAAGAAAGATAGAAATTACTCTAGGTAAAAAAGAAGCTGATGCCAAAACAACCAAAGTCACAATAACAAGAGAATCTTCTGCTTTTTCAGATTTAGCAAACTTAGAAAAGTTATTAACCAAAAAAACTGAATCAATCAAATTTAAACCAAACAAAGGAGGTATTTATGTGGCTGTTGAATAAATCAAAACAACGAACGGGCACTAGAGGACAGATCCAAATTAAAGAGGTTAAGGATGGAGTAATAGTTCTTCCAAATAACCAATATCGTGTTGTTTTAGAGACATCTTCAATTAATTTTGAATTAAAAAGCGAAGCTGAACAGGATGTAATTATTGATTCTTTCCAGAATTTCTTAAACTCATTATCTTTTCCGGTTCAGATCTTGGTAAGAGTTCGAGAAATTGATGTTGACCAGTATATTGAACAGATATTAATCAAAAAGGATAAAGAAAATGAGGATGCTTACAAAACTCAGATTCAAAACTATGCTGATTTTATCCGCAACTTAGTTTCTGGAAATAAAATATTATCCAGGCATTTTTATTTTGTGATAGCTTTTGTCCCCGATGATAAAAAACAGGACTTTGATTTAACTAGAGAACAAATTAGAAACAGGGAAGATATTGTAGTTAAAGGACTTGAGAAAATTGGCATGAAAGTAAAAAACCTAGATAGCCTACAAGTGCTCCAATTATTCTATAACTTTTACAACCCCAGCCAGTCAAAATCACAACCGTTAAAGGAGATCAAATATTATGCTTAACATGCTTAAAATTCCAGACCGATTAAATTTAAAAAAGTTAATTCAAAAAAACTCGTCCAAAAGAAAAGCTGTAAAACACCAAATCCAATTTTATCATGGGGAACAAGATCAGATAGATCTAATTTCTTATTCAGGACTGGAAGAAAATGCCAGTTACTTAAGAATGGGAGATAAATTTATTCGGACGCTTTTTATATCGGGCTTTCCTCAAAACGCCTCAACCGGTTGGTTAAATATGTTAGTTAATTTTAACCACAATATTGATATTTCATATCACATTGAACTTGTGAGTTCTCAATACGCCTTACCTAAATTAGAGCGAAAAATTACTGAGCTTGAATCAACAAAAAGAGCGATGCAAAAAGACGGTAGAGTTATCGGATCAGAACTAACAGATCCGTTAGAGTCAGCTATTGATCTAAAAAATAAAATCCAAAGAGGTCAAGAAAAGCTATTCCAAGTTTCAATTTATACAACGCTCATTGCCGACTCATTAACTGAACTTAATAAATTGACTACATCTCTAGAATCAGTACTTTCAACAAAGCTTTTTTATACAAAGACCTCCCTATTCCAACAGTTGGAAGGATTACAATCAACTCTGCCAAGAGCAGAAAACTCACTTAACCAAAAAAGAAATCTTGATAGCTCTTCAGCAGCTTTAACTTTCCCTTTTGTTTCATCAGAACTAGTTCAAGAATCAGGAATTCTGTATGGAGTAAATAAATCTAATAATTCTTTGGTTATCCTAGATCGTTTTTCTTTAAATAATGGAAACAGTATTATCTTTGCTCAATCCGGTAGCGGTAAAAGTTATACAGCTAAAGTTGAGATCTTGAGACAACTGATGCAGGGCACAAAAGTAATAGTAATTGATCCGGAGCGAGAATATAAACAACTCTCTCAGTCAGTTAATGGAAGCTATATTAAAATCTCTGCCAAATCGAAAGAGAAGATTAATCCTTTCGATTTTTCATCTAAAGACGATAGTGAGGATAATAACCTAGCTGAACACATCCAAGATTTAACTGAAGTGATTTCTTTAATGGTTGATGGTTTAACTCAGGAAGAAAAAGCAGTTTTAGATAAAGCTATTATTGAAACTTATAATGATTTCGGACATGTTTTAAATAAAAAGTCAAAATCCAAAAAGAAAATTAATTCAGAATTTCCTCAACTG
>CAYXTY010000091.1:0-2759 GCA_964468505.1 uncultured Gammaproteobacteria bacterium
TTAATTTAAGAATAATACTAACAAGTTTATTTTCAGTAAGTCTTATTTTCTTTTTCATATAACAATAAATATGAAACATTTACAAATAAGACAATAGACTGATATTTATGTTTAAATAAACATTAAAAAACAATTTGTTATGGGATGTGGTTGTAAAAATAAAGGAAATCAACAAGCTTCGGCTCCTCAACAGGCGGCAAAACCTCAAAATGAACAGGTTAAAAATCAATCAGTTCAAGAGTCAGTAAAAAAGATAGTTGAGAAATACTATAATAAAAAGTAATTAATTTCCTTTGGCCAAAGAAAATAAGGTGGAGTTTTTTCCACCTTTTTTGTATTTATAATTATGGACAATTCAAATTTAAAAGAACTAATTGAACTATTTAATAATGGGTATTGGGAAAAAAATGTAAAACCATACTTTAAAAAGGTTCGTACTTTTTTAAAGTACGTTGCAGTAAAAGGTTTATCTGAAGAAATTAGTGTTGAAATATTAGATAACGAAGACTATAATGAAGGTCCTAATTTTTTTGAGTTTTTAATTTTGAGAGTGTTTGAATATTTATGTTCTACTTTTGTTCTATTGAAATGCGTATATTATTCACGTATATTAATAATATGAAACTGCCCAAATATTTCAAGAAAATCTTCCGTATGTATGCCTATTGGATACTACTTTAAATCTGAGGATTTATAATACTTTTATCGTTGTTTCTTGGTGAATTTACGACTTGAGAAACAGGGAAAGCATCCATTTCTTCAGAAGGAAATGGTTTCAGGAATTTTAATAAGTGTTCGAATTCTACAGTATCTGGATTAAGCCATTGATCTTCATCTTCTTTTCTTAGAATTACGGGAATTCTGTCATGTATGGGTTCCATAATTGAATTAGCTTCTGTTGTAAGCATTATATAGCCAGTTCTTTCTTTTTTGTCTTTATCTAAGTAATCCACTAAAAATCCAGCAAAACCCATAAGTTCTTTATTTTTTAATCTAAATAAATATGGTTGTTTGGATTTTTCAGTTCTTTTCCATTCGAAGAAATAATCAGCTGGAATAATACATCTTCTTTCCTGAATTGCTTTTTTCCATATATTGTTTGTTTCCAATTTATCAGTCCTCGCATTAATCGTAAAGTATTTATTATAAAGTAGTGCTCCCCACTCTCTTAGATGAACTGAATTTGGACTATGTCTTTCGATTATGGGCATTTTAAGTGATGGAGCTACATTATAATTTTCTTTAAAATCGAATTCGTTATTTTCTACATCAAACCTTTTTATTAAAGCTTGGGGTTTTGAAATTAATCCATATCTTCCACACATGCACTTATTATACACCCCAAAAACTGATATAGATGTTCTACTTTTGTTCTGTTGTTTTTCGTAAATTATTCTACTATGCTAACTAAAGAGTTTCTGTCTATGATTGAGCATATTAATGAACAAATTGACTGTATATGCATTTACGAGAGGCTAGGAGCAGTCGTAAAACCTTATAAGATTAAGTGGAATGGCAGAGTTTATAAGATCACTACATTGGGTTATCATCATGTAAGACGGGATGGAAGATACATCCATCACATTTTCTCAGTATCTACTGACACCTTAGCGTTTAAATTAAGATTGGACAGTGAAACTTTGCACTGGTATGTAGAGGAGGTTAGTGATGGAGCTCCCAATTAATAGAAACAAACCTTTAACAATGCATGTAGATTTAAATTCTGCATATGCCACCATTGAACAGCAGGCAAACCCTCTTCTTCGCGGAAAACCTTTAGTTGTGGCGGCATACTCCACCCCAAGTGCTTGCATAGTTGCGCCGAGTATTGAGGCAAAAAGATTTGGAATAAAAACTGGTATGAGGATAAGAGAGGCAAGGCTTTTATGTAGAGATATTGTGGTAAGAACTCCCGATCCTGATAAATATTTTGACGTGAATGTAAGACTAAGACATATATTTCAAGATTACACTCCAGACTTTCACCCGAAGTCAATTGACGAATTTGTTTTAAATTTCTCAAGTGTCGAAAAACTTACACCAGACCTGATTAAGATTTCTTATGAAATTAAAAAAAGAATAAGAGAAGAGATCGGGGACTGGATGAAGTGCAATATTGGAATTTCTACTAACAGATTTTTAGCAAAACTAGCAGCCTCACTTCATAAGCCGGATGGACTTGATGTAATTAATCATGAAAATCTGATGGATGTTTACTCGAAAGTGTCTTTAGTAGATTTAAACGGAATCAATGTCAGATTTGAAGCGAGACTTAATTCTATGGGAATTTTTACTCCCACTGACTTTATAAATGCCAGATGCGAGCTTCTTCAGAAACAGGTTTTTAAAAGTGTAATTGGAAGATACTGGTATGAGAGATTAAGAGGGCATGAGGTTGATGATGTAGAATTTGAAACGAAAAGTATTGGGCAGCAGTATGCGCTTCCTCGCTCCACAAATGATCCTCGTGAACTTTCAAAACTAATTCTAAAGCTCTGCGAAAAAATGGGTAGAAGATTAAGAAGATTTAGCATGGTGGCCTACGGAATGCATGTAAGTTTGGTCTACGATGATTGGACACATTGGCATAGAGGAAGAATGATGGAGTCTGAAATGTATACCACTCAGGAATTATTTACCAAAGCGTTATTTGTGCTAAATCAAAGACCGGATAATAAAAAAGTTTCAAAGCTAAGTGTCTCCTGTTACTCCCTAGAAGAGTCTGGAAAATCGCAAATGTCTTTATTTGATTTTAATGA
>CAYXTY010000092.1:0-753 GCA_964468505.1 uncultured Gammaproteobacteria bacterium
TAGCTGTAAGCCCATCAGGCATACCATATAAAGTTTTCTTTTATTCATCTTCTTTCTCCATTTCTTTTTAAGGTAAAATCACATTTGATTGCAATAAAACCGCCTGCATGTCTTTTATTTCTAATAATCATAGCGCATTTATTGCAGCCTGCAACTGCTCGCAGGCTCGATTTAGAAAATTAAACATGTTAAAAGCTCTTATAGATTAGGTTAATTGATGCCTCTTGTAGCCTAGCGCTTTTATGAATACATTGTTCATGATCTTTACGATGGCGGTTGGTGTAAGAATAACCTTCAACTGAACATTTAAATGGTCTAAAATTTGTATGAGCACATTCAGCATATAGGCCTTCGCTCGGTATTGCATCAGTAATTCGGCCCAAACATGTTTGACTAATGCTTATTTCTAGTGGTTTATTAAAATGCTCGGTATACTTACATTTTTATCAAAGCATGCATTAGATAATAAGAAGGGGTTTATAAATTTGTTTGATCTAATAATAATGTATGTCATTATGGCGGGTCTGTTTACTTTTGGTAAGCAAGCATTATTGCATGGTTCTCCCTTTTTCCTTACAGCAATTCGGTATATTCCATCAGGCCTTATATTTATTATTGTGGCTTATTATATAAATAAAAAAGAATTTATTCTTAAACGTAATTGCATTCCGCTTTTTGGTGGAATGGCATTTTTTTATTTTTTAATGGATGCACTTCGTCTTGTCAGTCTTAAACAAATCCCTTCCTGTCATG
>CAYXTY010000092.1:763-1457 GCA_964468505.1 uncultured Gammaproteobacteria bacterium
ATTATTGAAAATGTTTTTCACACTCCTATTGATTGCTCTGTTTACCATCTTTTTGGTGGATATGCAGCAATATTTATTAGTGTACTTTCTGCTGTAATAGGAACATTTATTTTCAAAAAATTAGTTACTTATTATTCTGTTTTTTTTATCCTTGGAGTGACTCTCCTTTTAGGAGGAGTTATGTCTTTTTTTGTTTCGCTCGGTTCAGAAAGTTGGAACCCAATACCATTAGAAAATATAGCAATTATTGCTCCCATTCTTCTTTTTATATTTATTACCCATAACCTTATTGCTCAACCTCTTTACGGATATCTTATAAAAAAATACCCCGTAACGCTTGTTACATTTGCTACTCTTATAACTCCATTAACCTCTGCTAGTCTTAGTTATTTTTTCTATGGACAAGCAATAGGATTTATTTTCATCTTCTCTTTGATCTCTCTCATGGTTGCCTTTTTTTTCTTTTATCAAGAAGAAAAAAAGGAAGGCCTTATTCGTTAAAGGAATCTTATGACGTTACTTCTTATGCTATATGCACTTTTTGCAAGTACTTTTATTTTAGGTGAAAAAGCAGTGGAGCTTGTTGCGCCAATTTTTTTTGTTGGTGCACGTATGACTTTGGCAGGACTCTTACTTTTGGGATATGTAACATTCTTTACCAAAGAAAAGCTTTCTCTAAAAAAAGAACATGCAT
>CAYXTY010000092.1:1467-2718 GCA_964468505.1 uncultured Gammaproteobacteria bacterium
ATGGTGGTTTGCAGGAATTGTGATATTTCACATTTACTTTTCTTACGTCCTTGAATTTGTTAGTTACAAATACCTTTCTGGTTCATATGTTGCTCTCATGTACAATCTTTCCCCATTTATTACAGCACTTTTCGCCTTCTTATTTTTAACTGAATTGATGACCCCAAAAAAATGGCTTGGCCTTATCATTGGCTTTGTTGCTTCATTGCCCATGATTATAAGTAAAGGAACAAGTGCTTCCATTATTGATGTCGGATCACAATTATGGATTAATCTTGCTCAAATCTCACTCCTTCTTTCTGTTATTGTTACCTGTATTGGCTGGATATTTTTAAAAAAAATAACAACTACCTGGGGATATTCCTATGTATTTGTTAATGGATTTGGGATGTTATTCGGTGGACTTATTTCATTTATAACTTCCTATTTTCTTGAACCTTGGCCAACAACATCTATTATTACAGGGATTCCGTTTTGGGCACTTTTATTAGCAAGCGTGTTTATTGGTAATGTGATTGTCTACAATCTCTACGGAAAGCTTTTGCATCGTTATTCTGCAACTGCACTTTCTTTGTTTGGTTGTACTACGCCACTTTTTGCAGCTATTATTGATTGGCTTTGGCTTGGCAAAACAGTAGGGCCATTATTTTTAATAACAGCAGTTACTACATCAATTGGACTTTATATTTTTTATCAAGAAGAACTTGCTGGAACACTAACAGAGTCAGGAATTGTAAAAGAACAACAAAAAGATCTTGAACGATAATATTTTATATCCGTAAGCGCTAAAGCTACGGACAAAGACTTTAAAAGGAGTTTGTCTATGTTTTTACTAGTCGTTTTATACGCATTTTTTGCAAGCACTTTTATCATTGGTAGAGAAGCGGTACTTGCTGTGCCGCCCATGTTTTTTATTGGTATTCGAATGATAGTAGCAGGAATACTTCTTGTAGGATTTGTTAGAATTTTTAATAAAGAATCATTCAAATTAAAAAAAGAAGACATTTTTTGGTTTGCAGGGATTGTATTGTTTCATATTTATGGATCATATGTTCTTGAATTTATCAGCTTGCAATATCTTACCGGCGCAAAAGCTGCACTTCTTTTTAATCTTTCTCCTTTTATAACAGCACTTTTTTCTTACTTCTTTTTTGGAGAAATTCTTTCGCCTAAAAAATGGATTGGTCTTTTAATTGGATTTTTAGCGTTTATTCCGCTTCTTATTACGCAACCTGTTTCTACTGAATCAAT
>CAYXTY010000093.1:0-2570 GCA_964468505.1 uncultured Gammaproteobacteria bacterium
CCCAACCTTTATTTTTTATAATTTTTAATTCCTCAGCGCTTAAGAGCTTTTTATCAGAATCCATTTCAATTCTATTAACCCCTTTAACATTAGATACTAGAAATAATGCAGGTTTTATATACTCCTTTTCAAATATATCCAGTGTAGAAACTACGTCTGAATAACCATCATCAATTGTTATAACAACTGATGGTTTATTAATTGATTTAACTCCTTTTATGTGATCATATACCTCATCTAAGGTTATGAAGTCATATCCTTGTTTTTTTAATATATTTATTTGTTGTTTGAGATTTTCAACATTTACTGAATAAAACCAGTCGTCCTCTGAAAAACTGTGATAACAAAGTATAAAAAGATTATTTTTTCTCATCAGAACTTTATCCATTCCATACAGAATGAAATAAACTGATCTTCTAAGTGCTATAAATGTATTTTTTTTAATTAAATTCATAGTATTTTAAATCTTAATGCTTTTGAACTAATTGATATTTCCCAGCTGTCGCTAATTTTTCCAGCAAATATAGCTTTTACTTTTATGCCAAAGTAAATAAGAACATATAAAAACATGTGGATTGGATATTTAGCGGTAAATTTAATCCCAGTTAATACAAGTGGTGTTTTTGGAATAAAATAATTTTCGTGAATAAAATCTTCTCCAAAATCTTTAATAAATTTTTTCTTTGACTGAATAAACCTTATACTTTGTTTTTCATGATCTTTATAATTTGACGGAAGTCTATAATAAGCCTTGGTCGACTTTATAAAGTCATATTTATAGTTATTAAACTTAGCATAAAGATATGAATATGCATCTTCGCCGATACTTCCTTTGAAAGTGAAATCTTTATAAAGTCTTTTGCTAAATGCTCTAACCGCGTGGCAAGTATAAATATTATTTCCTTTTTTATATTTCTCAAAAATTGCTGTTTTGAATTTCATACTAACATTTAAAATGTCACCTGTGATCGTATACTGTTCAAGCTCTCTAAGAGATATACAAACCAAATCAGATTTATCATTTTTAATTGGAGTAATAATTTTACTTAGAAATAAAGGATCATTAATCATTATGTCTGCATTAAGTAGCACTAAAATATCTGAATTAGATTTTTCTAAAATCTCATTTTGAGTCTTCGCCAGTCCTTGTCTAAATTTATTGTCAACTAGAAAAATTTCATTTTTATTAAAACTTTTAACTACTTCTGCAGTCCTATCAATGCTCCCATCTGAAATAATGATAATTTTTTCCAATATGTATCCATTAGATCTCTGCTTAAGCAAGTCCTCAATCAAATAGCCTATATTAGCTTCCTCATTATATGCTGGTATACCTATGGTTACTGTAATTTTTTTCATAGTTTCTTAGTTGATTTATCTGTTTCCCAATATCCTGAGTTAGATAATGGGTTTTTTGTAAAAGAAACTCTAATTGTTGTTAGTAAATAAGGTATAAAAAGTACAGGCATAACAATAAAACCACTCACTGATGCTTTAATAGCTGCTTTTTTAGGTAAACGATAATATTCCTTAATATTCCCTAGATAGCTAGTGTTTTCTTCAAAAGATAGTCTAAATTTTTTACTTTGCCTTATGTGCTCTCTTAAATTATTTGGAGATCTGTACCAAACAATTAATTTTTCGTCATGTATATATTTAAAATTATTAATTTTACATTGAAGAAAAACATAAGCGTCACTATTCAAAAGTTTTTCTGGAAGCTCTAATGTTTTATAAAATCTTTTTGATAACACAACCATTCTTCCATTACATGAAAGATAGTTTTGATAATTATTCCAATACTTAGATATTCTTCCATT
The DNA here is from genome assembly GCA_964468505.1 of uncultured Gammaproteobacteria bacterium. Taxonomy (GTDB): domain Bacteria; phylum Patescibacteriota; class Microgenomatia; order Levybacterales; family UBA12049; genus 2-01-FULL-39-10-A. The sequence continues at coordinate 1,821 of CAYXTY010000093.1, forward strand.
AATAATGGCCCCCACTTCAATTATTCTTTCAAATATACTTGAAGGACTTAAGGGTTTAGCTGAAGCGGATAATAAATCAAATTCTTTTTTTTCAATTGATTCATAAACCCTAATTAAAGAATCTCTGCTCAAAATAACATCATCATTAATTAAAATTAAATAATCCGTACTTGATAGTTGCGACAACTGATTTATTCGAGATGAATGACCTAATCTAATCTTGTTATTAACTATCTTTAATTTTTTATGCTTAATATTTTCCAAAACCGTGTCATGAATATTTTTTCCGTCTGTTACAACGAGAACTTGATTTATTTTTTCAAATCCAGGCAATGAATATACATTTAATAATGTTTTCTCTAAGCTATTAAAAGCCTCGTATGTTGGGATCCCTAATGTAATAGTAAAAATTTTCATATTTATTTAGTGGCTGTGGCTACGACAATACACTGAAATTGTCTATCATTAGTATCTAGTAAATCTTTATTTATATCTTCCTGTGCCATTCCCACCCATATCGCTTGCCCCACATATGCATTTCCAAATGAACTTACATTAAACTTTTTAAATTTTTTATTTAAAAGATATCTAATGCTTTGCTCAGTAAATCTCCAATAACTGAACTCATGATCAATCTGCGGAGAAATAGCAGAAGTTGTTAAAATAAGAGTACCTTTTGGCTTTAAAATTCTATGACATTCAGATACGACACTGTCTACATCATCTACCATTCCTAAAACTTGAGTTAGG
>CAYXTY010000094.1:0-2530 GCA_964468505.1 uncultured Gammaproteobacteria bacterium
ATAGATATATATTAGATAGCGAAACTTAAAAAAGGCTTAAGGATTTAGAGGGTTATTCCATGAAGGTCTACATTAAATGGAATATCTCCAGTGTGTGGAAGATTTGATCCGACTGATATTTTAGTCACTTCAATTCCGCACAATCTTAAACCTCTTACTAATGCAAGACTGGGAAAATCTTCATCTGGAACGTCTCGTGTTTCCCCCTGCATAAGTCCATTAGTATACCTTTCGACTAATGTTTTGTAAGTCGTCTCATGAATTATCGCTGCGTGTACGGTTTGGCCTGATCCAACTTGATCAACGAAAGAGCTAAGAAGAGCTTTCCCTATTCCTCTTCCCTGAGCCTCATCATTTACCATTACATTTTCTATATTCCATTCTCCTGTTTCGTAATTTCGGACATAATCCATACTTCCAACTCGCTCGTTATTTATATAAGCTTTTAGCGTGCTTGCATGCTTATAAGGATCTTCATATCTATGAACTATTTGAGGAGCTGGTCTTTCAGGTGTTGTCATATGTTTAAATTACGCCCCAAGTAGGGTCTGATGAGCTATTTGAATAGTTATTTATATCAGGTTTTGCAAGCGCTGGATAAATTCTTTCAGCAAGTTCTAAGTGCCAATCCCAAAGCTTTCTAATAGCTGATCCACCCCCGAAGTTTACTAGTGCTGGGCAACCAGTCGTAGGTGTGTCAAGTTCATTTGTATCTCCTATTAATTCTAGTATTTCCGCAGAAGCCAGAGGATTTATCCCTAGTCTTTCATTGCCTGGTTCTCCAATTAAAGCAAATTTACTTAATGCAAGATTTCCGAATTTATTCGGATCGGTCTCATCTTTTTCTGGATGTATGACAGCCCCAGTATGTACTAAATGCTCCAAATGCATAGAAGCTGTATTTACTATCAATGAATAACTTCTTCTAGCAATAGCTAATAATTCTTCGGGAGATTTTCCATTTCCTAAAGCATGAATTAATCTGAGCGACTCTGACATAAAAAATGTTGCAGTTTGTAGTCCACCATACAAAGCTGAAAGTGATGGTAGAAATACAATCTCTGGATCTAGCTCTGCTCTAGTTTCTAGAAGCTGTTTAAATCGAGTATATGTGGCTTGATATTCAGGAGAATCAGCATTTGAATCCAAACGATTGCCTAATCGAATTACAGTACCACCAATATCTTGCATCATGACTTTTTCTAAGGTTTCAAATGTATTTTCCCTACCAAAATTAAGTATAAGTGCACTCTGTAACCCTAAATCTCTTTCTTCATAAGAATCACCAATAATCCTATCAATTAAAACAGCATTAATTGCTTCAAATTCAGGTTTAAGTGATTTGAGGTCAGTATGAGTAGTCACCGACGTTGGACCGTCAGTTCTTATTTGTTTTGCCATTGGACTGATATTCACGCGAGTTTCTGTCGTCATAAGAAGCGTATTATACCCAAAATTTACTACAAATACAAACTATAGGTCTTAAATTATCGATTATTGAAATAATTAGTCATCAGTGTTAATATTCTTGGCAATATGTCATATCACGATCACGATAGAGGAAGTGGGTTTCATGGTCAGGGGAGATTTGCTGGTGTCGAGCAAATGATACCAGAGGTGCATGAATCAGTTGAAATGCCCCAGGGATTTGAAAAATTGACAAATCCTAGATTAGCTTCAAGTGGTCAAGAAGTTACAATAGTAGATAATTTTGCAGCAAATAGGTTTGGAGTAGGCCCAGAGGCTTCTAGCATATTACAATGGGTTACGGCTGCATCAGTAGCTTTAGTCGATAAACATAGCGCAGATGCTTCAGATTGGAGGCAGGCAGCCATTTCTATAGCGCTTTCAGGAATTGCATATTTGGTGTCTTCCTCGAATGAAAGAGATCATTCTTAATACTTGTAAGATTTAAAAAAATTTACCAGCTTCTGTTTAGTGAAGTCTTGAAGAGATTTGGCTTAGGAAATTGTGAGATTAACGACAAAGGTGGTATGTTTTCCTAATTCGCTTTTTACTGAAATTGAGCCATTGTGAGATTCAACTATTTTTTTAGCAATTGAAAGACCAAGCCCATAACCCTTTTCAGAACGAGACTGATCGCTTCTGTAAAATCTTTCGAAAATATGAGGAAGATCTTTTTTTGAAATTCCCATCCCATGATCAGTGACTGATATTTTAACTTTTCCATCAGTTTTTCTAGAACTAATCTCTATTCTCCCTTTATTTTTACTGTATTTAATACTGTTATCCAGTAAAATGACAAAAACTTCCGTAAGTCTATCTTGAACGCCCTTAATTTTTATATCTGTTACATTATTTTTAATTTTTATTTGTTTGGATTTTGCTATTTTTTCAGTTTTTCTAATTGCATCGTTGATAACGGTATTAATGGAAATTACTTCAACTAAATCCCTATTAACTAATTTTCCGTTTTGAGCGAGTTGAAGTAAGTTGTTGGAAAGCATTTGAAGACTGATTACTTCTTCTAGATTGCTTCTTAGTATTTTACTTGCTTGTTCTGAGCTTA
>CAYXTY010000095.1:0-2496 GCA_964468505.1 uncultured Gammaproteobacteria bacterium
GTTATTCAGTTTCCACAGTTGTATGGAAAAAATTATATAAAATATCCAAACGAAGTTTACCAATCTTCAAAATATAACCCACACTCTGTTCTTATGAACCCCATTTGGACAGGGAAGAGTGAAGATTATCCAGTAAAATCGGAGAAAGCAGAAATACTTGAAGGAGAGGGAGTAATTTTAGAGAAAGACATTAATAACTCAACACGTACATATAAAATAAAAGCAGATACAACACTTAAGATGGTAGACTACACATTCTATTTCCCTGGATGGAATCTATACATTGATAAAGCTCTTGCACCTATTGAGTTCCAAGACCCTGCCCAGCGAGGTGTAATTACATATCAAGTTCCCCCCGGAGAACACACCATAGAGCTTAAATTTGAAGATACACGGGTGCGAGAATTTGCCAAGATTTTATCACTAGTTTCATTAATACTGTTTGTATTGCTGTTTATTTTTAGAAATAAAATTACTAAATTATTTAAAATAAAAAATGAAATTACTTAGATCATTAAGAGCAGATATATTTACAGGATTTATAATTTTTATAACCTCCGTATTAACAGTTTTTGATTGGTTTTTAACCCCTGTTAGATCCTCGAATATGGATGGGATAGTGCATACCCTAACTCCAAATTTATTTTATGGTGCAATAAAAGGTGGAGAATTCCCCGTTAGTTGGGTGGATGGATTTGCGAACTATGGACTTCCGCTTGGAGTTATTGCGCATCAGCTTACAACTTATTTAACTTCATTCTTTGAATTTTTAGTCAACGACCCGGTAATCGCTTTTAATCTGGTCGCATTTTTAGGATTCTTTCTTTCATTTTTATTTTTCTATATTTTCCTTCGCATCTATTTTAATGAAATAAATTCTTTTACTGGAGGATTACTTTTTCATTTGTCTGCATACAGAATTTTAAATATTTATATTAGAGGAGCACTTCCTGAATTTTTCGCTGCAGTTTTTATACCCCTACTTTTAATAGGATTGTACCTAGCTCTTCAAAGAAAAAATATTTATGGATATTTTTTAGTTGCTGTGTCTGTTCTGTTAATTTCCTTAACGCACCCATTTATGCTAGTAATCGGCGCATTTTTAGTGGGACCTTATTTCCTATATTTAATTTATGAAAATAAACTATGGAATCTTAGCGCATTAAAACAATTTTTTAGCCTAGGCGCTTTTTCACTAATTGGGTTAGGAGCATCAGGTTATTTTATAGTCCCCCTGTTTTTAGAAATAAAATATTTTTATTATGGACTTTCAGGTAACCATTTAACTCCAGGAAATTTTTTATCTTTGTCCAATTATCTAGACCCTAAATGGTATTACTTTACTCAAATAAATATTTTACCCCGGGGGTTTGTAGTAAATTTTGGTTTACTGGAAACTTTAATAGTTATCATAGGAATAATTTTTGTTTTATTAATTAAAGTAAAAAAAATAAAAATAAAGAACGAATCATTGTTATTTTTCGCAATTATTACAAGCATTGTAATAATTTTTTTCACATCTGTTTTCTCTAAATTTATTTATGAGAATATTAATATTGTTGGCAACATTCAGTTTCCTTGGAGGCTTTTTTCAGTTCTTATTTTTCTTCCTCCGATAATTGCAGCAGTAATTTTAGAAAAGATAAACAGTAAGGTTTTGATACTTTGCTTAATCATAATAATTTGTGTCTTAAGGCTCCCACAGCTTTATGGGAAAAACTATGTAAAGTTTTCCGAAGATTATTATTCATTTACGAAACTAAATCTTCACGCAATAGTTATGAACCCCATTTGGACAGGGAAGAGTGAAGATTATCCAGTAAAATCGGAGAAAGCAGAAATACTTGAAGGAGAGGGAGTAATTTTAGAGAAAGACATTAATAACTCAACACGTACATATAAAATAAAAGCAGATACAACACTTAAGATGGTAGACTACACATTCTATTTCCCTGGATGGAATCTATACATTGATAAAGCTCTTGCACCTATTGAGTTCCAAGACCCTGCCCAGCGAGGTGTAATTACATATCAAGTTCCCCCCGGAGAACACACCATAGAGCTTAAATTTGAAGATACACGGGTAAGAATGCTGGGAAAGCTTGTTTCACTAGTGTCGGTTATCTCATTATGTGTGCTATTCTTATCTAGGCATAAAATTCCGATTAAAAAATGAAATTATCAGTTGCAATTGCTACATTTAATGAAGAAAAAAATATTGAAAGATGCTTAACATCAGTTAAGGAAATTGCTGATGAGATAGTGATAGTGGACGGATCTTCCTTAGATAAAACTGTCGAAATTGCCACCAGATTTGATCCTAAGATCATAGTTACGAACAATCCTCCGATATTTCATATTAATAAGCAAAAAGCGATTGACGCTTCTAGTGGGGATTGGATACTTCAGCTTGATGCCGATGAAGTTGTAGGTAAAAAACTAGCTGAAGAAATAAAAAATATTATTAAAATGTCTGAGGATGATATCGAGGAGTAT
>CAYXTY010000096.1:0-2472 GCA_964468505.1 uncultured Gammaproteobacteria bacterium
CCTGCGGATTAATTCCAGTCATAGACTGAATAAATGGGTCTAGATAAGTCTGGGGGTTAATCAGAGTTTTAAATTCTTTAACGAGCTCCCCGTCAGTTACTTTTAAAACTCCGACTTCAATTATTCTATTATAAGAGGCATTTAAGCCTGTGGTCTCAGTATCGATAAAACAAATGGATTTTGGCAGCATAAGAATTATACTTTAGCAGTTAGCCGAATTTGCTTCAAGCAATTAATCCTTATGTTTTAAAAAGTGAGGAAGATCTGCTCTAAAATTCATAACGTACGACGGGTAATTATTCCAGGGAGTTGACTCTCTTTCGGTTTGGCGAAGGTGAATATGTTTTAGATCGTCTTTATCTTTTTTTAATAAAATTCTTTCATAAAGAGCTTCATATTTATCTACCATTCTCTCAACACTAAAGTTTTCCAAAGCATAGTCTCTGCAATATTTTCTATCAATTTTATCTATTTTTTTAATGGCCGCTATCATATCATTTTTAGTTCTAACAAAATATCCTGTTTTTCCGTTTTTCATTACCTCAGGAACTGATCCTTTATTAAATGAAACGACTGGACACCCTGTAGCCATTGCCTCAATCATCGTTAGACCAAATGGCTCTCTCCAAGTAATTGGGTTTATTAAACAAAGAGCTTTACTCATTAATTTATTTCGCTCTGCACTAGTTACTTCTCCAATCCATTTAATCTTAGAATTAAGATTTTTCTTTATATATTTATCAAAATAATCTTTATCTGATTCATCTAATTTAGCTGCAATAATTAATGGCATATTTAATTTCTTCGCAATTTCTATGGCAATATCCGTTCCTTTAATTTTTGTGATTCTTCCAACATAAAGAAGATAACCCCTAGACTCTGCGTCAAACGGATATCCCTTAAAATTTATTCCGTGGGGTATAGTAGTAACTCTTTTTAAATTTACATCTTTCACTTGGTCTTTGGAGATAGAAACATAATAAGGATTTTTATTTTGCTCAAGATGTTTCTTTGTACCCGGTCTAAGTCTTCCATGAAGAGTTATAACTGATGGCGTTTTTGAAGCGTTTGCGCTTTGCACTCCAAATGTACTGTTATGTTCATGGATGATGTCAAATTTTTCTGCGTGCTTATATGCATTTTGGATATGAAACATGCTCCAATCAAGCGCTTCTGTTCTTGCAATATTTGATTCTCTAATCGATTTTGGATACACAGAACTAAGCTTCGCAGATGACCTGGAATCTCCTGTCGCAAATAGAGTAACGTCGTGACCGCGTCTTACTAATTCCTCAGTAATTTCGCTTACAACTCTTTCAGTTCCTCCATATTTTCTTGGCGGAACTCTTTCAATTATTGGTGCGATTTGTGCAATTTTTAGTTTTCTCATACTGCTAAGCTCACTGCAATCAATATAGTGGTAAGGGGTAACAGCGGTATGTGTTTTATGTTAGAAACAGATAAGTAAATTGGGGAATTAGTCGTGTTTTACAAAATCAAGAAGTGCTGCAGCTGACCACGCTTGAACTCTGCAACTCTCCTGACCCCTAAAGTTTTTATATAAGAAATATTTTCCTGCTAAATCTTTCATATAAAGCTCAACTGGTGTCCCAAAATAAGCAATCGGTTTTAGTGAAGCTATCTTTAATCTTTCTGCTTCCTTTACAAACTCCCATTTCTCAAGTCCCTCATAAACCATTCCATTTAATTTAGGCCAAAAACTACCATTGTGATAAGAATTATTTGTAGGATTAAATGTTGGAGAAAGAGAACTCATCGTTCTAATTCCTGCGTCGTCATCAAACATATCTGAAAGAAAAGATCTTGTAACTATGTCGAACATATATTTATCCTCTAAAATTGTTTCCCTACTCTCGCCCTCTGAATAAGTTGCCCAGAGAATTAAAAGTGCATTTCCCGTAATTGTTTTAATCTGGTTTTTATGTCCGTCAAGTGCTTGGGACAAAAAGTAATGATCCTTATCTTTGAAAATAAATTTTTTATTAAATGCTTTTTTCATTTCTTTTGCAAAACTAAGAAGCTCCGATCCAAACTTACTATTTTCTCCCTCCAATGGATTATCTTTAAAGAATTCTCCCCACATTTTTAATGCAAGCCATGCATAACCTTGAACCTCTACTGGCGCAATAGGATAGAGAGGAAATTTCCCTAGATTATCCTCTAACGACTCCGCTGAATCTGTCCATGACTGTACACGAAGTCCTCCGTGTACTCTCTTTTCTGACAACTCATACTCGAGTAAAAAGTCTTTATCCATGTCTCCATAATTTTTTATCCAGGTAAGCCCTTTTTCAACTGCTGGCAGAACTGTTAAGAGAAATTCTGGATCCTTTGTTAATTTCCAATAGTTATAAATAGCAATTAGGGTTAGAGGGGTAGAATCAATTGAGTCATAGTTTCTTAAAATTTTATCTGGATAAACATACCATGGTTTTGGACGATTAACTAATC
>CAYXTY010000097.1:0-2414 GCA_964468505.1 uncultured Gammaproteobacteria bacterium
CCATCAAGCATGTCAGAAAGCATAAATTCATAATGATCTGCATTTGGTTCTGGGTAAAAAACCTGTTTAAAATGATCATCAGCCACAACTACATTCATCATTCTAGAAAGCGCTTGCTCTCGCATTTGAATTTTGTCAGAAGTGCTTTCATTTTCAAACATTTGGCCATTTTCTCTCACATAATCCCAAACAAGAGTTGCGCCACAAACTTTATCTGAGAATGTTTGATGATGATCAAGTGGCCCAAGACCAGTATCTACGTGAATTACTTCATTTCCTTTTACATTTTCTATCGCATCTTTTACATCCGGTCCGGGTGTTGCACCCTCAAGGCGATTTCCTGCAGGAACAAATTTCACTTCTGCGTCATTCCATCCTTGCAAAAATCTTTTTAGAAGCCAAACAGAAGTTACGGCATCAAGATCTGGCGCGGCGTGAGTTACAATAATTTTCATACTCGAAGTATACCTTATTTTTGAGGAGTTTTGGAGATACGTGCAGCTACATGCTTACGCTTTGCTCTAGCAATCCCTTCAGGACTTTCTTTCCATATGGTAAATAAACCTTCCACGATTCCCAGAAAAGCAATGGCTTGCTCATCAGAAATCGGAGCCGCTTTACCAGGATCATATCCTGCTTCCTCTGAATTTAAATCTACTGTTGCTGACCTACGCATAGTAATTCTAACTGGTTCTTTTGAATCATCTTCGAGAACTAACGCTTGCGAAGCCTTGACGATATGGCCCCCCTCTTTATATCCAGCTAAAAACTCAACCGCTATTTTTCTTCTTCTATAATTTCCTTCTCTTGCTCTATCAGCTATAACCATAATTCCTGTAAACGTGCTTGGATCCGCAAATCTTTCAGTTTCATCTCGTAAAGGCTGTGGCATTTTTTCTCCTTCAGGAATTAATAATCCCAGAGATACTTCATCTCTAAGTCTAGTTAAAAGATCTTGAGGTGCAAGGTTTGGAAATCTTAAAAAAGCATATGCTACACCCGGATTTGCTCTGTAAATCAACATATCCTCGACTAAAGTTGTAAGGCGTTCTCGGGGAGATATTGGATCACGATGATCCTTAGGCCCATCTGCTGGAGGAATTGGAATTCCTGTTGGTGCTCCTTCCCTACCCATAGTCATGGCTGCATTTTACTCTTTTAGCCTCAGTAAATCAAATCATTACCATCATATATCGATATATGAAGAGTCAAAAAAAACAGATTTTATTATTGTGGTAGAATTAATCTCTATTTATGAAAGTTCTCATAGTCACTGGTGGGGATTCCTCAGAAAGAATTGTTTCTCTTATTTCCGCTAAAAATGTGCAAAAAGCTCTGGAGGAAAATGGGCACGATGTAACGCAATACGATCTAAGAAAAGGATATGAGCCAATCGTAAAGCTCGCCCAGAGTTTTGAGACTCTATTCCCTGTTCTTCACGGCGAAGAGGGAGAAGGAGGTCAACTTCACGATTTCTTAAGCAGAATCGATAAACCAATAGTAGGCACCAGAAATTATAAGGGACTCAAGAATGGTTGGTATAAAATTCCTTTTAAAAAATTTGCGACAAAATCGGGACTCCCTACTTCCCCTTGGATTGAGATAAAAACAAAAGAAGATATTATTAAATTTGGATTTCCCAGCGTTCTTAAAGCTTCTCACGGAGGCTCCTCACATGAAGTCGTAATTCTAAAATCCGAAAAAGATTTAAATACCAAAAATGCCAAGGGATTACTTAGTTCAAACTTTAAACTGTATGTAGAAAAATACATAGATGGTGTAGAAATTACAGTAGGAATACTTGATGGAAAAGCTCTACCGGTATTGGAAATAAAACCTCCCGAAGGAGAGTGGTTCAGCTATGAAAATAAATATACGCCTGGCACAAAAGAAATTCCCAATGCTCCATCAGTGCCATTAAATAAACAAAAAGAAGCGCAAGAAATAGCTTTAAAAATTCACGATAATTTTAACTTTGGTACTTATTCAAGAACAGATTTTATTTATTCACAAAACATCCCTTACGCTTTAGAGATTAACACAATTCCGGGGCTAACTTCAGAAAGCTTAATTCCCAAAGCTGCTCGCGCAGCAGGCATAAATTTCAATCAGTTTGTAGAGATTCTTCTCAATAAAGCACAGTAAGTTATACTTGACCCCGATTAAATCGGGGTTGACAAAAACCACTGATGCGCTAAACTAGGATGTATGGATCCAAAGCTGTCCGCTACTGACCCAAAACTTCAAGAAGCATACGATAGAGTTATGAATGGCCCTGCAACACCTCCGGGTGGCGCGGCAGTTCCCCCACCTCCTGCTCCCCCTTCTCCAGCTCCTTTTAATCCTGTTATGGGCGCTCAAACACCTGCACCTGCTCAATACCAACCTCAAGCTCCAGTTATGCCTGTTGAAAT
>CAYXTY010000098.1:0-2408 GCA_964468505.1 uncultured Gammaproteobacteria bacterium
AGAGCGCGCGGTTTGGGACCGTGAGGTCGGAGGTTCGAGCCCTCTAACCCCGACTAGTTATGTCATTAGGAATACCAGAAGGAACTAGTCAAGTTGCCCCTTTTAAAGAAAGACACCCAGTGCTTTCTAGTATTCCTGAGGGTGATTTTCCAAGAACCGTTGGTTTAAGATTAGATCCAAAAGTAACCGCGGAATTTCAACCACTTTTAAAATCCGCTCTTGCTACAGCACTTGAATACAGAGACTCCCCAATAGAAGATTTACAGGTAATAATACCAGTTAATGGTGACTCTGTATTTTCCACCTATGCAACAAACTACTTAGAAGGTTATCTGTCGTCAGCAGGTGCTGCGCAATTGACTAGAAATAATGTTTCTGTGAGCTGGGAAGGATCTCGCGCAGGACTTAGCAATGCTTCAGTAAGAAGAATTGAAGATGCTGAAAATGCTTCTCCGACAAACCCTGACTTAAGATTGCATTTAGTCTTTGGAGATGGACCTGAAAAACAGCCTAATTTAATAATTGATCCAGTGATTTCAGAAAGAGTAGTTGGAGATCAGAATAAAGTTGTAACTTTTCCTGAATTTACAACCAGTGCCGTTGACGCTGCTATTGCAAGCCTTGCCGTGCCCCCTCAATCAACGATCTCAGAATAAACAACTGTTCTTTCTGCATAATTTTTTGTAGCTTTATCAAATTCTCCCTCGCAAGTTATAAGATTTAAGTATTTTCCTGAAGTATCTGCGAAAACTTCTTCAAGTGGAAATTCGTCAAAAGGAAATGTTTCGATCTTAGTGACTCTAAATGTTAGCTCTTCTCCATTCTCATCAGTTACATTTATTTCATCCCCTATTTTTAACTTTTTTAAATTCCAGAATACTGCTGGGGCGCCAGAAGGATCGTCCAAATGTCCTGCCATAACAGCGCTTCCCATTTCCCCTGGCTTAGGTCCTAAGTTATACCAGCCTACGTTTGCAGCTTCCTTTGGCACATCCATATTTCTTTTAGAATCTAGACCCACATATTCCACGCTTGATGCAACGTTGATGTTTGGAATCTCAAGTTTTACAGGTAATCCAAATTTTGTCGCATATTCTGTTTGCGCGACTATGGTAGGAGTTGGAATTCCAGACGAAGCTTCAGGTGCTGATAAATATCTATATAAAAACCCGGCAAGAATTACTCCAACGAACAGAATAAGAAATGATAGTTTCTTCATCAATAAATACTGGACACCTTAAAAAAGGTGTCCTTTCAAATTATCTTCCAAATCCGGTGGAAGGTGCTCCCGCTGGAACAGTGGCACTCGTTGGTGCTGGAGTCATAGTCGGAGTCGCAGTTTGAGCTTGCGCAAGTCCAACTACCCCAACAAACATAAGTGTAATTGCTAATACTGTTGCTTTTAACATTTCATCACCCCCTTCAAGCAATTAGTGTCCTATATTCATATATGTTTTAAGCAAATCAAAAGTAAGAGAAGCATAAGAAGATTTAATTTGCTCTGAAAAGATAAGTTTGGTAAAATTACAAAGACGCGGGTGTAGTTCAATGGTAGAACGCAACTTTTCCAAAGTTGTCACGAGGGTTCGATTCCCTTCACCCGCTCACTTTATTTTTAAGGGGTTGGGGTGGTTTCTTCTTCACTGAGGCCGAGTTCACTTCCAACTATTACTAACACTTCTCCATCTTCTCCTGTCGCAAATTTCTTAACTTTTCCCACTGGTCCTCTTTTTTCTAAAACTTTAGTTAGAGCTTCAATGTATGAATCTGGAACGTCATCGCTAACTGTGATTATCGTATCTGTGTAGGTGGATTTATCAGCATTTCCTACATCTCCCACTTTAAATCCATCTTCTTCTAGCATTTCTCCGACACTTGCTCCCTCCCCTGCGATTCCGCTTCCATTCTGAACTTCTATGATGTAAGCCTCTTTATCGAGTGGTTCTTCAGTTGGGGTTGGACTCGATTCTGGAATCTCGAGTTTTTTCTCTGGTGTTTTCTTAAGCTTACTTGTATCAAAGTTATCGCTGAAATATAAGAATCCTCCAAAAGCTAAAAATCCGATTGGAACGACAATAAGAATAGTTAGGAGTAATTTTTTAAATCCAAATCTTCCACCGGAGTTGGACTCATCAATATTTACAGGAATATCTTCAGATTTTTCCTTAGTTTCTTTTTCTTCAGATTCTGAGGTTTCTTCAACAGCTTCTTCTTTTTCCTCTACTTCTTTTTCCGTTGTTTCTTCGGGTTCAACTGCTTCTGGAGTTTCCTTATCTTCTGTTTCTTCCACTTCAATAGTTACTTTAGCACTTGGGATTTCAGTTACCTTTTTAAATCTCTTTGGTTTTTTAAATGCCATTAATCTAGTTTAGGAAAGATTAGTTGCTAAGTCAAATTACTTGATGGCG
>CAYXTY010000099.1:0-2324 GCA_964468505.1 uncultured Gammaproteobacteria bacterium
ACGCGCTTGAAGGAAGTGAAGTTTTTGGAATAAAACCCATGAATTGTCCTAATGCAATGAATGTTTTTTCTATGACGACAAGGTCTTATAAGAATCTCCCGTTAAGATTTTCTGAAACCTCAGCGCTTCATAGATTTGAGCCATCAGGCACTTTAAACGGTCTTTTTAGAGCACGCGAATTCCATCAGGATGATGCACATATTTTCTTAATGACATCTCAAGTTGAGGAGGAATTTGGAAAAATCATGGATATGATAGAAGAACTATATCAGGTTTTTAAGCTTTCATATAGATTAAGATTTGGAACAAGACCCGAGAATTTTATGGGAGAAGGCAGCGACTGGGATATTGCCGAGAAAGCTCTCCAATCCGTATTAGACAAATCAGGAAAAGAATATACGATTGAAGAAGGAGAAGGCGCTTTCTACGGACCAAAAGTAGATATTCTTATGAAAGATTCTTTAGGACGCGAATGGCAGACAGGAACCATTCAATTAGACTTCCAACAGCCAAAGAACTTTAAGCTAGGATACATTGATCAAGAGGGAAAGGAAGTTACCCCTGTCGTCCTACATAGAGCCATATACGGGTCTTTTGAAAGATTCCTGGGGATTCTCACAGAGCACTTTACTGGAGCATTTCCTGTTTGGCTAAGTCCAGTCCAAGTTAAGCTTCTACCAATCGCTGACAAGCATAATGAACATTCTCAAAAAGTCGCTGATGAGCTGGTTTCAAAAGGGATTAGAGCGGAGGTAGACGCGCGATCAGAAAGACTTCAAGCCAAGATTCGAGAAGCAACTTTGCAAAAGGTACCATATTTAGGTATAATAGGGGACAAAGAAATTGAAAATAACAGTGTTTCAATTAGGATGAGAAATGGGGAAGACTTGGGAAGCCTAGATCTTTCTCATTTTTTACAAAAGATCGAAGAGGAAATTGATAAAAAGGTATAATAAAAACAAGACAGTTAATAAGTTTTACAGAACTAACGAGCGAATATTTGCGAGCGAGCTCAGAGTATTAGACTCTGAAGGCAAACAAATAGGGGTCTTAAAGAAGTTTGAAGCACTAGATATTGCACGAGAACAGGGATTGGATTTAGTAGAAGTTGCCCCTACTGCTAAACCTCCGGTTGCCAGAATAATTGACTTTAAAAAGTTTCTTTACCAGGAAGAAAAGAAAAGACGGGAAGAAAAAAAGAAAGCGAAAAATTCTGAAACTAAGGAAATCCGTCTCGGTCCATTTATGGACGACCATGATTTAGATACCATGGTAAGACGTGCAAGAGAATTTCTAGAAGAAAACGATAAAGTAAGACTTGTGGTTAGATTTAAGGGTCGCCAAATGGGACATCCTGAATTCGGACATCAAGTAATAAGAAAGGCTATAGAAAGCCTTTCAGACGTTTCTAAAGTAGATAAGGAGGCACATTTCGAAGGAAGGCAACTAATAACAATGCTTTCTCCAGAAAAGAAAAAGGAAAAGAAAAATGATGAAGAACAAACACAAGATAAAGAGATCAGTGAGCAGACGCTTTAAGGTTACAAAAACTGGAAAAGTTATGTTCTCGCATCAAAATAGTGGCCACTTAAAAACCAATAAGAGTAATCGTGCTATCAGACGAGGAAAAGTAGAAGGAAATCTAAGTAAACCATTTGCGAAAAAAGTAAAACAGATGCTAAACGTAGCTTAATAATATGGCAAGAGTAAAAAGAGGCGTAGTCTCTAAAAGAAAACATAATAAATTATTTGAAAGAAACAAAGGTTTTATTGGCACAAACAATAGACTGACAAAAGATGCTCATGAAGCAGATCTTCATGCTGGTCAGTATGCATATCATGGAAGAAAACTCAGAAAAAGAGATAATAGAGCTCTTTGGATAACTAGAATCTCAGAAGCTTCAAAAAAAGAAGGAATTTCATATTCTGTTCTTATTAATAAACTTAAAACTGCAAAAGTAGAATTAGATAGAAAAATTTTAAATGATCTAGTTCAAACTGATCCAACCACATTCAAGGAAATCGTTTCCTCAGTTAAATAACCTCTGATACAATATCTTTATGGCGCTTTTTACTAAAAAGGGATTTGAAAAGTTAAAGTCTGATCTTAATGAGGCTGAAGAAAAACGCCCTGAAGTTGTGGCAACTTTAACAAAAGCCAGAAATATGGGAGATCTTTCAGAAAATGGATTTTATAAGGGAGCTAAGTTTGAGCTCAATGATTTGGATAGAAAAATTAGACAATTAAGGCATCTCGTCTCAGAAGGACAAGTTATCAGTACTCCAACGAATAACGATGTTGTTCAAATAGGCCACACCGTAAC
>CAYXTY010000100.1:0-2279 GCA_964468505.1 uncultured Gammaproteobacteria bacterium
GTTCCATTTCCAATAAATTGGTCTAGCCTATGGGCGATAACTCTTCTTCCATGAGGATGGAGAAATAACTCGGGTTCTTCTACGGCGAGTAACGCACTTCCATTTCTGTCTACTATATGCTTTATGTAGTAGTCAAATAAAGAGATAATAACAGCACTCTGTATTCATGATCATTTGGACTGGAGTGTACTTTCGAATCAGTCATCAATATATATAAGTGCTTGTTTATAGATATCTTGATTGAGGGGAGCGAGACTAAATCGTGCTGTTGTTCATGGAAATGCTGTTGATAACTTAGAATCAAAAACATCTGCAGTAACTGATGAAAATATTCACTCAGAGGCTTTATTAACTCAATCAAAAGCCACCTCTAAATCTTTAGTGGTTTTAATCTTTTCTCTCAATATTTTTCAGTACCATCACCAGTTTGATATCTTTAATTGAGTTGATGGATCTCGAAAAGATGGAATAATCGCACTTTGGATGAGTGTTTCTCGTATTCAATTTCCTGAAATTACTCAATAAATATCATCTTTTTTGTATATACAAATTAAGTTTTTACTTAAGACTCATCAAATATATTTTGCCTCAAAAGCAAAGATAAACTTTTCCGTTCATAATAACTCATCATAATCGTTTTTTCGATAACCTAACCATCGCTTTCTGAAGCGTATATTAAAATCTTTTTCTTCTAATTCAAAAAATCATAAGATATCTTTAATGATTCTCGAATTAAGTTCTTTAGATTTAAAGTCTCGTCATTTTTCTTGTAATATAAAACTTTTTCAAGTACTTTCCTTGAAGGGGTTTTCTCATTGTGTAATATTAATTTCGCATATTATTATTAGTTCCTGACTTTTAACTATTCAACCATAAAAATCAGTTTCTAATATATTATTCGATTTGTTATAAGTTGGAGAATTTTCTCATAATACTAAGTCAATAGCACTTATGATATTACTTTTTCAGGCGTTATTCTTTCAAACTATGACATTTTTTCACTCTGTGAAACTAATATCAAGATGTTTTATTGATCGATAATTTTCGATGTAGAGCCTTGAGAGGTACATAATTTTAGTATTTTAATAAAAAGTCTTCAGTTTTTAATATTTTTACTTTTCTAATTTTATCAGAGTCATTTACCAAGAATATATATGTATCATTAAAATATTGAATCTTTGTTCAAGTTCCTAATCTTGTCATCACTGAAGAAACTTTATCATCCCAGTATAAAGAACTTGGAGTATTTCCAATACGGGTTGATAATATTCAAAATAATGTAAGAACTAGGACGATTCAGATTCATAAAGATACTCATCTTGGAATATGAAGTCATATTTTTCCAATCTTAGGACTATTCTGTATTTTTTGAAAAATTATATACAAAAAGTTAATAATTGTAACTGCAATTCAGGCTCAAAGAAATATTGCTATCGAATAGTAATGATATGAAAAAGCAAAAATAGACACTATACTAGATGTTATAAGCACGGTTAGAGGTAACCATTTATTATCTTTTCATAGTTCAAAGATTCAGAAGAGAAATAAAATAGTAATTATTCAAAGAATTCAATCGGAGAGAATCTGCGTACTTGAAAAGAATCTAATATATTCCAATCAAACTCCCCATAGTCCTATAACTTGAAAGTATCATCATAATAACGTTCCTCCTGCAATAAGAAGGCCTTTATAATCATTGAAATCTTTTAATATTTTATTCATAAGCAGTTCTTTATTTTACAATCCTTCCCCAAGTTCCAAATAATCTACTTTTTCGGGGTTGCCTCCGAGCATAGCCCAGAGATCCCCATAAGTCCCACTTGTGCTTTCTTCATTATTTCCAAAATTGATATTTTATTTCTCAAGTTCATCAAACTTTTCCATCATCGTTGGATTACCTCGTGTTAACTTTTTTATTGTCAGCTCTTCGGCCTTATTATTGGCCAAACGCAGATTATTTTCTGATGATAGAAGTGCATCTTTTGTTTTTTGAAGATGATCAATAGTTTTATCGATTTCTTCAATTGCGAGTTTAAATTTTCGACTCGCTAAATCATAGTTTTTAGCAAAGCCTTCCTTGAAATCATTGATCTCATTCTCAAAATTCGTAACATCGATATTTTGTGACCTTACCAGAGCTAACTCTGATTTATATTTCATTGAATTTAAGGCTGCATTACGGAGTAGTGTGATTATTGGAATGAAAAATTGCGGACGGATAACATACATTTTCGGGTATTTATGAGATACATCAACAATGCCAGAGTTATAATATTCAC
>CAYXTY010000101.1:0-2260 GCA_964468505.1 uncultured Gammaproteobacteria bacterium
TAAATGATAAAAACGAAGTTGAATTAATTGCCTCATGGGGAATTGATGATCTTGTTAATTTAATTTTAAAGCCTTCTGAAACAAAACCTGAAAGATTAAAAGAATTTAATAAAAGAATAAAAACAAAAAAGTGGTTGGAAAAATGGCCAAAGTTAAGAATTGTTTCTTAATCTGTGAAATGGATGATAATGAAGACGGCCCTCTGCGATAAAAATTCCCAAGAATACAAATGCAGCGCCTGCTAAATATAAGGGTGTAATTTGTTCATGAAGCAAAGGAACTGCGACTACGATTGTCGCCACAGGATCTACATAGGTGAATACTCCCACTTCAGAAGCTTTAATAAATTTAATGCCATATGCATAAATTGAGTGTGCTATAGCGGTAGCAAGTACTGCTCCGAAAAATAATCCAATTATTATTTTCATGTTAATGTCCGAAGTCCAATGTGTTTGATTAAGTTCTATAAAAAAGAATGGGAGAAGAGGAAGAGAGCCGATTAAAAATTGCCAGAAGGCAATTGGGAGAGGTTTGTACTTCGGCATTATTTTCTTAAGTAAAAGTGCATGGACTACGGAAGTGATCGCAGCTCCTACTAAAAATAAATTCCCCAAAACACTTCCACTAAACCCCTCTTTAAATACAGGAAGAATTACGATAAGTAAGACTCCGATTAGGCTAACGAGTGTACCGAGTATTACCTTTCTTTTAAGTTTTTCTTTTAAATAGAAAAAGGATCCGATTATTAGGATCACGGGTCCCATAGACATTATTATTGGAGCATTAATACTTGATGATAATTTGAGTCCTAGGATTAATAAAGAAATTGAAATCGTAATTCCTACGAAAGACATTAAAAATAAATCCCACCAATCTTCTCGTTCTACTTTTAAATCTTTATATACGAATGGAAGTAAAATTAATGCCCCTATATAAAATCGTAAGAATACAAAGGTGAGAGAGGGGATATCATCAAGTGCCCATTTATAAATAGGGAAAGAAGCTCCCCAAATAACATTGGCAATGATTAAAGCTAAGATGGATAATTGGATTTTACCTAATTGCATCGGACAGTTGATCTATGGTTACTTCTTTCTTTCCTCCGGTTTTCATATTTTTTAGAGTTAATGTCTGATCAACTATTAAAACAAATGGGATACTTTTTTTATCCGCGTATTTTAATTGTTTGTCTAAATCTTTTTCTTCTATGTAAAGTTCTGTTTTAATTCCCTTGGTTCTTAATTCATTTGCGATTTTTGAAGAATCGGGAGTAGTATTTGTAACTAAAACTTTTGCTTCTTCTAAGTCAGCTGGAAAGAGATTTAATTCTGTCATGGCCTCAATTACTCGGTCAAATCCGAAAGCAAATCCTACTGCAGGAATTGGATTATTAGAAAACATTCCAATTAAATTATCATATCTTCCGCCACCGCCTAATGATCCAGCAGGATAATCTTCAGATTTAATTTCAAATACAAATCCTGTGTAGTAATCAAGGCCACGTGCAAGCATCGGGTCAAATATTTTTCTTTCATCAATTTCAAATGCTTTTAATTTTTCAATTAAATCTCTAAAATTTTCGTTTGGATTTTCTCGTGTTAAGGATTCTAGAATTAAGTTTCTATTTTCAGAACTAATTCCTAGAGTATCTAATTCTTCCAAAACTTTTTCTTTTCCAATCTTGTCAAACTTATCAATAGCTCTTACAACTGGAGCAAGCTGTCCTTCTGCTATATATCCTTTTTCAACGAATGCCGAAAAAGTTGAACGATGATTTATATAAATTTTAAAATTTTTAAATCCTAATTTTTCAAAAGATTTTACTGCGATTGAAATTATTTCAGCATCAGCTAAGAGGGAAGTGGAGCCGACTGTATCTACGTCCACTTGGAGAAATTCTCTATATCTGCCTTTTTGTGTATTTTCTGCGCGGTAAACATTTTGAATTTGATAGCGTTTAAAAGGGAGAGGGAGGTCGTTTTGGTATTGTGCAACAACTCTTGCGAGTGGAACTGTTTGATCATAGCGCATTGCTACCTTACGATCTCCATTATCTGTAAATTTATACATTAACTTGTCGCCCTCATCGCCATATTTTCCAGATAAAATATCTTCGTATTCTAGGGCTGGAGTTTCAAGTGGTTCAAAACCATAAGACTCAAACACCTCTTTTAAGATGTTTAAAACGTAAGCTCGTTTTCTTGCTTCTTTTGGCAAGAAATCTCGGAAGCCTTTTAGTGTTCTAGGTTCAACTTTCATA
>CAYXTY010000102.1:0-2225 GCA_964468505.1 uncultured Gammaproteobacteria bacterium
CTTGTCCTGGCTATTATTCAATCATTTCTCTGAGTCATGAAAGACTAATTGAATTATTCATAAAAAATCCCTCGATTTTCGGGGGATTTTTTATTGTGGGTACTTCCTATCCTTCCAATTCCACCACTTGAGGAGTTCTGGGTCGCGTTTCTCTGGAGGAGTATCGGCGTAGTATACCGCACAGCGGAAAGTATAGAGGAGACAAGGATCCTGCACACTTCCTCGGAGTTTATTCGCCATTTCATAGATGACCTCTGGATTCTGTCCTCGCAGATCCTCTACCTCAGTAAAACCCATCTCCACTAAATCATGGGCAATGACTTTTCAGATTCAGGGAATTTGGAGGAGAGGAGATTTCATATTATCGGTTGATTTTATTTTCCTTCTGCATTTAATAGTTCTATTATTTACTAATATTACTTATGTTTCGTCCAACGCCAAAAGAACTAGAGTCTTGTGGGTTTATTCTTTCCAATGAATGCCGTCTACCTTTATGATTTAATGAAAATGAGTTTTATTATAGCAAGAATATTTTTTTAAATACTGCTGTTAAAAATAAAAATTTAGACTATAAAGATTGAAGATTTTATTTAGATGGTCTTATAATCAACATATCGGAAGATGTATTAAAAAAACTCAAATGATCTAATTATTTTGGAACTGACAACGAGTTAGCTCAAATTCAAATAGATTATCCTGAGCTAGTTTTCAATACAAAGGATAATTGTTATTATTGAAATTTTTTGCAATTCAGAAAATCTAGAAATTACCAAATTTTCTCCTAAGTCAATATCTTCTCTGATTATCTTTTTTAATCTGATAGTTTTTGTTTCACTCTTTCCATATTCTTATGGTCGATTCTTTTAGAATCTCATCAAATTTATTTTTTTCTCAATTATTCATTGCCTGCATCATTGAAATTACACCGTCCATATCTATAAGCTGTATTGTGTAATCTGATTCTTCTACAGTTAGTAAACTGTCTACAGAGAAGTTACTTGTTGTGATAATATATCAAGATTTTATTTTGTTCATTTGCATCGTTCAGATAAAATCTCTAATGGTGGGCGTACCTATTTTTCACTTAAATCTTTTACACTGAACAATACTTTTTTCTTCATTTTTTTCTAACCAGATATCTACTCACTTATCTCCAGTTTTTCTTGTAACTTTTGTTTTAAATCCAAAATATTGTAATGCTTTTCATATTAATTCTTCAAATTCAAAAGGATTTATTTTTTCTAGGTAACTTCTATTTTCTAATTTATTAATATTTTTTAATTCGTTCCTGATCTTATCCTCTATTTTATTTTTATATCTTATAATACACAATACTTTTAAATAATCTGATTTTTCAAGAAAACTTTGAACAGTACTCTCTTCTTTGTCGAGCTGGGGTATGAATAATTCTGAAGAGATTTTAGTAGTTTTGTCTATCAACACCCATCAAGTCCAAATTATTATTACTAGCAAAAAACCCAATAAATTACTATCATATATTATACTTGTAATTGTAACTGCGATGATTGAAGATATATAAAGTAATGATTTTCTCATTAGGATTTTACTTTGTAATTTTTCATGTATTTTTCTCTTTTCTTCATATATTTTCCTCTGCTCTTCTACTTTTTTCTTTATTTTCTCAAAGAAAGAGAATAAATTTTCTAAATGGTTTTCTGGTGTAAGTTCATTAATTCTGTTTTCGAGATTATTGATTAAATCAATGATTAAATTATACACCTTCTTTGAATATCGTAGTCATCCAGGGGTTTTTAAGTTAGTGGCATTCCCACTTCAATTATAATATTCCTGAACTTCAATATTGTCTGCAAAGAACAAGTTGTAAATGAATAATATATCTTTTACATGAAATTCATTTTTAATTTGCTTGTTGATGCGCACGCAAATTAACAATAGAAGAGAGTATTTTCTCTCATTTTTAATTTGCACTTCATCTACTTTGTTGGTACTAGATGGCATCTTAATTTGGATAGAATATTAAACTATCTTTTGCAACCCAATCCTTCCTTTGTCGTTATCAACTGCGATGACTTTTACATGGACTTTATCTCCAGTATTGACGACATCTTCGACGCGTTCAACTCGCTTATCAGAGAGTTTGCTTATATGGATCATACCAGACTTTCCTCCACCGATTTCGACGATAGCTCCGACGCCTTCGAGGATTTTCACGACTTCACCATCGAATTCTTGACCGACTTCGA
>CAYXTY010000103.1:0-2172 GCA_964468505.1 uncultured Gammaproteobacteria bacterium
TAGAAATTAACGCATTTCCCAACAGATTAGATCTTGAAGGACCAGTCATAAGAATGGCAATTGAGGCTGGCGTTAAATTAACAATTGATACTGACTCACACGAGGTTTCTCAAATGGAATTAATGCCTTATGGAGTTTTTCAGGCTAGACGAGGCTGGGCAAAAAAATCCGACATAATTAATTGCCAAAAATCAGAAGTTGTTGTAGAATGGTTTAAGTCATGAATGTAACTATAATTATCGCAGTAGTAATTGGAGCGCTAGTTCTCTTCGCTCTATACTTATACAACTCACTTATCGCTGCAAAGCTCAGAGTTAATGAAGCTTTCTCTCAAATTGATGTTCAGTTAAAAAGAAGAACTGATCTTATCCCTAACCTTATCGAAACTGTTAAAGGCTATGCGAAGCAGGAAAAAGACGTATTTACAAAAGTAACTGAACTTAGATCTGATCTCATGAATGCAAAAACTCCAGAAAAAAAAGCAGAAGCTAATAATATGCTGACAGATGCATTAAAATCAGTTTTCGCAGTTGCTGAAGCATATCCACAGCTTAGATCCAGTGAAAATTTTAAAGCACTCCAGGACGAACTATCAGATACAGAAAATAAAATTGCTTATTCACGACAGTTTTATAATTCAAATGTTTTGGACTTTAACACAAAGCTCCAGATCTTCCCAAACGTTCTTTTCGCTAAGATTTTAAACTTCAAACCTGCACAGTTCTTCGGAGCTACAGAAGAAGAAAGAAAAAACGTAAAAGTAAGCTTCTAAATCTATGAACATCTACGGTGCTATTTCAGCAAACAAGTGGAAAACTTGGATCATCATGTCTTTATTTGTGGTTTTTATAGCCACATTGGTCTATGTAATGAGTAAGGCATTTGGACTAAATGCGCTTTCAATCACTGGAATTTCTTTAGTGCTGGCTGGATTCATGAGCATTGGAAGTTTTTACTACTCTGATAAGCTCGTGATTGCTACGTCCGGCGCAAAATTAATCAAGAAAGAAGAATATCCTAAATTCTATAGAACTGTGGAAAATCTTGCGATTGGCGCAGGACTTCCCCTTCCAAAAATATACGTAATCAATGACCCTTCTCCTAATGCTTTTGCAACAGGCAGAGATCCAAAGCATGCAGTAGTTGCAGCCAGTACAGGACTTTTAGACATAATGACTGATGCAGAATTAGAAGGCGTAATTGCCCATGAGCTTTCTCACATTAAAAATTATGATATTAGGCTAGCTGGGGTAATTGCTGTTCTTGTAGGATTTGTCGCAATTCTTTCAGATTTATTCATTAGAATGACTTTCTTTAGAGATTCAGATGATAATAAAGGCAATGCGATATTTTTAATTATTGCTATAGTTCTTGCGATTCTTTCTCCGATTGCAGCTTCGTTAATTCATCTTGCTGTCTCTAGAAAAAGAGAGTTACTTGCTGATGCATCAGGAGCACTCTTAACAAGATATCCTGAAGGCTTAGCTTCAGCCTTAGAAAAACTAGCAGCAGACCATACACCACCTAAAACAGCAAGCAATGCTACGGCACATTTATTTATAGAAAACCCGTTTGATAATAAAAAGGTAAAGAACATGTTTACAGGTCTTTTTAATACTCATCCTCCTCTTGAAGAAAGAATAAAAATCCTCCGCTCAATGTAGTTAACGAGCCTTTCAGATGATAGAATAAATCTATCGATGAATTTTTTATTAATTCTTTTTGGTAAAAGTTTTATTTACCTTAGCCGTCTTTTAAATCTTGGGAACGGATCCACTTGGCCAGGACATATTGCTCTAAAACTAAATCCAAATTTTATTAAACAAATATTGTCTCGTTCGAAAATTAAAATAGTTGTGATAGCTGGAACAAATGGAAAAACAACTACTGGAGCTCTGATATCCCACGTTTTAACTTCCGCGGGCAACAGCGTAATTCATAATGCATCTGGCGCAAATTTACTAAACGGCCTAGCTTCAACATTAATTCAAAATAACTCTGCAAAGCGTGGCCTTGCAGACACTGACTATTTAATTTTTGAGTGCGATGAAAATGCATTACCTGAAATTATTAAACAAACTAACCCAGCCTACATAGTTTGTCTTAATCTTTTTAGGGACCAACTTGATAGGTATGGGGAGATTGATTCAATTACAAAAAGATGGAAAGAAG
>CAYXTY010000104.1:0-2169 GCA_964468505.1 uncultured Gammaproteobacteria bacterium
TTAAGAGAATACATGATCGCGTCATTTAGATTTATCTTTTTAATACGTGCGAGTCTGAGAATTGAAACTAAAATATCACCCAACTCTTGTCTATATGTTTCATCTTCTTGAGCTGATAAATTAGTCGCTTTTCTCCCATGCTTTGCGAGATATGCTCGCGACATTTCACCAACTTCTTCAACGATTTGGAGGATTAATATAGAACCGAATTCTTTAGAATCCCTAACACCCTTATCAATTCCATCTAAATATTTTATGTAGTAACCGAATGGGCTGGGTTTTCTTTTTGTCATGGGGCAATTATAACAGAAGCTAGAGGAAGTTAGTTAATTTCTTTTACACCAAATTCAACTTGATTATAATAAAAACCCCATCCGTCTCCACCTTCAGACTTAGGGAAACCACAAACTACTTTAGATTTTACCCCCTTAAAAGCTTTGCCACTCCTATTATTATTGTCTGTTACATACATTCCAGTGTAAGCAAATTTATTAGATGTATTTGTTCTAACGAAAGCAATCGTGTTACAATTTTTCGTAACCTTTAGGTATCGTGCGGGATAATTACAATCATCTTGTGTAGCTGTCTTTTCTTTTCCGTTTTTCTTAACAGTAAAAGATTTTTTAGCACAATCCTCTGATCCATCCTGATCTGCATTTTTATTTACATCTCTAAAGAGCTTAATTGCAATATATCTATCTACCGTAACACCTGCCGCAGCCTGCTTTTTTACATTTGCAATAGCTTCATCTCTAGAATACGAAATATCTTCATCAACTGTAGTTACACCTTTAACCTGATTTGAAGAAAGAGTAATTTGATAAATTGTTAATGATCCGAGAATTAAAATTCCGAAGACTACAAGCTTTGGGAATGTGAATAGTTTTTCTAAGAAGGATTTCCTGACTGGTCTTCTTTTTACTCTTTTAGTCGATCGGACAGCTTTTTTAGGCATCTAATCTAGTGAACCATAAAATATCTTACTATGTCAATCGCTTAATTTTTTCAGCATGCTTCCTTGCCTTAAGCATGACATCTCTAGTTATTTGGTCTGTATGATAAGCGCTAATATCTCGCATGTGAACCCAATCTCCGCTTAAGCCAATTCTTCTTTCTCCTGATCTAAAAGAAGCCTCTAGACCTTCCTGATCAATTGGTTCATACCAGCTTCCTGCCAAAAAAGTTCCTGCTGGAGTAGAGGTAGTTTGGACACAAAGCCCCGCTTTTCTCTCCTTTTCTTTCAGAAGTATCGCATCTCCAGCCAGAATAGTACCTCTTCTTTCCATAGCTTCCTCTAAATATCTCTCTGATGCAGCACATAGATCCCAACTTCTATAAAAGGGGGTAATTTTTACATCTGCTTCAACCTCTCTCACTGGTCCTAGGGCAAGTCTAACTTGAGGGCTCAGCTGACTAACAGGAACTGAAGTTAAAAAAAGACCTATCAGATATCTATCTATTGCTTCGTTTGAAATAATAATAGATTCTAAGAATTGGATTCCTTCAGGGGTTCTAATTGCTTCTGTTATATCTTCAACTCTCCAAATTGTTCTTTGTGACAAACTTATGCCATCCCGAGAATAACTCGCAACATCTGATTTCAGATCAGCTAATATTCGTGAAAAGCTCGGACGCCAAACCGAAGGAGCATCTCCTCCAGACATATCTATTCCTTCATGAGTCATCGGCGAATTATAGGAAAACTATCTTATAGTGTCAAATTCCTCCTTTTTTAATTGACTTTTAAACCGCCTGTTGTTACGATACTTTTGTGAATCAAGCTCGAATTCTTATAGTTGAGGATGAAGAATACTTAAGAGAACTTTATCAGGAAGTTCTTTCAGATCAAGGCTATTTCGTAGATACTGCAGAAAATGGCAATGAAGGTTTAGCGAAAATTCAACAAGGAGGATGGGACCTAGTAATGTTAGATATTATTCTCCCTGGAATTGATGGAATCTCCATAATGAGACAGATTAAAGCCTCGCCTGCAAAACTCCCAAATAAAAAAATAATTTTTCTAACTAATTTAGATAAAGATAAAGAAATGCAGGAAGGTTTGTCTCTAGGAGATGGATATTTTATAAAAAGCCAAATTACCCCGGGAAATTTAGTGGATCAAATTAAGGCTTACATAAATATTGAACAGACCCCGAATCATAATGCTCC
>CAYXTY010000105.1:0-2156 GCA_964468505.1 uncultured Gammaproteobacteria bacterium
AGTCGGGGTTAGAGGGCTCGAACCTCCGACCTCACGGTCCCAAACCGCGCGCTCTTCCAACTGAGCTAAACCCCGTAAAAATATATATGTACCGCGAAGAGGACTCGAACCTCCACTCCCGAAAGGGAAAAGGCTCTTAAGGCCTTCGTGTCTACCATTCCACCACCGCGGCGCAAGTAGTATTATACTAAACCAGAAGTATTCAAGGCAAACGAAATTCTAAAAATTTAGTCGTGGGGTGGGGGCTCAACTCCTTGTTTGGTTAGCGAATAATCTAATAAGTCTTTCATTTCCTGCCTTCTATTTTCACTTCCTAAAATTATTCCTATCATCTTATGTCCTTCATAATCTAAGTAGGTAACCAAACAAAGTCCTGCCTCAGGAGTGAAACCATCTTTCAAACCTTTAACTCCAGGATAACTCGTAATTAAATTTGTTTGATTATATAGATCATAAGCATAGTGATCTTCAGTTTCTGGTAAATGATGCTCGGCTGTAGAAGAAGCTTTTATAATTTCCGGATAATTTGCAACAGCATAGCGGGCGAGAACTAATAAGTCATATGCGGTCGTGTATTGATCTCCGTCGCCTTGAAGACCCGTTGGGTTAGTAAAATTAGTATTAGTTAGCCCAATTGCTTTAGCTTTTTTATTCATTGTCGATACGAATTCACTTCTTTCCATCGTATTAATCGCAAGAGTCTCCGCAGCGTCATTTCCTGAATACATAAATACACCATAGAGAAGCTCTTCAATGCTCATTACCTCTCCCACTGATAAACCCATCACGTTTTCTCCGACCAGTGCTTCTTCAGGCACCACATATCTGTCATTTTCTAATTTATGATCGAGAGCAACAATTGCGGTCATAATCTTAGTAATCGAGGCCATTGGAAGTCTTTCCTGAGAATTTTTTTCATAAACAGTTACTTCATCCGTAAGATCATAAACTAGCGCAGATTTGGCAGAAAGCTCGGGCACTTCATTGGAATCAAAAAGTCCGAAAAGACTTGGAAGCCAAAAATCCAAACTAGTAATTTCAGAGTTGTTATTTTTACTTAAATCCTCAGGAAGAGGAGAGGAAATATTTCTTGCATTTGTTTTTTCATGATGATAATAAAGTCCTATTCCACCAACAAAAATAACCAGAAGACAAAAAAATGCAGATAAAGCTCTTTTCATCTATATATTTTAGCAAAAAAAATTAGTCGTTGACCCTTTAAAACCTCTTTGGTAGAATTAAATTCCAGAACGCGTTGGCAATCTAATTGACGATTCTGGATTACCCTTAGCGTTAGCAAAGGGATTTTTTATGGCTAAAAGCAACTCCGATAACTCGATAAATGGAAACTTTAAAGGCAAAGACATTTTGTCACTAGACCAATTTTCCCCAAGAGACATTAATATTCTATTTAAGCAAGCCTCTAAGATGCGTGGCATTGCTAAGAATGCAAGACCATCAGATATTCTTAAGGGTAACATCGTTACCCTTATTTTTTATGAACCATCAAGCAGAACTTTCGGTTCATTTGGAGCTTCCGTAAAGCAACTCGGAGGTGCAACCATAGAAATTCTTAATCCTCAGGTTTTTTCTTCAGTCTCTAAAGGAGAAACACTGGAAGACACAATCAGAGTATTTGAATCATACTGCGATGCGATAGTCATAAGACATCCCGAAGCAGGAACTGCGATAAAGGCTGCTAGCGCCGCAGAGCTCGTACCAATTGTTAACGCAGGAGACGGAGTTGGGGAACATCCAACCCAAGCGCTTCTAGATATGATGACAATTAATGATCACGCTCATAAGCTTGAAGGTCTAACAGGAGTCATGGCAGGAGACATGCTAAACGGCAGAACAGTTCACTCATTAATCCGTGGGCTTTCGAAATATAAGAATAATACTCTTTACCTTCTCTCTCCAAAAGAGTTAAAACTAAGCAAAAATGACTTTACAAAGTTTAAACAAACTGGAATAAAATTAATTGAAATAGATTCAGAAAAAGATATTCCCAAAAATGCCGACTTCTGGTATTGGACTAGGGTCCAAAAAGAAAGATTTAAAAATTTAAAAGAATACGAGAAAGTTAAAAATCGATTTATCTTAGATACTAAACTTATTAGTGAGAGAGCCGGAAAAGAAACTATTTTTATGCATCC
>CAYXTY010000106.1:0-2094 GCA_964468505.1 uncultured Gammaproteobacteria bacterium
GCCAAAAAGCAAACTTCTTCTACCCAACCTTAACTTCGCAACCTGCATTGGACTCGGCCAGTTTTCAAACGTCACTCCTACATTCTCAAGCCTTTTTGCAAATTCTTTTGGAAGTGAATCAAGCGCTTCTCCGATCAACTTTTCAAACTCTTGGTCATCCATGGACTTCGGATTATACATGAGAATTGACAATTTTTTTTAATCTGATATTCTTTAATCTGCATTAAGAGAGTCCGATCAATATCGGACCGGCAACCGAGTCCAAGTGAACCAAACGGAACGCGGTGCCATTCCTAAAAGGAAATGCGGCTTATGAGCAAAAATATTTTTACTTCTGAATCTGTAAGCAATGGCCACCCGGATAAAATCTGTGATTCAATTTCTGACTCTATCCTGGACGGCGTACTCGCAAAAGATAAATACGGAAAAGTCGCAGTTGAATGTCTTGCAGCGAATAATAAGCTTGTTATCGCCGGTGAAGTTTCAACAATTGCCAAAATAAACTTTGAAGAAATTGCCAGAAAAAGAATAAAAGAACTAGGCTACACAAATCCCAGTTTTAATTTCTCAGACAAATCAGATGTTGAAATTTACATTCATGAACAGTCACCCGAAATCGCACGCGGAGTTAAAAAAAGAGGCGCAGGAGATCAGGGCATGATGTTTGGATTTGCTTGTCGGGAAACAAAGTCACTCATGCCTCTTCCTATTTCAATCGCTCACAGACTCGCTGAGAAATTAGATAAATGCAAAAAAGAACTAAAATATCTTAGGCCTGACGGAAAAACTCAGGTTACAATAGGATATAAAAATGGAATTCCATACGAAGTCAAACAAGTTGTAATTGCTGTTCCGCATGAGGAAAAAGTCAAACTTGAACAAGTAAAAAATGACGTATTTAAATTTGTGGTAACCCCAGTTCTTGATGAATTCGGATTTAAGATTTCAGAGAAAGATTTAATCGTAAACGGCACTGGAGTTTGGCACATGCCAGGCCCATCTTCTGACGCAGGACTCACGGGCCGCAAAATTATAGTGGACACATATGGTGGGTACGCTCGAGTCGGAGGAGGCGCTTTTTCAGGAAAAGATCCTACGAAAGTGGATAGATCAGGCGCTTATTCAGCGAGATTTTTAGCTAAAAATATTGTGGCCACAAAACTCGCAGATAAAGCGGAGGTCAGACTAGCATATTTTATTGGTGCAAAAAAACCTGTGATGCAAGAAGTTGAAACATTCGGAACTGAAAAAGTATCAGACAAAATTATAAAAGATTTTATGAAAAAAATTTTGGACACTTCTGTCGAGGGAATCATTGAGGGTTTGGGTCTAAGAAAACCAATTTATCTAAAGACTTCTTCTTATGGCCACTTCGGCCGTCCAGAGTTTCCTTGGGAAAAAATCGTCTAGTTATTGTTTGGGGCCTATTTGAGGAACTCTTTCAAAAACTTCTTCTCCATCTGGGCCTTTTGTTACCCTATCAGCCTTCACCACATCTTTTATTTCTTGCCCTTGAACACCGACCACCATAAGTCCAAGCGCAAATTGCTCATTAAATCTAGCAGCTTGTATCTCACTCCCAAATACAACTCTATAATTCATCTCAACAGGCCCTTTACCTCTCTCTACTGATCCTGCATCAACTATAGTACTTGGCTCACTCAATCTCGCGCTCTCTCCTTGAGATGGTTGTTCTGGTATTGGCATAGGTGGGATTATACTCTAAGAGTTTTAATTGTCAAACTTAAATTTTCCTTGAGTCATATGCCCAGTGGAGAATTGCCTGCCTCTGACGAGGCCTGCAATTAAAATCCCCTTTTTCACAATTTATTTTAACTTGGGCTATATGGCGCCTAATCGCTTTCCAACGCTTTATCTGTCTATCATCATCAACAGACCGCCTACCCATATAATAACGGCAATACCACTGAAACCATCCCCTGGGATCCTGATCTCTAATCCAGCCCTTCTTAATCCAAATTTTTAAAGATTGAGACGCATTTACTTTAAAATAATTTAGATTTTTATCTGGGCCATTTGGATCTAATTTAGCTTCTTCAAACCAGTCTTTTGGAAATTCCTTAGCGCAATCTG
>CAYXTY010000107.1:0-2059 GCA_964468505.1 uncultured Gammaproteobacteria bacterium
TAAAACAAAAAATAAAAGCATTAGCATCAAAGTTCCCAATACCAGAAAGTTTTGTGTAGTTAAATTTATGGATGAAGGCTGGAAAAACAACGAAATAAAAAAAGTGGAAAGTTCTATTGGTGACCAAAAAAATCAAGATGATTCTTCACAGTTTTCCGAAGAAGACAGGAAATATTTATCTAATCGTTTTATGGAGTTTTTAAATCAACGTAAAGCAGGAGAAGATGAGCGATTTATGCATATTCGGGGTCTTGTAAGAGATTCATCGATTAAAGCCCATAAAAATTTAGGAACTCTTAGTTTAGCATTACAAGATCTAATTGAAGACCCTAAATTTCCTGCTAAAGAAAAAATGATAATGAAAATTTTTCTAAATGATCTAAGCCCTATTGGAGAAATAGAGCCTGGTATTTCGTGCCCACGTGCAATCAAGGCCGTTTTGCAAACTGTAGATGAGGTGTTAACAAAAGAAGTTTCCACTGCTCTGCGTGTGTACGCTGATAAAATTTTTATTCCACCGCAGGAAGATCGAAACAAACACGGAGTCGAACCTTTTGATGGAACTTTGTTTGAACCAGGTGAATAATTATGAGCTTAAAAGATAAAAATATTGTAATCATAGGAGGAAGCCAAGGATTTGGTAGGGCACTTGCTGTTGGTTTCATTGCCGAAGGGGCGAATGTTATTATCGCAAGCAAAAATCCGAAAAGTGCAAACAAGACAGGTGAAGAAATTGGCGCAACTTCAATGGTGTGTAATGTAAAAGATGAAGACAGTATCAAAAAAATCGCTCAAACTGTAGTGGAAGAATTTGGTTCTATTGATATTTGGATAAATAGTGCAGGAGTTTTCAAAGTTTTTCCTGTGGGTGAAAATATTGATATGGATAAAGCCCATGAACTCTTCGACATTAATTTCTTTGGTAGCGTTGTAGGTTCGAGAACCGCATTAGTTAATATGAGAGAGAAGGGCGGCACAATAATTAATATTCTTTCAAGTGCGGCTCTTGATGCAACTCGCTCAAAAAATGCCAAATTATACGCGGCTAGCAAGTGGGCACTTCGTGGATATGTCGATGCATTGAGAGCAGAGAATAAAGATAGTAAGGTAAACATCCTGTCACTTTATCCAGGAGGAATGAAAACTCATTTGCACGACGAAAGACTTCCTGCAGATTTTGAAAATTTCATGGAACCAGAATATGTTGTTGAAAAAGTAATAAATAATTTGAAGCTAGATAACCCGGAGCAAGATTTAATAATTAAAAGACCAACAGCTTAAAATGGAAGATAAAAAATTATGGTTTAGGAGAAAGACTTATGGATGGGGGTGGACACCTAGCACTTGGCAGGGGTGGGTTGTTATAGCTATTTATGTTTTGTTGATTTTGCCTATTTTCTCTGGGAAAAATTCAAATTATGCTTCTTTGAATGATTTATTACTTCGCTCGATACTGCCTTTTATTATTTTAACCTCAGGATTAATTTTTATCTGCTACAAAAAAGGTGAGAGCCCGAAATGGCAATGGGGTAATCCGGTGGCCAAGAAAGATCATCCGTATATAGGAGTAGATGCAATTATAGTAAACGATAAAGGCGAGATCTTGCTCGAGAAAAGGTCAAGTGGCATGAGTTCATTTCCAGGGTATTGGTGCTTGCCGGGTGGCTGGATGGAATGGGGTGAGAAAGTAGAGGATGCAGTTAAAAGGGAAGTCATGGAAGAGATTGGCGTAGAGGTAGAAGTTGTGAAATTTGTAGGTAAATATTTTGATACAAATACTTTTGCTATCAAAAAATATTCACGCGTCGCACTGCCACATATTTGTAAAATTGTTTCTGGCGAGCCGAAAGTAAATCAAATCGAAGAAGTGGAAGAAATAAAATGGATTAATCCGAAAGATGCTTTGAATATGGAAATTGCTTATGACCAAAAGGATATGATTAGGTATGTTGTTGATAATGGTTTAATATGAATTTATGGAAACACCACAAGCAAGAGTTGGAACCGGGGTTTTGATTTTCAAGGACGGGAAAATCCTGTTGGGGAAAAGAATTGGGAC
>CAYXTY010000108.1:0-2056 GCA_964468505.1 uncultured Gammaproteobacteria bacterium
TTCCAAATACTTTCCTCGTTTATGTCAAAGTTTGCCTCCTTTGCTTTAGTCGCTGTTCGTACGTTTTGGTCTTCTCCTCCAAAGTCTAATGCAAGACAGACAATTTGTCCTTTATTGTCTTTTGTTTCCTCTTCTGCTTTTTCAATTTTTTCAAGTAAATTTTTTGGGAGTCTATCGCGGCGTCCCAGGTGCACAAATCTTGAGTTATATTCTTTGATTTCGTCTAAGTAATTATCGATTATAAAACCGAAAATCCTCATGAGGTTTTTTATTTCTGTTTCGTCTCTTTTCCAATTGTCAGAAGAAAATCCCCAAAGCGTAACTACTTTTATAGGGAAGGGTCTAAAAAATCTAAGTAAATTAATAGCGACCTTAAATCCTTTTTCGTGTCCCCAAAACGAGGGTCTATTATTTTTTTTAGCAAACCTTCTATTTCCGTCAGGGATTATAAAAATGTGTTTTGGAAAATTTTCGTCCGAAATTTTTCCAAGTGTGGGGAATTCTTTTATAACTTTTTCTTTTTTTTCTGAAAGATCATTCATTAAGGGTTAATTATAGTTGAATTGAGGCTAAAGAACAAATTAATTTTACATTCTAAATTATATTCCATTACAATTAAACTATGTCTGAGCCTGTAAATCCCATTGTTGAACAAGGTGTATCTGTTGATCAAACCCCTGCGTCTGCTCAGACGCCACCAGCTATAAACCCAAATGCAGGATTTCTTCGCACAATTAAAGTGGGTGAACCAGGGAGAATGTTAAGAGATATGGCAGACGCAGCGCCTACAGAGGTGGACGGAGGGTCTTTAGGGGCACCTGTGGATATTGGTAATAGAATGCTTGGCCTAGAGCTTTCAGAGCCGGATCAATCATTTAGTTTGGGTAATATTTTTAGTTCTGATGCCTCAAATTTAGGTAATGATAGATTTACGGGTGTATACATAGAAACTAAATCGGGGAATAGATATTTTATTGGCGGAGATTCATTGAAGGGTCGTGTTGTTAATGCTTCTCAGAGTAAAGCCTTGGGAAAACCGCATGCAATTGAGTATGACGGAGAATCTCTTGCAAGGAGTAAAATCGTAATCGGCAAACCTTTAACTTATGGAATTGGATCTCAATACACAGGAACTACATCGGACGTTGTAAGGGCGACATTTATAAATGGCGCAAGGGTTTATGACCAGCAATATCTAGATGGATTAACTGGGGGTAAAAAGAGTGCAGCTGTAGAAGAGTTTGCAAGGGATTCTCAGCCTGATAAAAAGAGTTTGCAGGCGAAAACTGAGGCAACCAGCCAAGCAGAAGTTAATTTAGAGGCAATAAAAAGGCCTTTAACTGTTGAGGATGTAATAGAATTTCAAAGACAATTTAGGAACTTTGATCAGGCAAGTAGAGCAGCAGGAAAAGCCTACCTGCTTAATGAAAATCAATATTATGAGTTTCTTTGTACTGGGGCATTTTATGGAGTAGAGAAGCCTGCAGGGCAAGAAGTAGACCTACTAACATCAGACGGAAAACAGGCATACGATTCTCTACTTTTATCAACTTTTAAAAACTGGAGAGCGGCTCTTATCGCTGATCAAGCTAGGATAAGTAAGAAACGCCCTGAGCTTACCAAAAAGCTAGGTGATTTTAGAACGATTCCTGATCCACAAACTGCAGCAGAAGTAAGAAAATTATATATAGATAATCCTGAATTAAATAAGTTATCGGCTGCACAATACCAGGATGGCCTTTCTGGCCAATTTGTTGATAATTATTTATTACATTTTCAGGGTCATAGAGCCAGTGGTTATCAGTACGAAAGGCCAAATACAGAGACTCGTTTTTATCTAAATCCGCCGGTGAATGAAGCTCCTAAGTTAGCTGCAGAATTTGTCAGAATTGCTACGGAAAGAGGCATTCCTTATTATTTCAAATTGATTGATTTTTCTTTACAGAAGCCATCACCCCAAGATTATCAAAGAGTAGATAAGATGCTTTTTTATTCAGATAAAGCAAATGCTGCCAAAATAGTAGGTGTTTTAGCCGAGATAAGATCTCAACATCCT
>CAYXTY010000109.1:0-2047 GCA_964468505.1 uncultured Gammaproteobacteria bacterium
TGTGATCCTTCAGCCATAACTAATTTATAGCACCAATGAATTTTTATTTCAAACTTTTGGAAATTGGATCGGAATTCTTTTATCAACTTGAGTAAATAATTCCCACGCCCTGTTTAGTGAAACTTCCTTTGTGGTATGAGAATCTGGTTGACCCTGCCTATATTCGTATTCCATGATTGATCTTCCATCTATAGCAATTCCTCTAACTTGTAAGCGGTCTATGGCATCTGGGGTTTCAAAGAAATAGATATGACTAGTCGTGTGCGGATGATGTGTTAATCTCCCTTCAGTTATAACTGGTATGCTGCCAAGTCTCGTTCCAAGCATATTAACTGACTTTCCTTTTACATCCTCATGATGGCTTGTCATGACTGAAGCAACTTTCCCCAGGATTCTATCAGTTAATGTTTTAGGGTTTCCTTTTTCATGAATCGATATCGCAAGCTCTGTAAACATAAGTTGCCATTATAATCGAAAAGCCTTGACTATACAATTCCCCACGTCGTATAATTAATCAGCTGTGGTGATCATGATTGATCCTTTTTACAACGCAAGCGTCGCAAAAAGGATCTGGCATAGCTAAATATAATAATTAATGAATTATAGTCTGCCCATAGTTAGTAATAATCCTCGATATAGTCTGATCTACTTTGTTCTAAAAATATTTCAAACGTGGCACTCCTCCCCTATTTCTGCTAATCGACGTTTTTATAAGAATTTAGCCTCAAATTTTAACTTATAGTATTATGGAAGAAAAGCTTTTAAAATATTCAGAGGACTTTTTAGAATACTTAGAGATAGAAAAAAACTGCAGTAAGCTTACGATTAGAGACTACAGGCACTATCTTGAGGTGTTTAGACTGTGGCATAAGGAGACAATTCCAGATAAGGGGCTTGATAAACTCGACCTTTCAGACATAAGAAAGTATAGAGTTTTTCTGTCTAATAAGGTGGATGCAAAAGGAGCGGGTCTTAAGCGAGTCACCCAAAATTATTACATAATTGCCTTTCGTTCGTTCCTTAGGTTTTTAATAAAGAATGACATAAAAGCTCTCGAGCCATCAAAAATAGATCTACCTAAAACAGAGAGTCGATCTTTGAAGTTTTTAGAAAGAGAACAAGTTGACCGTTTGGTTACGAGTCCTGATACCTCTAAGGAGGAAGGGGTTAGAGACCGCGCCATAATGGAGCTTTTATTCTCAACTGGTCTTCGTGTGTCTGAGCTCGTGAGTCTTAACCGTGATCAGATCAATTTAGACCGTAAAGAGTTCGGGATTATTGGAAAAGGTAGACGTTCAAGAATTGTGTTCGTTTCTGATAGGGCTGCGGAGTGGATACAAAAATACCTCAATCACAGGAAAGACGCTTTTAAGCCTATGTTTATACGTTATTCAGGGACTGTAATAGAAGAAAACAATGGTGAGCGAATGAGGCTTACTGCAAGAAGTGTCGAGAGGGTTGTAAAGAAGTATGTGAGGCAAGCGAGGATTCCAGTGGACGCTACAGTTCACACTTTAAGACATAGTTTTGCGACAGACCTTTTAACTAACGGAGCTGATCTAAGGAGCGTTCAGGAGATGCTCGGACATAAGAATATCGCAACTACTCAGATATATACTCACATAACAAATAAACAATTAAGAGAGGTTCATAAATCTTTCCATAGCGGAAATGATAAGTGAGGATTAATTTCTGCCGTCCATTTTTTTCCGATAGAAATTCACTTTACTTCTTGCTCTAGATGCTAGTTCATAGTCCCCTTTTAGAGTTGCTCTTACTTGTAGTAAAAATGCTTTCTGAAACTTCTGTTCGTCCTTAGACATATTAATTTGTATGATAAGTTAGAATTACAGTTACTTCAACATTACTTTCTCCTGGAGTTATGCTGCTCACTTCCCTTTCAGGATTTTGAACTATGACATCTCCACCTTGGGATACATCCATTGCTTTAGTGGCCATTGTGAATGGCATTGGATATCCCACTAATCCTGTCGATTCAGTTACATTTATTATTTTTCCGAGTTTTATTCCAGAAGCATTTGCAAGT
>CAYXTY010000110.1:0-2024 GCA_964468505.1 uncultured Gammaproteobacteria bacterium
TAGATAATTTTCATGTTGCTTCCAGAAAGAACAAAAGAAGGACGTACTAAAACAGGAAATCCTTCTCTTTTTGTAAAATCAGATGCGTCTTTTAGGGAGATGAATTTATTCCATGCAGGTTGATGAATTTGCAATTTATCTAAAAGTGATGAGAATTTAGATCGGTCTTCAGCGCGTTCTATATTTTTTGGATCCGTTCCTAGAATATGAAATCCATGCGCTTTTAATGCCTTCGCCCTATTGTTTGGAGTTTGTCCGCCGACTGATACAACAACCCCAAACGGATTTTCAAATTCATAAATATCTGCAATTCTTTCAAATGTTAATTCTTCAAAGTAAAGTTTGTCGGAAACATCGTAATCGGTAGAGACTGTTTCAGGATTACAATTAATTACAATTGTTTTTTTATTATGTTTTTTTAAAGCATTTACTGCAGCGACACTTGTCCAGTCAAATTCTACTGAAGAACCAATTCTGTAAGGACCAGAGCCTAAGATTACTACTCCAGTTTTTCCAGAAGGTTTAACATCAGAATGTGATCCGTTATAAGTTAAATAAAGATAATTTGTTTGAGCAGGA
This sequence comes from uncultured Gammaproteobacteria bacterium, assembly GCA_964468505.1. Lineage (GTDB taxonomy): Bacteria > Patescibacteriota > Microgenomatia > Levybacterales > UBA12049 > 2-01-FULL-39-10-A. The sequence goes on from CAYXTY010000110.1 coordinate 580, forward strand.
AATTCTCCAGCTAAAGTATCAATTTGAAATATTGATGGGAGAACACCAAGTTTTTTTCTAATTTTTCTTACATCAAGACCCTTTTTGTTTACGAGTTCTCCAATTCTTTTATCAGAAAAGCCTAATTGTTTGAGCTCCAATAATTCCTTTTTATCGTTAATTAATTTCTTATCTGTTTTTAATTTTTTTTCATGATTCGTAATGTTCTCTATTCTAAATAAAAACCATGGATCAATTCCCGTTAATGAATGAATTTCTGAAGTTGTAAAGCCCCTCTTGTATGCTTCTGAAATTGCAAACATTCTATTTGGAGTTGGTTTACTAAGTGCTTGTTTCAGATCTTCTAGGGAAGCATTGCTAAATAGTTTATCGTTTACGATTCCTTCGAAATCTAGATCAAGCATTCTTATTGCTTTTTGAAATGCTTCTCCAAAAGTACGTCCAATTCCCATCACTTCTCCTACTGATTTCATGCTGCTTCCAATTGTTTCTTCAGCATTCTTAAATTTATTTATATCCCACCTCGGCATTTTTATCGTCACATAATCAAGTGCTGGCTCAAAACAAAATTGTGTAGCTTTTGTGACTCTATTTGTAAGTTCTGTTAAATTTTTTCCAAGAGCTAATTTGGCAGCGACATAAGCCAAGGGATAACCTGTTGCTTTACTTGCAAGAGCTGAACTACGAGAGAGACGTGCATTTAGTTCAATCACATAATATTCAAGTTCGCCATTTTTTGGTTTTGGATTAAGAGCAAATTGAACATTACACTCTCCGACTATTCCTAGACTTCTTACGATTTTTATAGAGACACTTCTTAGCTTGTGATATTCATTATTTGTTAGAGTCTGACTTGGTGCTATGACAATCGATTCTCCTGTGTGAATTCCTAAGGGATCCATGTTTTCCATGTTACAAACTGTGACGCAGTTGTCTTTAGAATCTCTTACGACTTCATACTCGATCTCTTTATAGTGGTGAAGATACTTTTCAATTAGCACTTGTTTTACAAAGGAAAAAGCAGTTCCTAAAATTTTTCTAAGTTCTGCCTCATCTGCTGCAATTCCGGATCCTTGTCCGCCCAGCGCAAATCCAGCCCTTACCATAACCGGATAGTTTATTTCTTTTGCGATTTTTACAGCAGTCTCGACATCGGTTGCAGATTTACTAATAGGAGTAAAAACTCCAAGCTTTTTAAGATGTTCTGAGAATTTTTTACGATCTTCTGAAATATCTACTGCAGAGATTGGGCTTCCTAGAATTTTTACTTTATATTTTTTTAACACCCCGTTTTCGTTAAGTGCGAGACCGCAATTTAGAGCAGTCTGTCCGCCAAAAGAAATCATAATCGCATCTGGCTTTTCTTTTTTAATTATTTTTTCTACAAAAAATGGAGTTACAGGGAGAAAATAAACGGTATCTGCTAAAAATTTAGATGTTTGAAT
>CAYXTY010000111.1:0-1981 GCA_964468505.1 uncultured Gammaproteobacteria bacterium
GTTAAGAAACTTCAGGAGTAAGCGTTATGGATATTTTTGCTCAGATGGCTCAAAGGATAATAAAAGAGCAGGAGTCTATTATTGGACCAGTGGCACTTGAACAAGCTAAAAAAGTGCCGGGTCTTAAGATTGATTGGCAAAACCATGAAGTGGCTTTAGGAGGCGATGAAAAAGCCATTATTGAATCCCTTGTAAAACAATACCAAAATTTATTTGGCCAAACTTCAGTTGAGGTTTGTAAAGATGCTATTAGGGGTCTTTCTGTTCCAGCTGACAGTCTCCCCGCTTTACTCAAATAAGTATTCAACTTATAATCATTAAATGGACCTGCCCCAAAAAGATCCAATTTCTTCAGTAAGTGACCCTGCGACTGCTTCTGCTGTAACCGGCATAGAGCACATCATGCAGGAAATGTATAAGAAGAATCAGGATTTAAATGATAGAAATAAAACACTAGCGCTCCTCAGACACATTGACGAAGTAGTTCTTTCGACGGTTACTGACCCAAATCAAATCGCACAGCAGGTTTCAGATCTTTTAGTAGAAGAAGAATTTAGATTTGTAAATATTTGTATTGTTAAGCAGGAAGAAAAGATAATAATTCCTATAGCCATATCTTCTTTTGCAAAAAGTGAAGCAATAAACGATATTGGAAAAAATAAATTTTTAAAACTCTCAATTGATTTAGCTGAAAAAGAGAATGTTTTAGTAAAAACAATTCAGTCTAAGAAAGTTCAGATTGTAAAGAGTCTCCAAGATATATTTGGTTCGAACATTTCAGAAGAAGAATCCAGAGAGGCACAGGAGGAGATGGGTGTAAAGTCCATAATTGTTTACCCGCTGATAGTAAGGCTTGATGTAATCGGAACATTAACAATAGGAATCACAGATGAGGAGAATTCTATAACTATTGAAAAAAAGGCATTAATTGATCGAATGGCTGGAGTGGTAGGAATTGCTCTAGATAACTCACTTTTGTATAGATCCATTCAGGAAGCAAATGAAAGACTAAAGCAGCTGGATAAATTAAAGGACGAATTCGTTTCCCTGGCTTCTCATGAACTCCGAACCCCTATGACAATTATTAAGTCTTACCTTTGGCTTTTTATGGATAAGAAGAAAAATCAGCTTAATGAAAAAGAAATGAGTTATTTGACGCGTGCATATTCTTCAACTGAAAGATTGATTAATTTAGTTAATGATATGTTAAATGTTTCGCGTATCGAGTCTGGCAGACTTTCACTTGAATTAAAACCAATTCAGATTACAGAGGTCATAGAAAAACAAGTGGAGGAGTTAGTGCCTCGTGCACAGCAACTTGGTTTGAAGCTCTCATTTGCTAAACCTCCCTATCCTGTGCCTCAGGTAAATGCAGATCACGAAAGGATTGAGCAGGTTATAATTAATCTCGTTGGAAATTCACTCAAGTTTACCCCATCAGGTGGATCTATCAATGTCTCAATTAAACCTGAGGAGAAAGATCTTTTAGTTACAGTGGTAGATAATGGTCGAGGAATGAATAAAGAAGATCAGGAAAAGCTTTTCAGGAAGTTTGGAACTATGGGGGAAAGTTATCTTCATAAGCAAGAAGCGCAGGGAACTGGACTTGGGCTTTATCTATCAAAACTTCTTGTAGAAATGCACGGGGGAAAGATGTGGGCAGAGTCCAAAGGTGAGGGAAAAGGTGCTACATTTAATTTTACACTTCCATTTTTAACTCACTGAGGCTTGTTAACATCCACTGAAGCTACGGGTTGAGCAGGGTTTTGTGAAGCTGTTGGTTGTGGTTGTTGCGCTGGAGCTTGTTGAGGAGCTGCTGGAATTGGCGCAGCTTGAGCTGGTGTTTGTTGTGCGGGAGGTGCCGCAACTGTTTGTTTTTGAACTGGTGCTTGAACTGGTCCCTGAATAGGTGTTTGTGGAGTATTAGGAGCATTATGATTCGGGGTCTGTTCAATATTTATGTAAGCCTTAATTTGATCCA
>CAYXTY010000112.1:0-1964 GCA_964468505.1 uncultured Gammaproteobacteria bacterium
TATTCCGAATTACCCAGACGGAAGATAAGATTTCTAAAGAAAATATTAAAGGTCAAGATAAAGCCAGTATTACTCATTTGGAAGTAGGGAAGAAGGTTCGTCAGATTATTAAAGAAATTGGAGGAACTATGCCTGAAAACCTTAAGACCGAGAAACATATCAAGGAAGTGAAAAGGGAAGTAAAAGTCATGAATGGAAAGAATGGAAAGTTATTGAATTAAACAAAACCTCCTTAAAGGGGATTTTTTGTCTGCCCCCAGCTTCTGAAAATCCTTGGTCGAGAAAAGCAAAGTACCAGACCTTGCAGGGGGGGGCATATTCATGTAATAATATCACTATGACCGAAGAACAAGTAAAACAATTAAATGCTATCTACGAGGAAGCTATTGAGAAACTCAATGGTATCCAAATGGAAAAACAGGAGATTGTGAAAGCCTATATCAAGGAGCTGGAAGAGGCTAAAATTAGAGCTCTACGAACCAGTCTTGGATTATCAGATAATCAGTAATTATTCAACTAAAACTATTAAACTATATGTCACTCGGAGATTTTGAAACACAAAAAAAGAATTTACAGGAACAAATTGCAACTGCTGAAACAGAGGCGGGGTTTACTTTGGATATGTCAGAAGTAGAAAAACTTAACAAGCAATTGGAAACTCTTGAGGCAAACAAACTTGCATATGAAGACAAGGTAGAGCAAGTGGAAGCTCCTGCGAGTGAAAATCAGGTTAAACAAATTACTGAACTAGGTGGAACGGAAGAAGAGTTAGTGAAACGTGAGGAAGTGCAGGATGAGAAAGTTGAAGAAGTAAAGGAGGTTTTAAAGGAGAATAGTGAAGAAGTAATAACATCTGAAGAAAATAAAAAGGTTGAAGGTGTAAATGGTTTAGAAAGAGAAATCTTGCAACAACAGTTAAGAGATTATAGTTTGTCGCTTCATCTAAACATGGAGGCTCAGAAATCGTTCGAAACCATGAAGGAAAAACAGGTAGCTAGTGCTCCGTTTACAAACTCATTAGGCACAGCGATTATGTTTGTCGAAGAGACAAAAAAGCTTCAAGATTTGGAAAAAACAGCTATTGGTTTACCGCGAGATTCAGAAGATCAGAAAAAGGCCTGGGAAAAGTTTCGGGAGTTCAGTAATTTGTGTTATGCAAAAGGGGGAATGGAGGTTGAATTCCGTGGCGGTGGTGAATCGTTTCTTCTTGTAAAAGGAGTTCAGGGAACGCATGTAGAAGGTGTTTCATTGCAAACCGCACTCGAAATAATAATCAAGGATCAAGAAGAAAATATTAAAGAAATAGAAGGTAAATTAAAAGGAGGAGAATAAATAATTGTAATAAAAAAGCCTGGGGGGATGCATCCTCCAGGCTTTGCGTTACAAATATTTTTCATTTGCATACTTTACGTGGTAAGCAGGAAATCCCGAAAGAGATTTTTTGTTGGATAAATTATTTCTCAAGACGTGATTTTCTAATCATTGACCGGGTAGTGTATCTGCGATATTCTTTTGTTGCATGGAAGCAAACATTTCATTAATAAAAAAGATTGGAAATTTTTTCTCAAATATTCTTTTGGGTGAAACCAAAGAAATTATTGTTCGCATGGACGAGCGACTTCTTCATATTTCAAAAAGAATCGATGCAATGGAGCCAGACCTTCAAAACCTGAGAGAGAGGTTTGTAGTTGTTGAAGATCGAGTAAAAAATGCTTGGAAAGATGATGTTGCTCCTGCTCATTCCCCGCGCAAGCTAAATGAAAGAGGGAATAGTATTCTACAAAGCAGTGGGGTTAAAGATATTGTTGATCAAAGAAAAAGTGAATTACTGAGCATAATAAAATCAAAGAATATTTTAAACCCATATGATGCAGAACAGTTTGTTCTTCAAATTGTTGCTGATTTAAAAAAAGACAGTATGCTCCTTGATCAATTAAAAACAGGTGCATTTTCTGTAGGTGCAG
>CAYXTY010000113.1:0-1962 GCA_964468505.1 uncultured Gammaproteobacteria bacterium
AAGAAAAATTATTAAAACTTATCGAATCAAATGGGCTTCAAATTGTGCCAATTAGCAAAAGAAATGAAATCCTATCTTTCATAAAACAAGGGCTTGAAGATTTCAGTATTTCTAGAAATAAAGAAAGAGCAAAGGGAGTAGGCGTTCCTGTACCAGGAGATGATTCACAGGTAATGTATGTGTGGTTCGATGCACTGGCCATTTACATTACTGGAATTGGATATGGCGTTGAAGAAGAAAAATTTGAAAAATGGTGGCCGGCAGACGTTCATGTAATTGGGAAAGACATAAATAGATTTCATACTATCTATTGGCCAGCGATGCTAATGTCTGCAGGACTAAAAACACCTAAAACAGTATTGGTTCATGGATTTGTACAAAGTGGCGGATCGAAAATGTCGAAATCACTAGGAAATGTTATTGACCCCTTCGAGATAGCAGATAAGTATGGGCTTGAACCATTCAGGTATTACATGCTTTCTCAAATTCCAACAACTGATGACGGAGATTTTACCGAAGAAAGATTTATCGAAGTTTATAATTCTGACTTAGCAAACGGCTTAGGAAATCTAGTCGCCCGCGTTGCGAGACTTTGTGAAAAAGTAACATTCAATGAAATTTCAAAACCTCAAATTAGTGAAGAATATAAAAAATCTTTTGAAGAGTATAAATTTAATGAATTCCTAAATAGCGTTTGGGGAAGAATTTCTGAAATTGATCAGGAAATTGAAAAAGAACAACCTTGGAAAATTGAAGATCTAGAAAAGCTTAAAGAATTATTACAAGATTGGGTGGAAAAAATTAATCAAATTGCATTTGAACTAAAGCCATTTATGCCAGGAACTTCAGAAAAAATTCAGAATATTTTTAAAGAAAAAAACATTAAATCGACCGCTCCACTATTCCCGAGAATCTAATTAGGGCGTTTTTCAACTGTATAAATTTTTGCTGATCCAAACTCTTTATATATTTTAATAGTGCCTGTTTTTTCCATATTTTCTAAGCCTTCTATAAAATCTTCGCGAGTTGCTAAAAGATTAATAATATTCCACTCGGGAGATGTGTCGACAATCATATACTCAGGTTCTCCTGCCCACTTAAACCATTTACAGCTTGGCTCTCCGCATGGAGAATTTTTACTAAAATCTTTTCCCTCTCCCCACATCGTCACAATTAATTTTCGGTTAGAAATATGAGGTGAAATATTTACCTGCGTCACAACATATGCATCTTTTGGCAAAGCTTCAATCGCCCGATTAATATTCTTAACTCCTGACGGCTCTGTCCAAAACCAACTTTTTGTTAAATAAGTTAATGGCGCATGGAGCATATATGTAGTGAGGGCGGCGAAAAATAAAATATAAAGGGAAAAATATTTATTATTTAGTTTTTTATATTTTCCGATTATTAAAATTGTCGGCCAAATAAGTAAAAGGGATGAAGTAAATCTATAATGCCCAAAAAGCCCTTGAGCAGATGTCACTCTTTCATTACCCAACACAAAATAATGACCCAGGTCTGCTAGGAATGGGAATAAATAAAACGGATTTAATAATGAAATAAAACCATTAGAAATAAAAGAATAAAAAAATACATTTCTTTTTTCCGGAGTATCTATAAACTCCCTGGGATCAATTCCTGATAATAATCCGCTGTCCCCTGCATATGTATAACCCCATGTAAAATTTGGGTAATAAACAAAAAATATTATAAAAATGTATGCGGCGGAAATTAACATGAACAGCAAGTTAATTTTTCTTTTAGATAAAAGGAAGTACACAAAGGAAATAAAGAAAGTTATAAAACCAATATCCTCCTTACTCGTTATTGCAAGCAGAAAAAATAAAAATGCCAATTTATTTCTATTAGAATCTAGAAAATAAATAAATATTGCTAAAAAACTTGCGCCAAAAACAAGACTATGAACGTCGGACCAAAGCGCAAATTGAACACCATAAAATG
>CAYXTY010000114.1:0-1961 GCA_964468505.1 uncultured Gammaproteobacteria bacterium
ACGGCTGATACGCTCGCTCGCTGCTCTACTTCCTTCGCATCCAGTTTTATTCCAAGACTCATTGTTACTTCGAGTCTTTTCCCCAAAACTCCTTTTACTTTTATAACTTTTTCCTTGTATCCATCTTTAAGAAGTTTTATCTCATGATCTGATGCTGTTAAATTTATTAGATATGGAGTTTCCCCAACTGGATTACTATCTAGAATTACTCGCGCATTGCTAGGAAATGATGTCACCATAAGTTCTGCTATATTCTCATCATCAATTGGAGAAAGCGTAATTATAGTGCCACTAGATGCAGACACATCATTGTCATAAGTCCGGTCAACCACTGTTAGAACTCCTTTATAAAGTGTTATTTTTTGTTCAAAGTTCTTTAAACCCTTATCGACCGGGACCAATTTAATAGTATATTCTCCAACTCTTAAAAGATCCTTTAATTCACAAAGACAAAGCGGAGTTTTACCGACATAATTTCCATCTAAAAACACTTGGCTTTCAGGAACTGATGTTACCTGAAGCGCGCCCTTCCCAGCATCCCTATTTATAACTAAAACTATTAGAAGAAAAAGAATTGTGAGGATAAGAAGAGGGGTCGTAAAAAGAATTAACTTTCGCATATAGAAATTAAATATAACACAGCAATGCTTGATAGAAAAGTAAAATCGATTATTGACTTATGCTTTTTGCAAACTATAATGTTTTTATTGCCCACTATATGGCGAAAAAAATATCTACCTCTTTATTCGTCAAAAAACTTGAAAATAAATGGAATGAAAACAAGTTTGTTTGTGTAGGCCTAGACCCCGTAAAAGAAAAGCTCCCTCAAAGCATTACAAGGAAATTTAAAACAATTGATGAACAATTCTTTCAATTTAATAAGGCGATTATTGATTCAACTCATGACTTGGTCGTAGCATACAAACCTCAGATCGCACATTATGAAGAACAAGGTCTTTTTGGCTGGAAAGCACTAGAAAAAACTATTAATTATCTTCATAAAAAACATCCAGAAGTACCAACTATTATTGACGCGAAAAGAGCGGACATTGGAAGCACTAATGATTCATATGCAAAAGCATTTTTTGATAAATTAGGTTTTGATGCCATAACTGTAAATCCATATTTTGGAAAAGAAGCATTAAAAAGCTTCCTGGACTATAAAGACCGCGGAATAATAATTTTAGTTAGAACTTCAAATCCAGGAGCAGGAGAATTTCAAGATATTAAGAATAAAAGTGGAGAACCTCTTTACATGACTGTTGCAAAAAATGTTTCCAATACCTGGAACACAAATGGAAATTGCGCAATCGTAGTTGGTGCGACATATCCAAAAGAACTAGCAAGTATTAGAAAGGTTATTGACGATATGCCAATTCTTATTCCTGGCATTGGAGCACAGGGTGGAGACATAGAAAAAACTGTAAAAGCTGGAAAAAATTCAAAAAACCAAGGGATGATAATTCATTCTTCTCGTGCTATTATATTTGCGAGCTCAGGCACCGATTTCGCTACATTAGCAAGAAAAAAGACAATTGAGTTAAATAACGAAATTATTAAATATTTATGAAAAGGGAAGAAAAAGTTAAAAAGATTCTAGCCAAAGCAAATGCCGTTTTAACAGATGGACACTTCGTTTATGTCTCTGCGAAACATGGAGATAAATATATTAATAAAGATGCTATTTATCCTCACACAAAACTAGTTAAAGAACTCGCAAAAATGTGGGCAGAAGATTTTAGAAAATCAGGAGTAGAAGTAGTAGTAGGACCTGCAATGGGAGGAGTAATTCTTTCTCATGATGCAGCAGATGAACTTTCAAAAATTCTTAAAAAAGATATTCCTGGAGTTTATGCAGAAAAAGATGGAGAAGGTGGATTCACTTTCACAAGAGGATACGACGCATTTGTAAAAGGAAAAAAAGTTTTAGTAGTTGAGGATATTTTAACAACTGGAGGAAG
>CAYXTY010000115.1:0-1879 GCA_964468505.1 uncultured Gammaproteobacteria bacterium
CCCCACGAAAGGTAGCATCTGACAAGTAGTCAATGATTAGTGGGCCAGCAGCAAATAAAGATGTAAGCTGAATTGCATTAAATATTCTTATCATCGTTAGTTTTATCTTCTTTAAAAGGATTTTCTATAAGATGAGAGGCGTGGTGCCATCGCTGGCAGCACACGCAAGTTTCATCAATGTCTGGACATCTTTTGCCAAACCATTTCTTTACAAACTTTTTTACTTTTTTGGCGTCTTTTTTGAATTCTTCATAATCACTCATCTCTATTCTCCCAATAATCACAATGCCCCCATTCTCCAATAATTAATCTTGCCCTTAATCCAAGGGGTGGTGGATCATGGTCACACCATTGTTCATTATGAAAAGAGTCGTATCTATGAAATACACATTCAGAACATGGTTGATAAGAGCTGGGCTCTTCGTAATAAACTTTAAGTATTTCCAGCGTCATTTTTAAAGTCCCAAAATCTTTCTCTGTTCTTCAGTAAGAGAATTCACTGTCTCTTCATACTTCTTTTGGGCGGCACCGCCATCATCAGTTTTCATAACAAAATAGGTTATACCCCATACTAGTATTGCTGTACTGATAATAAGCGTAATTCCAAACATAATTAAGCCTTTAAAATAGGCTTCTAACATTGTGCCAAATTCCATAACTTACTCCAAATTTTTGAAAAAAGTAAAAAAATTAAGCATTTCCGTGTAATATAATATAGAGGGAATGTATTTTATTGGAAAGAATAATATGAAAAAATGTAGAAAATGTAAAAAGGACAAAGATTTATCAGATTTTTACAAAAGCAAAAGAGGTAAAAATGGAATAAATCCACAGTGTAAAACGTGTTTTAATATTGCAAAAACAAAATTTGAAGAAAATTCAAAAGAAAATTATGCTAACATAAAAGGAATTATAAAAGAAAAAATCTGTTCAAAATGTAAAGAATTAAAAATATCAAGCGAATTTTATGTAGACATATATACAAAATCTGGATTAAAATCTAGATGTAAAACATGTTCTAAAAGTAAAATAAAATATATTAGGAAACCTAATTCAATAAAAAAAACTAAGGAATATTTAAAAAAATATTATCAAGAACATAAAGATATAATTAAAGAAAGATCCAAATTATCACATATAAAAAATAAAGAAAAGAATAGAGAAAAGAAAAAAATATATAGAATAAATTATAGAGAAACAAGAAATAAGAGAGATAGAGAAAAAAGACAAACAGATCCAATGTTTAGATTAAATGACAATATGTCTAGTAGTGTTGGATCAAATAGAATTAAAAAGGGAAAATCTTGGAAAACTTGTGTTGGATATACACAAATTGAGCTTAAAAAACACTTAGAATCTAAGTTTACAAAAGGCATGACTTGGGAAAATTATGGAAAATATGGTTGGCATATCGATCATGTTATACCAAAATCACACTTTAATTTTGACTCTTACGACCATCCAGAATTTAAAAAATGCTGGGCATTATCCAACCTACAGCCTTTATGGGCAACTACAGAAATAGCTATATTACACGGAGAAGATGATTCTTATCTTGGAAATTTAAATAAGGGTAAAATTATCACTTATTAATAAACTCGAAGCCAGCATTGTTAAACCGACCATGGAACCCAAAGCTATTATAGGTAGCTAAATCATTGTAATCATGCGGCGATTCAACAATTGGGCGTTCAACTGAAAATTGCCTTGCTAAAGACAATGGGGCAAATTTAATTCCTTGTCGTACTAAATTTTCATAATTAAGTAAGCATATAATAACATCTTCATTGTTCAAAATGAAATTGTCTGTTTTTTTATATTCTAGTTTTGAACTTAGTTCTAATAATTTTTGACTGCGCAAAGAGAATCCTCCGCAGCC
>CAYXTY010000116.1:0-1871 GCA_964468505.1 uncultured Gammaproteobacteria bacterium
CTTTGAGCCATCTGAGCAAAAATATCCATAACGCTTACTCCTGAAGTTTCTTAACTACTGATTTTAATTGAAGAATTCCAATGGCCATCATAAAATATGCAGCAAGGTAAATAAAATCATTTATTCCGCTTATCGCCCATTCACCGCGACTTGCTTGGTAAAGAAATGTAAAATCTGCAATAAATTGCACTAACAAAGCAAATAGTATAAGTAAAATTTTGTTTTTCATTACTCCGCCAAGTAAGCTTCTTGAAAGAAAATAAGTAAGAAGAGCAATCGAGATATAAATCGCTTGACCTAGAGGATATCCAAAGTCTAAAAATATGGTTAGTGGTAAAGACCAGTCAAAAGTGTAATTTTGCAGAAATACCAAATACGCTCCACCAAGAATAAAAATAGGTATAACAAGCGCTTGAAACTTTGACAAAACTGATCTCATAGAAATTCTAACTCCAGCAACTTTAGCTAAGTAAATTGTTCCTATAATATATAGAGGGATGCTTCCGAAGTATCCTATATCTCCAAGCGATGGATACGGCACTTCGACTCCTAAAACATATATGTAATATGTATAAATAAGTTGACCTAATTCTTGAGCTAGCAAGCCGAATGAGAAAAATAAAATAACTTTTCCCATCGCACTCTTAAATCCACCCCATGATCTTGCAATTTCAATTCCCCAAAGTCCTCCCCAAACCGCAATAAATCCATAAGTTACAGTAAATAGATCTAATTGGAATTTATCTGAAGTAAATATAAACTGAAGAGCTAACCACCAGGCGGTGTAGGAAACAAAAAAGATAGTAGCTATGAGACTCAATACATCTAGCCTAAATCTATCCAACATAAATATAGCTTAATAATATATACTCTAATTGTCAATTTAGATTTTATAATGATCCCTTCATTTCCAGAATTTAAAAAATTGGAATTAACAGACAAAGAAGATATAGAAAAAATCACCTGGAACTATCCTCCATATTCTGATTTTAATTTCGTAAGTATGTATAGCTATAACACTTCCGAAAAAATTGAAATTTCTATTCTCAACGGAAATCTTGTTTTGCTTTTCGAAGATTATATTGATGGCAGTCCTTTTTTCACCTTTTTTGGAGAAAATAATATTACTGAAACTATCGAGATACTAGTAAACGAAGCAGAAAAAAAGGGAATAACAAAAAAGCTAAGTTTAATTCCTGAGTTTTCTGTTTTGCCAATTCTAGAAAACAAAGAATTTGTAATAACTGAAGACCCCGATAATCATGACTATATTTTATCGATTCAAGAACTTTCAGAATTTGCTGGTAATAAATTTTATGATAAGAGAAATTTAGTAAACAGATTTAAAAATATTTATCCTGAATACGAAACAAGAACTCTCGATCTAAATAATTCAAAAATTCAAGAAGAAATAATTGAATTATTTTATACATGGGAAAAATTAAGAAATAAAAAAAGAGAAGAAACGGAACACGAATTAATCGCTATAAATAGATTACTAGAAGCAAATCAATCATTTAAATTGCTCGCGCAAGGCATATATCATGACAATAAAATGATTGCATTTACCATAAAAGAAGTGATTCAAAAAAACTATGCAATAGTTCACTTCGAAAAATGTAATATTTCATTTGACGGAATATCATCAATTTTAAGACAAGAGTCTGCGAAATTTTTAAGAACACATGGATGCGAATTTTTAAACTTTGAACAAGATCTGGGAATAGAAGGATTAAAAAAAGCCAAACAATTATGGCGTCCTGTTCATTTTTTGAAAAAATATACGATTACAAAATCAGATTAATTTTTGTAGACCAGGAAAAGACCGGCGATCATAACCAGCATTAAAATTCCATTTCGCAGTTTATTCT
>CAYXTY010000117.1:0-1826 GCA_964468505.1 uncultured Gammaproteobacteria bacterium
ACTTTTGATTTTGCGTTTGATTCCTCAATCGCTGTTCCCAAAACTTCCACATTATCTGTTTTTACTGCCATCTCCTGAGCCGCCTGTGGCATCATATAAGCTCTACTTATTACAACTCCACCAATTCCCCCCATAACGGTTCCAATCGTTAAAACCATTAGCATGGAGAGTCCTACTGCATATTTTAATTTTGAACTTGATTTTTTAGGCTTATCTTCTATTATTTCTTCTACATTTGCCTCTTTTTTCATAGATCCAGTTTTTTTCCTTTGTGCTTTTTTTGTAATTACTCTCATATACACAGTTAGAGAGATAAATCCTACCATCACAATAAGAATTAATCCCCACACAGCTAAAGTCTGTGTTCCGCCCACAAATCCGAAAAATGCTCCAGCGGAACTTGCTTGAGTTGCAAGATCTTTTAACCTGTCTATTTTCTCGCGTGCAGCATCTAGTTCAATACGAGCTTCTCTGTATGCGCGAATTTTTGTTTCAGGGGTTACATTTTCATCCATTAGATTTTCAACCTTATCTAAAGAAACATCTATATCAGTTTTTAGTGTTACTCCCTGAGCAAAGAATGAAGTTTTCTCTAAAGGCTTTGATAGCTCTTCAGCCTGTTTTCTTAAGCTATCAATTTCAGCCTGTTTTATAATCCAAATATCTTGAGTTCTAACTGAAACAGTTTTTGTTTCACCGGGTGCAAGTGAATAAGTTCCAGTTACGAAAAGTTGATTTTTTTCAGTATCATACTTCGCTTCAAGTCCTTCATCGGCATCAATTATGTCTTCTTCTTTAAGCTCAGGAGGCAGATAATATTTAATCTCAACATCCTGAGTAATTAAAGTGGAGGGATTAGTTGCTAGAGTTTTAAATACTATACTTCCCAACTCAAGCCATGTATTCGAAAGAGGTGTTCCCGATTTCTCAGCGAGAAGTTTTTTGTTTGATGAAATAATTCCTAAAACATAATAACTTTTATTTTTAAGATCTTTGTCTGTAGATGCAGTATTTGATAGTAAAGTTTTTCTAACGCTTGGAATTTTATTTACCTCAACTACTTTTGCTGAAATTGCGCTAATCTTTTTTTGTTTTTCTGGATATTTATATGAATTCCATTTTGCCAAAACTGCTTCTACGTCTTTCGTTCTTGTATCGAGAAGTTTTGCGATATTCTTTGTTTCATTAAATTTTCCAAAAACTGTCAGGTCAGATTCTTTACTGGAATTTGTTCCCACACTATCTTCTAGCTGATCTAAAAGCCTTACTAATGCTTTTGCTTTATTTAAAGAAACATTGGTTTTTCCGCTTGTTTCAAGACCTTTTTGAAGAGAGAAAGAAACATCCCGTGCAGATTTAGCTTGAGTATTTACGGTTTTTATACTATCCCAATCCCAGGATTTAGTAAGATAATTTACAGAACCAAAAATAGATTTAGAAGTTTCTTTATCATTCTCTCCCCCAAATTTTTTATTTACCTCTTCAACCGCAGTTAAAATTTCGTCTTCAGATAATTTATCCCATCTTAAAACCAAAAGACTTATGCTGCTGTTCACGGACTTCGTATTCTTAGATAAATCATTTACCTGTTTTTCAGTTGCAGTTATCTTTTTTCCTAAATCAGGAACCTCTACTGCTGTTGTTTCAATTATTGGCTTATTCGCTATTTTTTCTACCAGAAGTCTTGTTTGACGAACATTTTCTTTTATTGTTGCAATGTCAGCATTTGAAGAGGTAGTTGTATTATTTTCAACATCCGTCTTCGTAGCAATCGATCCACTTGAAAGGCCAGCTCCAGTTAATGTTCTTGTAGCAGAATTCCAAAT
>CAYXTY010000118.1:0-1819 GCA_964468505.1 uncultured Gammaproteobacteria bacterium
TTGTTGGATATTCAGTTTGCAGTAATTATAAATCCTTAATAACTTAATCATTCACTGCAGTATCTGGAGCATCTACTCCTATTATCCAGGAACGATCGACAAATATGGAGCTATCATTATCTACTAATTTTTCTCTAATTTGGGATTCTGTCAAAACACATTCATGTTTTGGTACCGGCCAAGTAGCTCTGCGGCCTAAGCGTGAAAAATGTTTCGTTATCCACCATGCATAACTGTCTACTGCCCCAAATCCAATTTGTCCTTTTGCATTTAATTGATTCCAACCACCATCTTCATTATAAACGCCCGTATCATGCTGAGTTGCAAAATAAAATAATGTTTGAGGATATGTATTTAAGTTTTGAATCACCTGGTTCCATTTTTCCTCTAAATCTACTTTATATTCATTTCTAACTACTGAAACTGCTTTTATAGCTCTTTCCAGATTTATATCTGAGCCCATATTATTCTTCTTTGATGGATCTACAATCCAAGATTTATTAGCTCCTTTTGCTATCTTTATAACACCAGTTCGTAAATTTGCTTCAGGCATACCAATTTCATTGCTTAGTGTTGTAAACATCTCTCCAAATGGGGGCTGCTTAAAAAAATTTCCACCTTGGGGAAGCAGATAAGGAGCTTGAATTTCTACTAACTTAAATGACATAGTTTGGGATTATAATTGCATTAAATGATTAATGCAAATATTAACGCAGGATCATTATTATTTTTTCGCCGTCTTTTCTCATTCCTATTTCAATAAATCCTACATGTTTATAGGCAGTAACAGCCGGTAAATTATCAGGCGAAGTCGCCAGCCAGATTCCTGAATCTTGAATCTTGCTTCTTAAATCTGTTAAAGCTTTCAGGGTAAACGGGACTGACAGGCCTTTGCCGCGGGCTTTTCCATAGGTTCTGATGGCGAAAGTGGTGTGGAATTTGGTGGTTGGTAGATGGTGAGTGGTAGATGGATTGGTGGGAATAAACTCTGGTAGTTCTAATTCTTCAAACCAAATAATCCCCATTAGATTGTCACCTTCATCAGTTAATGTATAGAACTGAGCATCTGGTTTTCTCCAGGCATTAAATGTTTCCCTTGAAGCAAATCTTTTGGCATCTGAAGTGAAGTTTTTAACTGTTTCGTCATTTTGGGCATATTCAATCAGTTGGTCTATCTGGGTGTCAGTAATCCCTTTTTTAAAGAAAAATGTTTCGCCAGTTGAAGTTTTTAATTCATTATCCATGGGCATATTATACATAATTGTCATCCTGAGGTGTAATCAAAAGCTATATACAGGATGCCCCCCTTTGTCATGCTGAACTCTACTCCTGTCATCCTGAACCGATTCGGTCTGAGCCTCACGGTCGAAGACTTGTTTCAGGATCTTCCCAAAGCCTAAACAGCAGACTAATGGTAGATGCTGAAATGAACAAGTTCCTGCTTCGCAATAAGTTCAGCATGACAGATATTAGGGAATTTCTTGCGTAAAGGAGTAATGTAACGTAAAATATGCTCACGCACGGATAGCTCAGTTGGTAGAGCGGGTGTCTTATACACACCTGGTCACAGGTTCGAGTCCTGTTCCGTGCACTTTGTCTATGTCTTAATTTTCGAGCGTAGTGAGAAAATCAAAGTTGAGCGTAGCGAAACTTTATACACATCCGGTTTCAGGTTCAAGTCCTAGTCCGCGCACTGATTACAAGCGCGCTCTTTCAGCAATAGATGCTTCTACCAAGGTTCTATCTCTACCATAAGTTAATCTTGAAAGTTCTCTGATAGCTTTGCCGATATCTGGTCTTCTCATCGCCTGCCAGGCGT
>CAYXTY010000119.1:0-1784 GCA_964468505.1 uncultured Gammaproteobacteria bacterium
GAAGAGTTAAAACCCTGAAATGTTTTCTATATGCTCTATACTACTTAGATTTTCGAGATTATCAAGCATTACAGAAATAGCATCAATTCTCATTGCGTCTGGCATTCTGGGATTTAAGGCCTTATAAAACTCTGCAGTTTTAAGAAGATTTTTCAATTTAAAGTAACTAATTGCTTCAAATGGAGTGCCATAGGCATTTGAGGTGCGGGTTTTAACTTCAATAAAAACTAATATGTTTTTGTGGATAGCAATTATGTCGATTTCTCCATAACCTTTACGGAAGTTGCGTTCAACTATTTTATAACCCTTATCTCTTAGGAATTTAACGGCTAAATCTTCTCCTTTTACAGCAATTGGATTAGATATTTTCATGGAATAACACTCAACTAATATTAACAAAAATTTGAAGATCTGAGGAAATTAAGGATTTAGTCTTGGGCTTTTTAAATGATTAAGCTTTGCTCGTCTTACTTTCAGTTTTGGCTTTGCTTTAAAATCCACTTTATCTACGTTAGGATTTCCAACATGCCAGATTCTTTCAACCGACACGTCTCCCACCTTTTTCATTACAGTGTAGCTTTGGTTTTCGCCTCTACCTTTAATTTGGAGAACCTGTCCCTCGAAAATCTGAGTTCTAGTTTTTTCTCCTTCTGTAATTTTTTGGTGGACTCTTATGATGTCACCAACTCTGAAATCTATAGTTTTTAACATGAGGAGTATATTATAGCCTGAAATTGTTATTTTTTCAACGCCT
Source organism: uncultured Gammaproteobacteria bacterium (assembly GCA_964468505.1). Lineage (GTDB taxonomy): Bacteria > Patescibacteriota > Microgenomatia > Levybacterales > UBA12049 > 2-01-FULL-39-10-A. Next base: position 755 of record CAYXTY010000119.1, read on the forward strand.
GAACTGCTTCCAGAAATCCAAGGAATAATGGATGTGGCCTAAGTGGTCTACTTTTATATTCAGGATGTCCTTGAGTTCCTAGGTAAAATGGGTGTTCGCTTTCTGGAAGTTCTATAATTTCGACAAGCCCTTCCTCAACTGATTTTGCTGAAATCACAAAACCTTTCTCTTCAAATTTTTCCAGATAATCATTATTAAATTCAAATCTATGCCTATGCCTCTCAGAAGTCAAGCCTTTTGATTTATCTATAAAATCATTATATTTTTCGTATAGTAAAAATGCTTTTGTTCCCTTGTTAACAATTGCGTCCCATTTTCCTAATCTCATTGTTCCTCCATAAGCCCGTCTTTCCATAATATCTTTCTGTTTTGGCATAAGGTGGATTACTAAATTTTTTCCATCTTTTTCATTCTCTTCTGTATTTGCATCAGTTATTCCCAACTCATCTCGCGCATATGAAATTGCAGCAAGCTGCATTCCATAACAAAGTCCTAAGTATGGAATTTTCTTGCGTCTCGCATAAGATGCGGCACCAATCATTCCTTCTGCGCCTCTTAAACCCCAGCCAATTGGGACAATTATTCCATCAGGATTTCCAATAAGCTTTTCTAAATCAGAGTCCTTTTCTACTTTTTCAGCATCAATCCAATGTGTCTTAATAGCGACACCTAATTCATATGAAGCATGATCAATTGCGTCAAAAAGCGCAGCATAGCTGTCTTTAAGCTGATAATCTCCAGTACCAAAATATTTTCCAATAATTGCTATATCTATACTTTTCTCCATCTTCTGGACCTTTTTAACCTTAGACACAAAAGTCTCCCACTCTGAAATATTTGATTCCCTGACAGGTAGATTTAACTTTTCCAGAATTTGCTTACCAAGTTTTTGGCGATTCAAACCTAGTGGCACTTCATAAACTGACTCTAAATCTGGACTTGAAATAACAGCTTCTGGCGCTACATTACAAAACAGCGCTAGGCGTTCAATTCTTCTTTGATCTAATTCTTTATCTGAACGACAAATTAT
>CAYXTY010000120.1:0-1782 GCA_964468505.1 uncultured Gammaproteobacteria bacterium
GGGGCTTATGATAGTAGTGACTATGAGAGTTGTTAACTATTATAAAGAGTCATATAACCAAATCATGCAAATCCAAAGTTCCATGAATGCCGCGCCCGCTTCTGACCAGCAAAATCTAATTAAACAGATCGAAAGTCTTCAGTAGCTTCAAATTTGATATAATACCCCGATGGAAAGAATGAATTGGGTTACAAGAAGAACTCCTGACAAATCAACAGTGACTAGAGCTCCTGTTGCGACTTGGGCACCAGAACGCACTGAATCTTTAGTTAGAATAATCGAAGATCAAGCTCCAGATAGAGTAAGAAGAGATATTGTTCAAGAACTATGGAGAACACGCGGCAACGAACAAACTATTGGAGGATTCATTAAAGAAATAAGAACACAAGAAGGTTTAACTGACCACCGTTAAGGATATGGAAAGTGGTCGTTTTTTTTGCTAAGATAGTCTATAATAATTTTTCATGGCTAAACAAAACCCCAACGAGTATTCCGGTAAAAATATCCAAGTCCTAGAAGGACTAGAACCTGTCAGAAAACGCCCCGGCATGTACATCGGTAGTACTGATGTCATAGGTCTTCATGAATCACTTCGCGAAATCATAGATAACTCTGTAGATGAGGCATTAGCAGGAAACGCGAAAAACATTTGGATCTTACTTAACAATGACGGCTCTGCAACAGTCGCAGATGACGGACGCGGAATTCCAGTAGACATGGTGCCAAACTATAACAAGCCTGCGCTTGAAATGGTTATGACCAAACTTCATGCAGGAGGAAAATTTGGAGGATCAGCTTACAAGATCTCAGGAGGATTACACGGAGTAGGAGCTTCAGTAGTAAACGCATTATCAGAGTGGGTTTGGGTAGAAGTAAAAAGAGATGGAAAAATTTATTCCCAAAATTATGCTAGGGGAATAGCTAAAAGTAAATTAGAAGTTCTTCCAAAATCTAGACTTGATCTAGACGGAGTTAACGATAGAGAAACAGGCACCATGACCACTTTCTTACCAGATACACAAATTTTTTCTACTGTTGAATTCGAATTCGATATCGTTAAAAAAGCAATTCGCGAAAGAGCATACCTCGTCCCAGGACTTTTCTTCCACTTCATGGATTTAAGAACTGGCAAAGAAAAAGAGGTTAACTATTATTTCGAGGGGGGAATTACAGCGCTTGTTACTAAATTAAACGACAACAAAGGCCCAATCCACAAAACTATTTTTATCAACAAACAGGAAAAAGAAGTAGAAGTAGACATAGCCATCCAATATAACGGGGGATACACAGAAAATGTAGAGAGTTATGTCAACGTTATTAACACTGTAAATGGAGGAACTCATTTAACAGGATTCAGAATGGCTCTAACTCGCGCGATAAATGACTATGGAAAAAAGATTGGAAGCTTTAAGGATGATGAAGAAGGAATTACGGGAGATGACACAAAAGAAGGACTAACTGCAGTTGTTTACGTAAAAATGCCACAGGATAATATCCAGTTTGAAGGACAAACAAAAGGAAAACTTGGAAATGCAGATATCCAGCCAATTGTTCAGACAATTGCAAAAGAAGGTCTTTCTACATATTTTGAAGAAAATCCATCTGACGCCAGAAGAATTCTTGAAAAAGTTTATTTAGCTGCAAAAGCCAGACTTGCTGCAAAAGCTGCAAAAGAAGCAATCCTAAGAAAAGGTGCACTTGAAGGTTCATCTTTGCCGGGTAAACTTGCAGACTGTCAGGAAAAAGATCCAGCTCTTTCAGAACTATATTTAGTTGAGGGAG
>CAYXTY010000121.1:0-1748 GCA_964468505.1 uncultured Gammaproteobacteria bacterium
ATTTTCATAATTATTTTTTTTCATCCTTAATAACACTATTTATATATTTGGAATATTCGATGGTTATCTTCTTCCAATCAAATGATCTTGCATATTTAATTGCTGATTTTTCAATTTCATTTCTTTTTTTAGTATCTCTCATCAATGAGACACTTGCCTTCGAATAACTTTCAACTTTAAACGGCTTGATCTTTACTGACAATGACTTCGGCAACCACTTGAAACCATCAATATCGAAACAAACTACAGCATTGCCAAATGCAAATGCTTCCATAGCAGTTAAAGGAAATGTTTCATATCTTGATGGCATTAACATAAATGCAGCTTTTTCTAATAACCTTTCTTTAGCCTTTCCTTCAACTCTGCCTACTAATTCAAACGTATCTTCAAGTCCAGATTTTTTAATTTTATTTTTTAGCTCATTTGTTTGTTTTTTAGAACCCGAACCCGCTATTTTAACAATAAATCTGTCTTCCTTTTTCATTTTTAAAAAGGCTTGAACTAAAAGATCTAATCCCTTCTGATTAACTTCTAGTCTTCCTAAAAACAGTGCGAATGAACCTTCTTTACTTACCTTTCTATTCAAGTAATGAGGTTCTAATCCATTAGGAATCATAGCTATTCGTGCCTTAGGACTATATTTCAAAATTTTTCTCTCGGTAGATTTAGTTTGAATAATAAAATTTCTGTAAAATTTTAATCCGATTCTTTCTATGATGTAAAATGGAAGCTTATATTGACGAGCTTTATCCTCACCGCCTAGTAGATGAACCAATCCAATGACTGGCTTTTTCGTAAATAGGGGGGTAAATGCGGTAGAAAAGGGAGGAGTAAAACTTTCAATCCAAACATCATGCTTCATAGTTATTACTTTTATTGGAAGACACAATTGGAATAAAAGCTGAGAAACCCTAGGACCGATAACAAATGCTCCCGCTCTTATATAATTCACTCCATCAATTGTGGTTTTTTTAGACCCAGGGTATTTACCAGTAATGACTGTTACCTTATCAGTCTTGGCAAGATATCTTGCTACATTGTGAATAGAGACTGCTCCTCCACCGCCATAATAAGGATTTTTTAAATCATCATAATTTGAAATAATTATTTGCTTTTTCATACTAATTAATAATCTTTTTTATAAATTTTCTGAATGTAATTATCGATGGAGAATAAACAGTTTTAAATTCGTTCAGAGAGTGCGTGTTATTTACCCCGATTCTTGGAACTCTAAAAATATCAGTATTTTTATCTATTTTCCCATCATCCATAGAAAGAGCCATCTTATACCTAGATAAATTTACATATTTTAAAACCTGATCGTTATATCCTCCAAACGGATATGCAAAATATTTAATAGATTGATTTAGAGACTTTTCTAAAACTTTTTTTGGCTCAAATATTTCCGACATCAATCTCTCATCTGGTAAATTTGTAAGCTTGGTGTGAGTTGCAGCATGTGAACCAATTTCCCAGCTTTTATTTTTAATTATTTTTAGTTCTTCAGCACTTAAGAGTTTTTTATCAGAATCCATCTCTATTCTATTAACCCCTTTAACGTTAGAAACTAGAAATAATGCAGGTTTTATATTTTCCTTTTCAAATATGTCGAGGGTAGAAACTACATCTGAATAACCATCATCAATTGTTATTACAACTGATGGTTTATTAATTGATTTAACTCCTTTTATATGATCATATACTTCATCCAAGGTTATGAAGTTATATCCTTGTTTTTTTAATATATT
>CAYXTY010000122.1:0-1726 GCA_964468505.1 uncultured Gammaproteobacteria bacterium
TATTTTCAGAAATTGTAAATGAAATTTCCCCAGTTCTAAAATTAAACATTCTTATCCCCTTTCCTAATTTTCGGTAAATTTTTAAAAGAAAATCTTTTCCCTGGACTTGCTTGCTCCGACACCGGATTTTTTTCTAAAAATGTAAGCAGGTATAAAACAACACCAGCGCTAATTAAAATAGCAGAAAAATAATATGTTAGAGTTTTTGCACTAATTGAATCCGAAAGATATAAATTATAAAAAAGCGAACCCGTTGTATTTGAATTTAGTAATTGAAGATTGTAATCATATGTATAAGGAATCTTTGTTGGTAAATTTAGTGCTTCAACTTTCGGTGGAATCGAATTTGTAGTCATAACCCCAGCCGTATTTATAAATACACTGTAGGAAAAAAGAATAAAAAACACCACTAAAAATATAATATTTTTCTTGAAACGACTTATCAATTCTCCGATTCCGATTGCTAAAACTGCAGCTGCGGGAATAAGATACCTAGGTCCGAATGCCCAACCACCCCATGGATCTCCAAACATTGAATAAAGCACTATATCTAGAAGTATTACCCCTGATGCTACGACTACAAATCCTTGATTTTCTTTTTTCTTATATAAAAACCAAAATCCTATTATGCCAAGTAAAATTACAGGACTATAGAATATCCAAGCACGCTCATTACTGATCATTAAAATATAAAATCCCTCTAATTGATTTCTTGAATCAAAAGGTAATGATAATCCACCAGAATTATCATCCGACTCATCATCATTATTTTCAGGAACTTTTGCCGCTACATGAGGATCAAGATTTACACTAAACTTTTCAGATCTACCTATAGATTGTCCTAATTTAAAATAAGAACCTGTAGTCTCTTGGTTATACCAGCCAAATAATCCAGCAAAAGGAATTAAACCTAATAGAGTAATAATAAAAATGATTTTAATATTTATCCTTACCTTATCGCCTATTTTTTCCTTATTAAAGTGCTGAGATAAAATATAAAGACCAATTGGAACTAAGAAAAAAGCATTTGGGAAGTCTATTAGAAATCCTATTCCAAACAACGCACCGAAAGAAATATTCTTAAAAAGAGTACGCTTACCCATGGCCACTAAAAGGGAGAGTAAAACCATTGTTACACTTAAAGGATGCTGGGTAAATGTTAATCCATAAGTAAATGCATTAGTTGCGAAAGTATAAGTAAATCCAGCAAGTAGACCTGCGATTAAATTACCGTTTAGCTTTTTAACAATAATTGCTATAAGTAAAATATTTAGCACCGTGGCAACAATATTTAAGTAATAGGTTGCAAGCTGAGGTATTCCAAACTTCTCACCTAGCAAATAGAATGGGACTCCTAGAAAGGAAACCCCTGGAGTAAAAATTGAAATATACTTACCTTTAAAATCAACTACATCAGGTGAGGAGAATCTGGCAAGATCTTCCCGTAGGAAAAGAGAATTATCCTCCACAATTGATTTCGTTAGGGCATATCTTCCAGAGCTATTTGATGCTTCATATGGACCACCCACTCTGGTATCAAGTTCTTTTTGATAGAAAACAGGATCTCCCTTTCCTCCTTTTACCGAAAACGTTAAAGCGCCCAAGGAGAATATAATAACTAACAATGTGATAAAAACTTTTTTAATCATATATTTATTGTACAGAATTTAAATTCTTTTTCTACTTTTCTTTGTAAAGAGAAAAAAGTTATGCCATGGATGTATTA
>CAYXTY010000123.1:0-1676 GCA_964468505.1 uncultured Gammaproteobacteria bacterium
TTATGAACCCCATCTGGACAGGGAAGAGTGAAGATTATCCAGTAAAATCGGAGAAAGCAGAAATACTTGAAGGAGAGGGAGTAATTTTAGAGAAAGACATTAATAACTCAACACGTACATATAAAATAAAAGCAGATACAACACTTAAGATGGTAGACTACACATTCTATTTCCCTGGATGGAATCTATACATTGATAAAGCTCTTACACCCATAGAGTTCCAAGACCCTGCCCAGCGAGGTGTAATTACATACCAAGTTCCCCCCGGAGAGCACACCGTAGAGCTTAAATTTGAAGATACACGGGTAAGAATGCTGGGAAAGCTTGTTTCAATAGTGTCGGTTATCTCATTATGTGTGCTATTCTTATTTAGGCATAAAATTCCGATTAAAAAATGAAATTATCAGTTGCAATCGCTACATTTAATGAAGAAAAAAATATTGAAAGATGCTTAACATCAGTTAAGGAAATTGCTGATGAGATAGTGATAGTGGACGGATCTTCCTTCGATAAAACTGTAGAAATTGCCACCAGATTTGATCCTAAGATCATAGTTACGAATAATCCTCCGATATTTCATATTAATAAGCAGAAAGCGATTGACGCTTCTAGTGGGGACTGGATACTTCAGCTGGATGCCGATGAAGTTGTAAGTAAAAAACTAGCTGAAGAAATAAAAAATATTATTAAAATGTCTGAGAATGATATTGAGGAGTATGAAAAAAATATCCCTGACCTTTTCAGAAGACACATGCAGATTTTAAAAACACGCGATGGACAAGTTGGGGATGAGACTGGAGACTATAATGCTTTCTTTATCGCGAGATCGAATTATTTTCTCGGAAAGTTTTTGAAATATGGGGGGGTATACCCAGATGGAGTAATTAGGCTATTTAGAAAAAATAAAGCAAGGCTTCCTCAGAAAGATGTTCACGAACAGTATGTTGTTGAGGGAAGAGTGGGTTGGCTAAGAGAAAATTTACTGCACTATGATTCACCAACCTTTGGTAAATACATAAAAAGAAATAATAGATATACCCATCTTATGGCTAAACAATTCAGAGAACAAAAATTATCCAAAAATCCAATTGCAGCCTTAAATTACTTGATAATTAAACCGATATATTGGTTTTTGTTAACTTTTTTTAGACATAAAGGATTATTGGATTCCTGTCAAGGATTTATTTTCTCTTTCTTCTCTTCTCTCAGATTTCCAATTGCATATATCAAGTACATAAATCTCAAGTGAAGATCAGCGAATTTATTCCAACAAGATTAAATTATCAATATTATATACTCGGAATAATTTTTATTCTGGGGTTTGTTTTTAGATTTTTTAATTTCCCTAAAAGATATGGGTTTGATTTTGATGCCTCCAGAGATAGTCTTTCTGCGTCGATTTTTTCAGAAAATCTATCCATTCCGCTAACTGGAGCAGCTTCTTCCGCCGCACCTTTTAATTTTGGACCCTGGTATTACTGGGGTTTAATAATTTTTGAGAAAATAATTCCTCTTTACGGTTCTTGGATTTTTGTTGGTGTGATTAGTCTAGCCACTATAATAGTTGCATATAAAATAGGTGAGAAATTAGAAAATAAAAATTTTGGTTTGATTCTTGCAGGTCTTCTTGCATTTTCTCCTTCACAGATAGTTTTATCAACAACCTTAAGCAATCC
>CAYXTY010000124.1:0-1674 GCA_964468505.1 uncultured Gammaproteobacteria bacterium
TCTCAGCAATCATACATCTCGGCTCAGTATCTAGGCAAGATGGTCTAGGTGTACAACTTATCGACTGATCGGTGAATTTAAAGGTGGAAAGAATTTGATCAGCCAGTAGTAGTATTTTTTTTCTGTCCTCAGAATCATCATATCTAAATTCAGAATGATAGATTTTATTATTAAATTGTGAATATACGTCAATGTAATTATGCATAGTGTTCGGGTTAATTTCTGAAATCAATTTTTCGCCATTTATGACACCATTATTGTAAATTGTCCTTGAGTATTTCGAGGGATAATTTTGATTTTTTTCTTCTGAATCTAACTTGTAACTAATAGCCTCGTTAACGGTTTTAAAATTTTCATAAACATGAACTAATAGGTCTGAAGATGTGTTAGGAATTCTCAGGATGGCTGCAGGTGCTGGTGCATCAGGTGGAAACTCTTCAATTTTCCCCTCTCTAGGATATTTGAAGCTAAAATTATAAATATTATTTGTATATGTTTGCCAATCTGCTGTAGGGTCGGGAGGCAAAAGCTTCTTTTGTTCTTCTTCAGAAAGTACTTGCGTAAAGCTTCGGCCATCCGTTGTTCGGCAAGTTGCTGGATATGATTCTTGTATGGGATTTCCGGCAGCGGCACAGCTTTCAAAATCATTTATAGCTTTTAATTTTTGCTGATCTAGGTAATATTTTCCTCCCAAAACTGCGACGCCAGAAATTAAGAGTAGTAGTATGAAAACAATTCCTAGAAATGCTATTTTGGGAAATTGAAATTTTCTACCAGTATGTGCAGGAATTTCTAATTCGGGTTTGGGTAAATCAATTTGAGGTTTTGGAAGTAGTACTTCTGAAGATTGCATGGATTCGTTTTCCATTTTTAATTGGAGCCAGGAGTAGATTTAAAGCTCTGAAGCATTGCTTCAGTTATCGCGTCATATTTTGCATTACTTGCGCCTGGTCCCTCTGAGAAGATTGCTAAGTAATAAACCCTGTCAGTTTTTTCTGGATATTCTAGGTAAACAAATCTAAATGTTCCAAGCCCTGAGACAGTAGTTTCAACACCTTTATGTCCATTTATTGTAATAGCTTTAAGTGGAGTCCTAGTAGTTGTCTCTGGATCAGGTTTGGAATCCTCATCTGCAAACTGCATTACAGTTTGCGCTGCTGTTTTTTTCTTGGTACCAACTGTGAATGAAATGCCATCGTGAAATTCGGTGCCATCTGTTTGAGTTGGACCAAGCATAGAGAATACTACTGCTTCATCTAAGCCGTTTGGGCCAACTTGAGTAGCAGCATGTTTTTCAGCTTTAAAATTCTGATCAGATGGATAATCTATCTGCCACATGCTCACTGAATTTGTGTATGTAGTTAGCCCTGCTGATGGGCTAGAAGTGGGCGATGGTTCTACAGTTGGCTCTTCTTCAACCATGGTTGTTTCTTCTGGAGCTGGAGCTGGTTCGTTTGTTCCCATCATATTTTTCCAGAAGAAAATTCCGCCAGCTGCAAGAATGACCAATAAAAGCAGAATCACTAAGATTATTGGAAGTTTTGATTTCATTCCACCAGAGCTTTTTGGACTTATAACCGATGAGCCTGATGCTGTTTGGGATAGTGGAGTCTGGGTTTCAGAAGTTGCAGGTGGAGGAGTTGTGACTGGGGCTTGGGCTAACGGAGGCGTTTG
>CAYXTY010000125.1:0-1672 GCA_964468505.1 uncultured Gammaproteobacteria bacterium
CCTATTTAAATTCGATTAGCCCTCTGTTATAGTCCAATTACAAGAAAGGGGGTGATTATATGAATTTTAGAAAAATCATAACCGGATCTTTAGTTTCAGTAGTTCTATTTGGAGCAACATTAACACCAGCATTCGCTGCTAACCCAGTTTATGATGCTCTTCCTTCGGTTCTTCCACCAAATGCACCAAGTCAACCATTCCAAGCTCAGCAGACATTTGAATTTGGGGATTATGTTCATTTAGGAGGGACTGATAGAAAGCTTGAAAGTGTAACTGTAGCAATGAGTGATTGGGCACTATATTCAGATTACTCATCTGATGTTAGATACAGTGGAAATTCTTCAACTTGGACTCATCCAATTACGATAAATATCTATAGTAGTCATCTTGGCGCAAATGGCGTACCTGATACGCTTCTTGCAACAAAGACTCAGAATGTCGTAATTCCTTGGAGACCAGTTGCAGATCCAACATGTCCAGGCGGAACAGCTTGGAGAAGTCCATCGGATAATGCATGCTATAACGGATATGCATTCAATGCAGTTTTTGATCTAGCAAGCTTAAATGTTACCTTGCCAGATGATGTGATTGTAAGCTTGGCTTATAACACACAAACTTATGGAACTAGTCCAATTGGAGTAAACGGTCCTTACAACTCGCTTAACGTTTTGGTTCCAGCAAGCCAACCTGTCGCTGTAGGAACAGATGACAGTAATAATGAGGTATTTTGGAACACAATTACCGCTGGCTGGTATACAGACGGCGGAGCAGCTGGAATAGGTATTTTTAGAAAAGATACCAACTGGGCACCTTATGGCACAATTGCTATGAGAATCCAGGCAAGTTCTCCAATAGTCGTAGTAGGGCCTCCAACTAGTAAAGATCAGTGTAAGAAAGATGGATGGAAAACATTTAATAATCCAACTTTCAAGAATCAAGGAGACTGTGTTAGTTATGTAGATAAACTTAAAGAAAAGAAAGACAAAGAAGACAAGAAAGACAAAAAGGACAATAAACCTGACAAGCCTGCTAAGCCAGGAAAGAATCACGAGAACTTTCTACATTATTAATTTAGTTAGTGGAAATTAAAAAGCCTACCTTAACCGGTAGGCTTTTGCCCGTTTTACGTGTTATAATCCCGCCGTATGGGAGCTGAAAATGAGGGTAGAACGGAACAGCAAATAAAAAATCCAGAAAGAAGAATGAAAGAACTCTGGATAGACATATTTTTAGTAGAGCAAAGGGTAGCAGCGCGGCTTTATCCAAACTTGCTTTCGCCAAGCTACACATATGCTGTTCCAAACCTAGATAGAGATTCAGATCCCGAACGTGCTGATTTTGCAGTTATAACTCGAGCATTTAGAGATAGGCCAGGTGAAATGGCGCATTCTATAGCAGTTGGTGTTTTTTTGAATGGGAGACTCGATGAATACTCTACGGCACTAGATTTTACAGATAATGTGGGAAACATGGAGCCTCAGGTTACCTATTCAGCTGTAAATGGGGAATCTGGAGACAGTTCGACATCTGAAATATTAGGAAGATTTGCATTAGTTACACTAGAACGAATGGAGCGCGACATCTCAGGAGTAAAATAATTAAACTCCGTCAGGATAAATTTGAGGGAAAAGAGTATTTACCGCCTCGACAATTTTAGGATCATAAACCTCTA
>CAYXTY010000126.1:0-1640 GCA_964468505.1 uncultured Gammaproteobacteria bacterium
TTTAATTGCCACAAGAAAATCTTATGGTGAAACCTTACCTTCTCTTTTGTCCTCCCACCCTTCCCTAGTCGTACTTGATGGAGAAACCTCTAATTCGACCTTTTCAGAAATTATTAGAGAAAGGCATAAAGACAAATATTTTGAGATGTTTATAGCTGAGCAAAATATGGTTTCTGTCGGAGTCGGACTTTCTAGAAGAGGAAAACTGCCTTTTATTTCTACCTTCGCAGCTTTTTGGACTCGAGCGCATGATCAAATAAGAATGGCGGCATATGCTAAAGCAAATATTAAATTTGTAGGAAGTCATTCGGGAGTATCAATTGGACAAGATGGTGCATCTCAAATGGGAATTGAAGATATAGCTATGTTTAGATCCATTATTGACAGTGTGGTCTTGTATCCTTCAGATGGTGTAAGTGCAAAAAAATTAACAGAGGCCGCAGCTAGCTTTAAAGGAATTGTTTACCTTAGAACAACTCGTATGGATACGCCAGTCATATATCACGAAAAGGAGATTTTCGAAATTGGTGGAAGTAAAACTTTAAAATCTTCAGCTCATGATAAGGTGACCATAATTGGCGCTGGTGTAACACTTCATGAAGCACTCAAAGCCTATGAAGAATTAAAAAAACAGGGGATTGACGCCCGAATAATAGATCTTTATTCTATAAAACCTATAGATTCTGCGACGTTAGAAAGAGCAGCTGATGAGACAGGTTCGATTTTAGTAGTTGAAGATCATCGCCCCGAAGGAGGAATTGCAGAAGCAGTACGCTCTTGCTTGTTAGCTTCAAAAATTCCAATTCATGGTTTGAGTGTCGCAAAAATGCCAAGGAGTGGGAGTCCTGAAGAGTTATTAGATTTTGAACAAATAAATTCAAAAGCAATTGTTGAAAAAGTACACGAACTGTTAAGATAGATCTATGATTAGAGTTGCGATTAATGGATACGGCAGAATAGGAAGAATTGCTCACCGTGTAATTCTTGAGAAATATAAAAGTAAGATTGACGTGGTCGCGATTAATGCTGGGACATCAACTGATTTAAAAGGGTGGATGTATTTACTTAAGTATGATTCTGTTTATGGCAATCTTAAAGACGAAGTCACAATTGAACCAACTCGTGAATCTAAGAAAGATCTTCTTGGGAAAATTGTTGTAAATAAAAGAAGAAAAAGTTTTGTGTATTCACAGAAAGATCCTTCATTGCTCCCCTGGGAGGATTTAAAAGTAGATGTGGTGATAGAATCCACGGGGCATTTCACCAGCTTAGAGGATTTGAACCTTCACATAAAAGCAGGAGCTAAAAGTGTGGTTTTATCCTCGCCTGCAAAAGGAGGAAATATAGAGACTTATGTTTTGTCTGTAAATGACTCAGACTATTCTGGCTCAAATATAATAAGCAATGCAAGTTGCACTACAAATTGCATAACTCCAGTTGCTAAAGTTTTATCTGATGAATTTGGAATAGAAAAAGCGATGATGACTACTATTCATGGCTATACGCAGGATCAAAGGCTTCAGGATGGTGGGCATGAGGATTACAGAAGAGCAAGAGCAGCCGCGGAAAATATTATTCCAACAAGTACAGGTGCCACAAAAGCTGCTGCAAAAGCGCTTCCAGAGCTTGAGGGAATATTT
>CAYXTY010000127.1:0-1639 GCA_964468505.1 uncultured Gammaproteobacteria bacterium
GTTGAGGATGGATTTAAAGTTGCAGAAATTCCTTTTTCCGCAACGGATAGAGTAGCTGGTAGATCTAAAATTCCTGCAGGTCAAACAATATTCCAAACCCTTTCATTTGTCATTGTTGCAAGGATGATCGAGCTAGTTCATTCTCCATTTCTAAAATATGCGATCACAGGTTTTGTAGGTTATTTAATTAATGCAGTTTCATTAGAAGTTTTATCTCAGGCTTTTTCATTTCATCCTTTACCCGCAGCAGCCATAGCAGCTGAATTCTCCATCGTCTGGAATTTTATAGTAAATAACTTCTGGGCATTTGGAAACCAAAAGATCACAAGCCCGTGGAAAGTTTTAGTCAAATTCCCTCAATTTAATTTGGTTTCCTTAGGTTCTTTGGTTTTAATTACCTCAACTGTATTTGTAGGAACACATCTGTTTGGAAATACTACCATGGCAAGACAAGTGTCTCTCGTTATCGCAATAGTACTATTCGTTATCCCTTATAGTTATTCAATGTATAATATTTTTATATGGAAAAGATGGCACATCGCTTCTCTTTCAAAACTCCAAAAAAAATTAGGATAAAGCCAGAATGGTTTCCGATTTTTATAATCTTACTTCTGGGTTTTTTCTTGCGCTTTTATAGAGTTAGAGATTATATAGTTTTCCTTGGAGATGAAGGGCGCGATGCGTTGGTCGTTTACAATATTCTTCACGGAGATTTAACTCTTTTGGGTCCTACTTCCTCAGTCGGCGGATTTTTCCTAGGTCCAATTTATTATTACCTCATGACTCCTTTTATTTTCCTTTCGCGATTTGATCCAGTGGGCCCTGCGATTATGGTAGTTTTATTTGGAGTTGCTACGATTTATCTGGTTTATAGAATGGGGCGTGAATTTTTCAATCCGCTTGCAGGAATAATCGCAGCATTTTTATATGCGATTTCTCCAGTGGTGGTTACTTATTCGCGTTCTTCTTGGAACCCAAATGTTTTTCCGTTTTTTACAATTTCTACACTTTACGTTTTATATAAGGCGGTAGTTAAAAATAAGGTTTCACTTTTTGTTCTTGCAGGATTTTTAATGGGAATAAATCTGCAGATTCATTATCTGGCAACATTCGTGGGAGCAATTGTATTTTTCTACACACTTATTGCAGGATTCCAATTAAGAGTTTCATATATAAAAACATTGATAAAAAGATATACCAGTTTGCTGGCAGGATTTTTAATAGGCTTTTCCCCGTTCTTATTATTTGAATTAAGACATCAATTTACAAATACTAAAAATATTTTAGAATTTATTTTTAATTCTCCAGAGACCGGTGCATCAGGACAATTTTTAGTTAATGTTCAGCATGTATTTATAAGGCTTTTTGGAGGTTTAGTTTTAGCATACCCAGACTTTTCTAAGTTCCATAAATTCGATCCATTTATATTACAAGTTTGGTTAGTTGTATCTGCATTCTTAGGATTGGTTTCAGTCATATTCTTTTTGATTTTATTTATTAAAGCCAGAACTGAAAGTCTAGAGCTTAAAAAATTCTTATTAATTTTTGTTTGGGCGCTTATGGGAATTGGACTTTTCGGATTATATAAAAAATCTATTTATGATTATTATTTAGGATTTATCTTCCCGGTGCCATTTCT
>CAYXTY010000128.1:0-1615 GCA_964468505.1 uncultured Gammaproteobacteria bacterium
TCTTGACCCTTATTTCTAATCGCTTCTTGGTCGGTATGTTCGAAAAAATCCTGCTGTCTTTTAATATCAAGTCTAAATGGAGATATGACAGGACCTTCCTCTCCTAAGAAGATCAGGTTCGCCTTAGTATCAGGGCAATATGCCTGATCTGCAACAAAAGCCCAATCAACTCCATCGCTAAGTGGTTCTTCATCAGTAAAGCAAACAATTAAATTTTCCCCTCTTTCAACTGCAACTCTATGATCGTAAAGCTCCGTTGGCTTTAAGGTAGCATCAGCTGTTGGAACTGGATCCTTTTGTTCATTTCCACAACCTGCTAAAACCATAGCAGACACCAAACCAATAACTCCTCCGACTCCCAATCTTTTTCCATTTTCACCCATAAGCCTGAGATTATACCAGCTTATGAAGCCTTATTTCAAGCAAAGCATTCAGCAGGATTTAAGCAAAGTGTTATAATCTAGCTTCAATATGAGAATTTTAATAGTTGAGGACGAACATAAAATAGCTAACTCGATAAAAGAAGGGTTAACGCAAGAAAAATACACAGTCGATGTCGCATACGACGGCGAATCTGGACTAGATCTAGCGATTGGCGAAGAATATGACCTTATAATTCTAGACCAGATGCTCCCAAAAATTAGTGGCATTGAAATCGTTAAAAAAGTTAGAAAAAAAGAAATTCATACTCCTATTCTATTTCTTTCAGCAAAGGGAGAAACTTATGACAAAGTAGAGGGGCTAAATGCAGGTGCAGATGATTATCTCTCTAAACCATTTGCATTTACAGAGCTCATTGCAAGAATCCGTGCGCTATCCAGAAGACCAACTAACTCTACCGGTGTAGTTCTTAAAATTTCAAATATTGAACTAGATCCCGTAGCGTTTGAGGTTAAAAGAAATAATAAAACCATAAATCTATCAAATAAAGAATTTTCGCTTTTAGAATATCTTATGCGTCACCCAAATATAACTATTAAAAAAAATCAGATAATTTCTCATGTCTGGAATTATGATTCTGACGTTTTGCCAAACTCTGTTGAGGTCTACATAAAACATTTAAGAAATAAATTAGGAGCGCCAGATCTTATTCAAACTGTTCGAGGATTTGGCTATAGAATAGGGGAGTAATATGTTTCATTCGGCCAGAATCAAGTTAACACTTTGGTACTTACTAATCATTATGGCGATAAGCCTCTTATTTAGCGTGGTAATTTATCAAAGTGCAAACACTGAATTTCGTCGTTTTGAAAACATGCAACACAGAATTACTAAAGACTTTGAAAGAAAGTTTGCACCTTTCCCTCCCGGACAAGGTAGAGGTCAAAATTTCATTTTATTCACAAATAAAGATGCCGAGGAAATAAAAGAAGCACGAGAAAGATTTATTTTAATGCTTGGATTTATAAATGTGTCAATTCTTGTAATCGCAGGCACAGCAGGATACTTTTTAGCAGGACGAACTCTAAGACCTATTCAGGAAATGATTGAGGAACAAAAAAGATTTATTTCTGACTCCTCACATGAACTTAGAACTCCTCTTACTACTCTTAGGACGGAAATAGAAGTGGCACTCAGAAGTAAAAAATTAAGCTCCGAACAAGCAAGTAAAATA
>CAYXTY010000129.1:0-1610 GCA_964468505.1 uncultured Gammaproteobacteria bacterium
TTTCTTTTTTTTCTAAAAAACATTTTTAAATAAAATAATTCTTACTAAAAAAAGTAAGGTCTTTGAAAATAAAAATTATAAAATAAACCAAAATACTAGAAATGGAAAGAATCCCATAAAATGGACCTATTTGAAAAGTCTTAAACCCATAAAGAGTATCCATTAAAAAAAATATTAATATACCTGGATAAAAATTATCAAAAAATATTACCCCAAAGATAAAAATTATTACTGTAACAAAAAATGGCAAAAAGAGGGCCGAAATCGCCATCAAACATACCGTTAACCAATAAAAAGACTTATTCATCCTTTCATTATAGTTTAGAAGAACATTTAAGCAAATAAGTCTATTCTTCCCTTCTATGGAAAATAAAACGAATAATCTGGAAGGATTTCTTTATAACCCAGACAACCAAAATGAAACCAACTAAATAAAAGAGTGCGCTAATCGCTAAAATAAATCCAGCAATCATTAAGCCCCACATATGTAAAAATGATAATACTTTTACTGCTGGTTTAGTTTCTGTTAAATTTTCACGATCAGATTTAACTTTAGCAAGAGAAGTCTTTGCTTCATTACTTTTATCAACACGCCAAGATTCTAATTTATCTATAGATTCTATTAACCAATCTTTGGCTTTTGATTCAAAACTATCTGGTTTAAAATTTATACTTTCGAGTAATTTTATTGATTTATTGGAAGAACCTACATCAGAATGAACTGGTACAGATTCACCAATACTCAAACTAACACTTTGGGTATTTTTTTTAGAAACATCTAATGAGATTCCATTTTTATAAGCTTCTGTGATTTTTGCCACAAAAGTATGTTTACCCTTACCAACATTCCAATCAAAAGTAATTGTTTTTGTTTCTTTCGAAAATATATTAATATTTTTACTTTGAACAGTAATGCCGTTATCCATCAAGGAAACTGAGAAATCAACATCCAAATCCTCGTCATTGAATATTGCACTATAAACAGAGATCGTGTTGGTATCTTTTGCTGGAGTCGTGTTGGAAAACCAAACTGGCCCTGAAACAAACCCAGTATTAGAAGAAGACACAGAAGCCAAAACAATTAATGGTGTGAGGAGTGTGAGTAAGATACCAGAAAATATTTTTTTAACCATAATTTTTATTTTAATGAGTCTTTTTCACTAATGAAATTATCCATTTCTAAAATAAAAGCACCTGGTACTCCATTAACATCTACCATATAAGAACCTTTTGTTAAGCCAGTTACTCCTGCTAAGTTGATATTTTGTTCGAATGGTTGGGCTATTTCAACACAATTTTTTGCATTCAAGGCTTTTTTAGACTCAACGTTAACTATAAATTTATTATTTTCATAATTTTGTTTAACGTCACCCAGAGTAGTACACGAATCTGTTAAATTGCCTTTCGCTAGTATATTAACCTCCACTGGAAAAGAGTCAGATTTTGAGATATTTATTTCATTAACTTTTACTTGTCCAATAACAGTGTTTTCATTTTGCGAACTAGTTTTACTCTTTTTTAAAAAGATAACAGCCACAATAGCCACAATAAGAATTGCTGCTACATATAATAAAGTTTTTATCGAATTATTATTTTCCATATTTTTTAGA
>CAYXTY010000130.1:0-1598 GCA_964468505.1 uncultured Gammaproteobacteria bacterium
TACATTAATCGAGCTTTTAGTTGTAATCGGAATTTTGGCTATCCTCCTTTCAATCGTTCTTATCGCTATTAACCCAGCAAGACAATTCGGACAAGCAAACAACACAAAAAGAAGAAGTGATGTAACTCAGATTCTTAATGCTATCGGAGCATTTTCAGCAGACAACAAAGGTGTATTACCAGCAAATATTCCATTAACAACACCACAAGTAATTGGAGACGGTGTTGGTCAAGCAAATATCTGTGCTGATATCTTAACAACATACATCCCAGCTCTTCCAAGAGATCCACAGACACCAGGCGGAGACATAACAAGTTGCACAACTTACAGCACAAATTATACAGTAGTAAAGGATGCAAACAACAGAGTTACAGTTGCAGCTCCTGGTGCTGAAAACGGAGAGACAATCTCAATCTCTCGATAATCTACCAGCACAAAATGGCTAAGAAAAAATCTCCACATCAAGAAAAAAATATATCTGCGCTTAATGGATTTGTATCATTCTTAGTATTGGTATTAGCTTTTTCGCTTCTCTTACTTTTTAAAGAGTATAAGGAGGCAATTTTTAATTCTGGAAATTTCAATCTGTTTATGCTTCTCGCAGTTAGCGGTTTTGCACTTTTAATAACTCTCTTGTTCCTCATAAATAAAAAGAAATAAAGTCTTCGTTAAATTTTTCTGAAATTTGTTATCATATAGTATCTGTGTTTAAGAGGCCTTCATTCTTAATAATTACTGCTTCAATTTCAATCATTTTTTTTGCTCTAATTGCATTTGACTTCTCACCGTATTTAAGAGGACCCGCTCCTTACCCACCTGACTGGAGATGGCCCTATGAGCCCACAAATACTCTTTCTCGAATTTGGGCTCCTTTAGGTGTAATTGCGTTAATTATTCTAATATTCAAAAAAAAGGAGAATATAAGTTTAAAATCTAGTAATTACAAAACTATGTTAGCGTTTGTAATTCTCTCTTTCTTGTTTCAAATAAGTCTTCTTTATTATAGTAGGTCAGGCGTTGAAGTACTGGTTCATAGAACCATAAACCCTATGATAAGTGGGTATTTCTCAGTCTCTAATCAGATTTTTGATTTAGGTAGCTTTCTAAGAAATTATAATCAAAGTCTTTATGACTATCCCATGTATGCAAGATTTCATCCGCCTGGAGGAGTTTTGTTTTATTATTTACTAGAATTTATTTTAAAACCTTTTTCTCATTTATTCGCTAATATTTTGTCCGTTAACCCATCTCATTCTGATGTTGCTCTTTTATGGAACGGTTTAGGAGTGTATCAAAAATTTAATGCTTTGGTGTCTGGATTTGTCATAGCATTTATAGCGAGTTTATCCATAATCCCAATATATTTATCGTCGAGAATCTTATACGGAGAAAAAGCAGCAATTAGAAGTAGTGTGTTATTTATTTTTGTTCCTAGTTTTCTTTTGTTTACACCTCTTATTGATGTCTTTATGCCTTTATTTACATGTACTTCTTTGTATTTATATCTAAAAGGAAATCAAGCAAATAATTATTTATATTACTTTTTTGCAGGTTTAATTTTATTTTTTGGCGCATTTTTTACTTTAACTTTTATTCCC
>CAYXTY010000131.1:0-1576 GCA_964468505.1 uncultured Gammaproteobacteria bacterium
TTTTTGCCATAAAAGCCACAGCTTTCCCCGGACAAGAAAAGAATGAAAGCTCATAAGAGTTGCGTGAACTAATCCTGGAATTCCATCTAAAAATCCGATTTTTACGAAATAATTCATAACAAATTTGGCTTTCGGATATAAAATAATTGAAAGCGCACTTGCCTTAACTCCCTTTTCTTTTAGTTCCTGTGCCCTAAGATCTGTGTAGAAATTAATTTCCTTTAAAAATTCAGAGATCGTAGGATGGGGATAATGCTTTATGGGATTTATTAATACTCCTACATTTTCTTTTGTTTCCCAGGTTTCATGAACCTTTCCCCTAAGACTCCCTTTATTTTTGTTAAATAGTCTTAAAAGCTTAGTTCTCCCTGTTTCTCCATGTAAAAGCTCTTTTCCCCACATAAAATCTCGTCTAGGAATTAAAAAGCCTGAATGATCATCCGAAATCCTCTCTTTTATTTCAGTTGATAAGTCTCCTGAAATTCTCTCATCTGCATCTACAAATATAACCCAGTCATTTTTAGTTTTCTCTACTCCAAACTTTCGTTGCGAGGAAAAGTCATTATCAAGACTTCTTCTGAAAAAATTTAGATTCGGATGACTTTTCTGAAAAACTTCTACTAGTTCTTTAGTCCTGTCCGAGGAATTATCATCAATTACAATTATCTCTTCTGCAAACTTTAAAGTTTCTAGACAGTCGATGATATTCTTCTCTTCATTTTTTGTTAGAACTACAGCTGAGATTAGATTGGACATAATTTTATTTTATCAAAACGATGAACTATTTACCTATTTTCGTTATATATACTGAACCATCTGTATAAATATAGTCCCTTGGTCTTCCTTCTGTCACGTTATAGATGCCATATTCAACCTCAGGCTTGTCGCTTAAATTTCCACCTTTCCACCAGACTAAATATATGTACTGATGAATATCTATATTTGATTTAAAATTTTTTCTTTCAATGCTAATTTCTTTTCCCTCTGAGTCCTTAGCAATAAATTCCGATGCCCTAATGAGTTTTTTTAATCCCCCACCATCTGATGTTTTATATTCTTTAAATAAAAAGTAAGAATTAAAAAAAGGAACTACAACTAACAATATAATAAAGGCAACTACCTTTTTATAACTACTAAGTGCTACGACACTTATTGAAACTAACAATACATAGTACGGAAAAAGCATTGTTAAATATGCGCCGCTACTTTCTCTCTGAGAGATAAATCCTCCAAATAAAACAAGGGCTGTTATGTAAAAAACAGAATAATTTATTTTAAATTTTTTACTTTTATATAACTTGTAAATCAAAAAAGTATTTAGAATTATTGCGGTGACCAAAATTAACGACGATATATCTTCACTCCTATAAAAAAATAATCTTCTAAATTCGTAAAGGAAAAAATTAATAAAACTTTCCAAACTAGGATGCGGGTCCTGTGGAATTATTTCAATTCCGATACTTCCTAGTGCTTGAAAAAATAACCAACCTGCAAATTTAACTGTTTGAAAAAATCCATTTTTAAAATCATAAATTATAATTGGAATCATAGGTATTAATGCGATGACTGACAAAAA
>CAYXTY010000132.1:0-1560 GCA_964468505.1 uncultured Gammaproteobacteria bacterium
AAAGGAAACTCCCTACACCGAATTTTCAGGGATAATTGATGAACATGGAAGAAGGAAGAAAGTAGTTTTACAAGAACTTGAAGACATTTTGCAAAAAGAATACGGACCCGTAATTGTACGAAATATTAAGGGAGGATTTAAGCTCTTCTTCCCAACATCAGACCTACCCACTCAAGAAAATTAATTTTTATAACATAAAAGTGTAAATCTTATAGCATAAGATTTAATAATAATTTAACATTCGTATTTCAGCCTCAGAAGGAGTAAAATAAGCAAATGAGAAATGACAACTTTCCTTTTACTACGACTATACAAAGGGATAAATTCTTAACGATGAAATTTGTGGAAGGAAATTACGATATTAGTGACCACGGAGCAATGAGTTTGCAGATAAAAATGGAAGCGGAATTTCCTGGTATTACGAGGTATGTTGAAATATTAGATGGAGAAAAAGGAAGGAATATATCAGATATAATTAAGGATTTTTATCACATAAAATAAGCATGAATTCGAATAGTAAAGATCTTCAGAACAGCTTATGGGCGGCTGCTGAGCACATGCGCGCTAATAGTAGTCTAAAACTAAATGAAATCTCTGAACCTATTCTTGGTCTTATTTTCCTTAAGTTTGCAGACGTTCGTTTTAAAAAAGCTCAAATAAAACTCACAAAAAGCAGAACCCCACAATCTGGTAGACAACGTCCAATTTCCTCGGATGACTACAAAGCACAAGGTGTGCTTTTTGTTCCTGAAAAGGCTACATTCTCATATCTAATTAGTCTTCCGGAAAATGAAAATCTTGGTAAAGCAGTAAATGATGCTATGGCCGCAATCGAAGAAGAAAACCGTGACCTTGCAGGGGTATTACCTCAAAACTACACATCGCTCTCTTCGAAGGCTGACGAGAACAATAGAATCATAGTTACGCTCTTAAAAAACTTTAACCAAATTCCCGATGATATTGAAGGCGATGCGTTCGGCGAAATCTATGAATACTTTTTAGGAGAATTTGCGAAGTCTGAAGGTCAAGATGGAGGAGAGTTTTTTACTGCACAATCAATAGTAAAACTACTGGTCGAAATCATAGAGCCGTACCATGGCCGTATTTATGATCCAGCTTGTGGTAGTGGCGGAATGTTTGTTCAATCTGCAAACTTTGTAAAAGCTCATATAAAGAATAATTCGCAAGTAATGGACGAGGTTGCAATCTATGGACAGGAAAAAACCGACTCAACAGTTAAGATTGCCAAGATGAACCTTGCGATTCATGGTCTTTCAGGGAAAATTACTCAAGCTAACTCTTTCTATGAGGATATTTATCAAAGTGTTGGAAAATTTGACTATGTTCTTGCTAATCCTCCGTTCAACGTAAAGGGTAAAGATAAGAGAGGCCAGCTTGTCATTGATCCTGCAAGACTTCATGGTGATCCACGGTACTACCTAGATCTTCCCCTAACTGGGAAAAAAGAAGTAAGTAATGCAAATTATCTTTGGATACAAATGTTTGCCAGTGCTCTATCCCAAAAAGGACGTGCAGGATTTGTTATGGCAAACAGTGCAA
>CAYXTY010000133.1:0-1524 GCA_964468505.1 uncultured Gammaproteobacteria bacterium
TTGAGCTCTTTCTCGAGCTCGGATGGGTGACAGATATGGCGTCTATTTATGACCTCCCAGAATATCGCGATGAGCTACTTCAGGTTGAGGGATATAAAGAAAAATCTGTCGATAATCTCATGGTTGCTATTGAGGCAAAACGAACACTTCCGATAGATCGATTTCTCGGCGCTCTCGGTATTTCATGAGTCGGCAAGCGTACTGCGAAACTCCTCGCTGCTTTATTTCACAAAACTGAGGATATCCTGGATTTCCATCTCACTCTCGAGGAGCTCGAAGCTGTGAAAGATATCGGACCGGGAACTGCGGGGACTATTGCTACCTATTTCGAAACTCACAAGCATCTCCTTGAGCGACTCCTCGCACGGGTGACTGTCACATTTCCAAAAATTGTTGAAACTTCTTGAGCTCTCTCAGGGAAGACTTTTTGTGTGACGGGAACATTTGATATTTCTCGAGATGAGATTCATGCCATGATAGAGGAAAACGGTGGGGAAGTGCGTACCGCTGTCTCGGGTAATCTCGACTATCTCATAGCAGGAGAAAATGCAGGAAGCAAAAGAGAAAAAGCTCTCTCACTGGGGGTAAGAGTGTTGGATTGGGGGGAGCTTCAAGAAATGCTAGTATAAATTAGATTTTTATTATTTGTTTTATGGAAACGCAACCAAATCACTTGCAAATTCATCTTAATGTTCTTGCAGACCAATTACGCGGTGAAATTAGTAGCGACTTAACGACATTGAAAGTATTAAATGATGCCATTGATAGAAATCTGTATCCTAGTAGTAATTATACCCTCCAACAATGAATTTTGACTACATCTATTACTGTACCTCCATTAGATTTTTTGAAACAGCGTGAAATAAATAAATGTTTTAAGTCAATAATAGGTTCTCTTCAGGATTATTTGGATAAATTAATTGCAGCTCTTGATTTAGCCATGGAGGATATAATTCTTCCAGTAGAATCAAATAGTATAGATTTAAACAAAATTATTGAATCAAAGTATGAAGCTAATCTACTTAAAGTTTCTACTGATCAGTCGCTTAAAATACCTAAAAAACTCGAAATGTTATTACCAAGTCCAGAAAATGAAGAAATTAAAAATTCCCTACAAAGTTTTTTTGATGTTAGAAATTGATTAGAACACCATAAGGGAATTGCAAAAAATCATCGGGTAATGACATATAAAAGAATTGGAATTGTTTCGATATCTGGACAAGAAATCATTCCAAAAATGAAACTGTTGGCCGGAGATGGTATCTGCATTAAGGCCTTTACTGAAAATATTTATTATGATAAAGGAGGGAACATTATAATTTCTAATGAACAATTAGACTGAATAGTTTTCAGTCTACTTTTATTTGCTATTCCATCTTTGCTAAGTGAAACGGCAAGTAGAATTAACTGAAATACTTAATTTGATTTTTTATTTCTTGATTCATTTTACCATATACCCTTCTTCGAGGATATATCCGAGCTTTTCAAAGTACGGTCGCACTCATACTCACGCTATGACGGCTA
>CAYXTY010000134.1:0-1520 GCA_964468505.1 uncultured Gammaproteobacteria bacterium
GGAAAGTAAAATAATTTTTTAAGTGGTAGCAAATGCCCGGGGATTATTTGCTTTCGCTCTCTCTATAATTCTTTCGTACATTCTATAGTTCAAATCAGCCCTAGAAGCATTTTCTGGTAATCCAACCGATCCAGGGGAAATCATTGGCCCTACGTTCACCTCAAGAAGTACAAATTCTTCGCTATCTCTTCTCTTCATAAAATCGATTCCCATGAATGGTATTCCTGCTCTAAGCGCATGACTTATTGCAGCAGATGCTTCTAGGAGCCTTGATGGGATTTCTGGGTTATCAGGATTAATTCCTAAATCCTCTAATACTTTTCTGTCAGATTCATCTATTTTTTGTGCTCCATCTAGAAGTATAGGACTTCCACCAGCTGCAGTATTTGAGACAATAGCTCTGGATCCTAGGAAGAAGGGACTGTTTGGATCAACCAAGAGCGAAGCATTTCCGCTCGGATCCATTGGGTCTATCAGAGAGTTTGGAATTCTAGGTCTTTCTTTTACGCGTGCACTTTCATCTTTTGTGTGTTTAGATTTTGTTACTAATCCATAATGAACTTCGCCATATCCATCAGCGAGAATTCTAAATGAAGTGTAAAAATCTCCAGGAGTCTCTACAAACTCTTCTTGTACCCATCCAAAGTTCCAATTTGGATTTGCGCCTTTATTAAAATAAAAAACATCCGAAGACACATGTCTTCTTAATCCCTCAAGATAGCCCGGTCGACTGTAAAATTCTTCGTTTCCAGGATTATACCTCTGCACATGTAGCATCCAGCTAGCAAATCTTATTTTTTGCTCCGGAGTCTCAAGTAGAAATTTATTTATGCCTTTATTATGGTATATGTCTTTTGCAACTACTGGCTCTTCAGTCCTTATTGCTTCAGGGAGAGTTAATTGGTTAGGTAAAGGAATACCAGAAACTTCTTCTCCTGTTAATCCCCTTTCTCTAGGAGATGGTATTTTAAACGAAGGCATAAGATCAACTGATAGCTCCAAAGGATTATTGCGATTATGTCTTCCGCCTGTAACCACAGTATAACCACTTCTCAAAAATAATCCCTGGATTTCTCCCTGATCTCTTTCAGTGAATTTGTCATACACTCTTACCACAGGAACGGGTAAAACATATAAATCTTCCGGCCTAACAAAAGGTGCCCATCTATCTTGCATAGAGTCGCATTATAGGCTTATTTAAAGAATGAGTCAAACGGAGTTTGAATAAACAATTATACAGTGAAAGTGAGCCGGCAGGGGATCGAACCCTGGACCAAGAGCTTAAAAGGCTCCTGCTCTACCGCTGAGCTACCGGCCCCAAGTGGGATAAGCCTCACGGTTTTTCCCAAAGTTTGTGTTCGTATTATATAGGATTAGGCATGAAATTGACAAGTTTGTTTGAGGGATTAGCTATGGTTCGTGTTTAGAGTATTTGTTTTAGGCTCAAAATTAAGGTATAATCAATTTCTTGCCGTGTTCGTCTAGTGGCCTAGGACACCAGGTTTTCAGCCAGGGAATCA
>CAYXTY010000135.1:0-1510 GCA_964468505.1 uncultured Gammaproteobacteria bacterium
TATCGCCATTATTATGGAGTAAAGTGCGTCGTGGTTTGTCAGCGGGTCGTGTTCAGTCGGTTGCTCTTCGTTTAATAGTTGAGAGAGAAAGAGAGATCAAGAAATTTGGGAAAGAACCATATTACACAATTGCTGTAAATCTTAAAAAGGGAAGCAACGAGACTCCATTTGAGCTAATTGAGATTGGTGAAAAAAGAATTGAGGTATCTCAAAAACTTGAACTTTATGACGGAGAATATAAATTTGTAAAAACTGTAATTGATTCAGAAGAAAAATCTAAAAATATTGAACAAGAGCTTAGGAGAATGGGATTTATCGTAAAGGATGTTACAAATAAGCAGATGAGAAGAACTCCGCCTCCTCCTTATACTACTTCAACTCTTCAGCAAGACGGAGCACGCCGAATGGGTCTTTCCGGAAAAAGAACTATGAGTGTTGCCCAGAAATTATATGAAGAAGGATATATTACTTATCACAGAACTGATTCTGTCAGTATCGGAGACGCAGCTAAAAAACAAATGAGTGAATATGTCAGGAGTCAATATGGGGAGAAATATTTATCTGAGAAACCTAGATTTTATAAAAATAATTCTAAAAATGCGCAGGAGGCTCATGAGGCGATCAGACCATCTAAGATTCAGGTTACGGGGGCAGAAGTTTCTGGTAATTTAGGCCCACAGTTTGGAAAACTTTATGAACTGATCTGGAGAAGAGCACTAGCTACTCAAATGGCAGATGCGATAACAGAATCCACAGTTGTGATGGTAGATGCAGGTAAAGGCGCTTATACACTTAAAGCAAATGGATCAGTTCTGGTATTTGAAGGGTTTTTAAAAATTAATCCTGCAGCTTTAGAAGATAAAAGACTGCCGGAATTTATAGCAGGAGAAAATTTAGATTACGCGTCTTCCGCTTCTGAATTTCATGAAACTTTACCTCCTCCTAGATATAACGATGCTTCGATTATTAAAACTCTTGAGGAAAAAGGAATTGGCAGGCCCTCAACTTATGCGACGATTATTTCTACCATTGAAGCGCGTGGCTACATAGAGCGCGAGGAAAGTAGATTTAAACCAAATCCAGTTGGAGAGGCAGTTAACGACTTTTTAGTAGAGAATTTTTCGACAGTGGATGATATTCCATTTACCGCAAATATGGAAGACGAGCTAGATTTAATCGCAAATGGAGAGAAAAAGTGGGTGCCTGTAATGAAAGAGTTTTATGAGCCTTTTGAAAAAAGTTTGGGATTAGTTAAAGATGCTAAGAGAGTCAAAATCGAGACTGAAGGAACTGGGGAAAAGTGTCCGACATGTAAAGAGGGGGATGTGGTTGTTAGATCTGGCCGTTTTGGAAAATTCCTGTCATGTTCTAGATTTCCAGACTGCAAATACACAGCGCCTTTTACTCAGGAAACAGATATTCTTTGTCCAAAAGACGGCGGGAAAATTGTAATTAAGAAAACAAAAAAAGGCAGAAGATTTTATGGATGTGGCAATTATCCTAATTGTGA
>CAYXTY010000136.1:0-1502 GCA_964468505.1 uncultured Gammaproteobacteria bacterium
ACACCAAAATCTCTTATGGATTGGAGCATTTATGCTTGTGACGAACTCTCAGGACTTATTATCGCGGCTACCCTAATTCATCCAGATAAAAAACTTGCTTCTGTAGATGTAGATTTTGTTTTAAAAAGATTTAATGAACCAAATTTTGCAAAAGGCGCAAACAGAGAGCAAATCAAATCCTGTGAAACTGCACTTAAGATTCCCTTGCCTGAATTTACAAAAATAGCACTTACTGCTATGCAGAAGATCTCAGGAGACTTGAATCTTTGACATTCATAGGCATTTTTGCCTAAACTAAATTATGAGTGAATCTAAAAGTGAGCATATATACAGAGGCAGAAAACAGATCATTATAAATAATTTTCTTGGTGGAATCGCATGGGGAATCGGAGTAACGATAGGTCTTGCACTCTTCTTTGGAATACTGGCTTTCATCTCTACGCATATTGATTTCGTGCCTATAGTTGGAGAATTTATCTCAAATGTAATTGATTATATTTTAAGAAGCGGCAATAATTTTCCTAGATGACAAAATTACTTACAAAAGCTTTAATTCTACTTGCGCCAATTGTGCCTTTTATTTGGAGTTATCAATATTACGCATAAGGATTGCTAATTTGAGTAACCCTTGCTAAAATCCCAAAGATGAACGAAGCAAACCTTTCTAGCATAAGACATTCTACTGCGCATCTTCTTGCTGCAGCTATTCTAGATCTTTATCCCGACACTCTTTTAACAATCGGCCCTTCCATAGATACAGGATTCTATTATGATCTCGATTTTAAAAATCCAATCTCAGAAGAAGATCTTCCAAAAATTGAAAAGAAAATGGCAGAAATTTTGCCATCTTGGGATTCTTTTTCCCACCGAGAAGTAACAGCGGAGGAAGTAAAAGAATTTTATAAAAATAATAAGTACAAACAAGAATTGGTAGATGAAATCCAAGAAAAAGGTGAAAAAATAACTTTTTATAAAGCCGGCAGCTTTGAAGATCTTTGCCGCGGGGGACACAGTGAAAATCCTGCACGGGATATCGGAGCATTTAAACTTCTTTCTTTGGCCGGCGCATATTGGAGGGGGAGTGAAAAAAATAAAATGTTAACTCGCATTTATGGCACAGCTTTTCCAACACAAAAAGAATTAGATGAGCATCTTCAAATGCTAGAGGAAGCAAAAAAGAGAGATCACAAAAAGATTGGAATGGATCTAGAGCTATTTATGTTTCATGAAACTTCCCCCGGCATGCCTTACTGGCTGCCAAATGGTTTTACTCTCTATAACAATCTTTTAAACTTTTCTAGAGAAGTTCATAATAAATATGGCTACAAGGAAATCGTTACACCAATTTTAAATAAAAAAACTTTGTATGAAACTTCGGGACACTGGTCACACTACAGAGATGACATGTTCTTATCCCCCATGTCTTACCTGAGAGAAGATTCAACTGACGCGCTTGAAGGAAGTGAAGTTTTTGGAATAAAACCCATGAATTGTCCTAATGC